>JAZGAE010000047.1:0-5112 GCA_036475545.1 Alphaproteobacteria bacterium
CCACGGTGGATCCCGAAGGCAACCGGCCGTTGGCGAAGAAAGCCTTGCGGCCGGGAACGCGGCCGGTCCGTGGAGTACGTCAGCGGCGAGAGCAGGACCGGGGATGTCGGAAGGGCCCATGGCGCGGACGGTCAACGCCGCTGCAGGGCCTTCTTTCGGCAGGGCGTGGAATATCGCGACCGCTTCGCAAGCTCGCACACCGCAACGAAGCGCGCTACGCTATCTCCGACGCACAGGGTTACTATGGGGCGCTGGAAGCCTCACGGGCCGTACGGCGGCCGATTTTCTTTCAGGGGGGAGGATAACCCATGTCGACCCACATCATTCTCGCGAACTATACCGATCAAGGGATCAGGAATATCAAGCAGTCGCCGAGCCGGCTGGATCTGGCGAAAGACATGATCAGGCAGCTCGGCGGGAACGTTAAGGACTTTTACCTGACCATGGGAGCCTACGACCTGGTCATGGTCGTCGACATCCCCAGCGACGAGATCGGCGCCCAAATGTTGCTTGCTCTCGGTTCCCTTGGAAACATACGCACAACCACCGTCAGGGCGTTCACGGAGACGCAATTCCGGGAGATCGTACAAGCGCTTCCGTGACTGGGCGGCCCCGGCTCGCGCGGGGCGTTGCCTCGGCGAAGGGAAGGGTTGCACTTTCGGCGACATGCGGGACCGGCCGGCGTCGGGGCGGGACTCCCGAGGTTCTGGCGCGAAGTGGCGGAACCGAGCCGCCAGATAGCATCTCCAGGCCCCTCCGCACGCCTCGCGACGCGGTTCAACCGGCCGGCCCCTAACCATGCTAAGTGGCTAACAAGAAGCACACAAGACGTTGGGAAAACGCCCGACCCCACGCGGACCATCGGGCAGAGATAACGCCCATGAGCCGCCGAGAGTCTTGGTGCCCGCTGAGGGATTCGAACCCCCACTCCCCGAAGGGAAACGGATTTTAAGTCCGTTGCGTCTACCGGTTCCGCCAAGCGGGCGCGCAGCCAAGGACCGCGGCAAGAAGCCTAGCCCGCCCCGCAATCCGCGCGCAAGCGGTGTGCCCGGGCCGCCGCCGACCAAAGGATCAGGGGCCGCGCCGGTGCGGTGGATGCGCGTGCCCACATGAGGGCTCGCCCGCGGAGCCGGCGCGCGATACCCTTTCCCTTCCCAAGCGCACGGGACGGCCACATGGACGACGCGCCCAGCTTTGACACCAGCTTCCGCGACGAGCTCGAGCGGCTGTTCCGCTGGCGTCGCGACGTGCGCCACTTCAGGCCCGATCCCATCGATGCGTCGGTGATCGAGGAGCTGGTCGGGCTCGCCTCGCTGGCGCCTTCGGTCGGCTACAGCCAGCCCTGGCGGTTCGTCACCGTGGACGAGCCCGAGCGCCGGCGGGCGGTGCGCGAGAACTTCGTGGCCCGCAGCCGCGACGCGCTCGAGACTTACGAGGGCGAGCGGGCCGGGCTCTACGCCTCGCTCAAGCTGGCCGGGCTGGATGACGCGCCGGTGCAGATCGCCGTCTTCGTCGACGACGAGACCGAGACCGGGCACGGGCTGGGGCGCAAGACCATGCCCGAGACGCTCCCCTACTCCGTCGTCATGGCGGTCCACACGCTGTGGCTCGCGGCCCGCGCCCAGGGCATCGGCGTGGGCTGGGTCTCGATTCTGGATCCCGAGGCCATCAAGGCCATCCTCGAGGTGCCGGAGACTTGGTCGCTGGTGGCGTACTTGTGCGTCGGCTATCCCGAAACGGAAGAGGACCAGCCGGAGCTGCTGCGCCGCGGCTGGGAGGAGACGGACGAGGCGGCGCGCGCCGTGCTCAAGAGATGAGGGGCGCCGGTGGACTTCGAGACCACCACCCGGCTCATTTGGGTCGTCTACCTGCTGGGCTTCGCGCTGCTGGTGGCGCCGGCCGTTATTGCGGGCCACAAGACCGGTAAGACGTGGCTCCGGAACGGGGCGATCTGGCTGGCGATCGGCGCCGGGCTCATCGTGCTCTACCGACAGTTCGGGTGACGCAGCAAGGGAGCGTCGGACGCGCCGTGGTTCGATCGTGCGACCGGAAACTACGCGCCGGGCTCGACCGGCTCCTCGCCGAGCTCGCGTATGAGCGCCCGTACCGCCTCGGCCGCCTCATCCAAGGGCCCCTCGTCGGTCCCGCGCAGAACCACGCTCACCCCCAACCGGCCCTGCTGAAAGAACGGGTAGCTGCCGATCTCGACCCCCGGCCGGCGGGCCTGCACGTCGGCGAGGCCCGACGCCAGCGCGCCCTCAGGCAAGAAGCACGAGAGCGTGCGCGACACGAGCGGCGCCCCGCCAACGAGCCGCCCTTTGATCCCATCGAACATCGCCTGCATGATGGCGGGCACGCCGGCCATGACGAACACGTTCTCGATCTGGAACCCCGGTGCCTGGCTCACCGGGTTGTCGATCAGCGTCGCGTCCACCGGCATGTCGGCCATGCGCAACCGCGCCTCGTTCAGGTCCTGCGATTCGTAACGTTCCCGGAGCCGGGCGACCGCCCCGGCGTTCCGCTCCAGGGCGAGCCCGAAGGCCGTGGCGATGGCTCGCGCCGTGATGTCGTCGTGGGTGGGGCCGATGCCGCCGGTGGTGAAGACGTAGGTGTAGGCCGCGCGACACTCGTTCACCGCGCGCACGATCTGCGCCTCCACGTCACCGACGACCCGCGCCTCCACGAGGCGGACGCCAATCTCGCCCAAGACGCCCGCCAGATAGGAGAGGTTCATGTCCGCGGTACGGCCCGAGAGGATCTCGTTGCCGATGATGACGACGGCTGCGGTGGGTTGCGGTGTCTCAGGCATGGCCCCAGGGGTGGTGCAGGCGGTCTCGTGCGCCAGGTCGCGCGGGCCGATGTTAGCTCAGGGAAGCGCGCCGTTGAAAGCCGCGAAGGGTGCGGGCCCGCGCCAACGGTTGAAAGCAGGCCCGGCCAATCCTACCTTGCCCAGCGATGAGATTTCCCGAGCCCCTCATCCACGGCCGTCTGGTGCGCCGCTACAAGAGGTTCCTGTGCGATGTCGAGGTCGACGGCGAGGTGGTGACCGCTCATTGCCCCAACCCCGGCTCCATGATGGGGCTTTTGGAGCCGGGATCGGAGGCGTGGCTGTCGCCGGCTCGCGACCCCGCGCGCAAGCTGCGCTATACCTGGGAGATGGTGCGGGCGGCGGGCGAGCTGGTGGGCATCAACACCGCGCGGACCAACGCGATCGTCGCCGAGGCATTGAGCCTGGGCCAGATTCCGGAGCTCGCGGGCTACCCTTCCCTGCGGCGCGAGGTGCGTTACGGCACGGCCTCGCGAATTGACCTGTTGTTGGAGGAGCCCGGAAAACCCAAATGTTACGTCGAGGTGAAGAACGTCACCCTCAAGCGCCACGGCGGCTCCGCCGAGTTTCCCGACGCCGTGACGGCCCGCGGCGCGAAGCACCTGCGCGAGCTCATTGAGATGGCCGGCGCCGGCGCGCGGGCGGTGATGCTTTACCTGGTGCAGCGGCAGGACTGCGAGAGCTTCCGACTGGCCGCCGACATCGACCCCGCTTACGCCGCCGGCTTCACACGCGCCCGCGCCGCCGGGGTCGAGGCCCTATGCTACGCTTGCAAAGTGAGCCCGCAGTCCATTGAATTGGACCGGCCCCTGGCCCTGGCGCTTGCGGGTGCTCGGGAGGAAGCGAGACCATGAGCCCATGAACCTGATGGACGTGCCAGATCAGCCCAGGCCCGTGCGGGCAGTGGTCAAGATCCACGGGTCCGAGGATTTCGCGGGCATGCGCCGCGCAGGAAAGCTCGCGGCGGAGTTGCTGGACTTCATCACGCCCCACGTCGAGCCAGGCGTCGCCACCGGCGAACTGGACAGACTCTGCCACGACTTCATCATCGACCAGGGCGCGGTGGCGGCGCCCTTGAACTACCGGGGCTTTCCCAAGTCGATCTGCACCTCCATCAACCACGTGGTCTGCCACGGCATTCCCGGCGACAAGAAGCTGCGCGAAGGCGACATCATGAACATCGACGTCACCGTGATCATCGACGGCTGGCACGGTGACACGAGCCGCATGTTCTACCTGGGCGAGGTAGGGGTCAAATCGCGCAAGCTCGTGGAGGTCACCTATCAAGCGATGATGCGGGGCATCGAGGCGGTCCGCCCGAGGGCGACCACGGGCGACGTCGGCCACGCCATCCAGAGCTTTGCGGAGGCCCACCGGTACTCGGTGGTGCGCGACTTCTGCGGCCACGGCATCGGGCGGGTGTTCCACGACGCGCCCAGCATCCTCCACTACGGCGAGCCCGGAGAGGGCCTCGTCCTCAAGCCCGGCATGTTCTTCACCATCGAGCCGATGATCAACGCCGGCAAGTACGAGGTGAAGATCCTCTCCGACGGGTGGACGGCGGTCACCAAGGACCGCTCGCTCTCGGCCCAGTTCGAGCACACCGTCGCCGTCACCGACGAGGGCCACGAGGTCTTCACCTTCTCGCCCGCCGGGCTGAGCGCCCCACCCTATAGCTGACCCGCACGGACGGGGAGCGGCCAGTGAGCGACAAGCCCCACTACCTCGGCCACCGCCGGCGCCTGCGGGAGCGCTTCCTGAAGGGGGGCGCGGAGGCGCTTGGCGACTACGAGCTCCTGGAGCTCGTGCTCTTCCTGGCCCAGCCCCGGCGCGACGTGAAGCCGCTCGCCAAGCAGCTGTTGGCGAGGTTCGGCGGCTTCGCCGGCGTGATATCGGCCCAGCCCGAGGCGCTGCGGGAGGTCCCGGGACTGGGAGAGGGGGGTGTCGCGGCGCTCAAGTCCGTGCAGGCGGCGGCGCTTCGGCTGGTGCGCGAGGAGGTGGCGGAGCGCCCGGTGATCGGCTCCTGGGACAAGCTCCTGGCCTACTGCCGCGCCAGCATGGGGCGGGAGCAAATCGAGCAGTTCCGGCTTCTGTTCCTGGACCACAAGAACCGGCTCATCGCCGACGAGCTGCAGCAGACCGGCACCGTCGATCACGTCCCCGTCTACCCCCGCGAGGTGGTGAAGCGGGCGCTCTCGCTGGGGGCGTCGGCCATCATCATGGTCCACAACCACCCGAGCGGCGACCCGACCCCTTCCAAGGGCGACATCGAGATGACCCGCGAG
>JAZGAE010000048.1:0-2782 GCA_036475545.1 Alphaproteobacteria bacterium
TCGCCCAGTACAGCCCTACGTGCGGCGTACGAAAGTTGGGGATGGGGTCAAACCCGACACCAAACACCACCTCACTCACAGGGGGCTTGTCGAATGCCGGCAGTGGAATGTCGGTCATGTCGCATGCCTACATTGCCCGTTGGCAGCGTCTAGGGAATCACGGATAAGGCGCAATTGCAATCTTCGTTGCGGAGGGACTATGGCTGAAGAAGGCCGCTCCGTCACACGGAGCCGGCGCGCGCTTCGACCACCACCAACGCCGACTCCACCAACCTACGCTCAAGATCGTGCTTGCCGTCGAGCCCGGCCAGCGCACGGCGCAGCTTCACGGCGGCGCCGGCAACCGGCCGCTCACCCCAGATGTGTGGAGAAGTGCGCCAGCGTCCGCTCCCAGGCGAGCGCCGCGCACTCGGGCTCGAAGTCCTCGCGCATGTCGCAGTTGAACCCGTGGCCGGCGGCATACGTGTGGATCGTGACCGCCGGCTGGGCGGCGCGGATTGTCTCCACGTCCTCCACCGCGATCAGCGGGTCTTGCGCGCCGAAATGCATCAGCACCGGGCAGCCCGGCGTCTCGTCCTTGAACTCGACGATCTGGGCGCCGTAGTAGCAGACGGCCGAGGCGGGCCCGAGCCGCGTCGCCGCGAGCCAGCCGAGCGAGCCGCCCCAGCAGAACCCGACGACGCCGACGCGCCCTGCGGCCCCCAGCGCGGCGATGGCCGCCGCGACGTCGGCCACGGGCTTGTCCCAGCCGAGGCCGGTGCGCAACTCGCGGCCGCGCCCGGTGTCCTCTTCCGTGTAGCTTAGCTCCACTTGCCTCTCGATGCGCTCGAACAAGGCCGGCGCCAGCGCCGCGTAGCCCTCGCGGGCGAGCCGGTCGGCGATGCCGCGGATGTGGGCGTTGACGCCGAAGATCTCCTGGATCACGACGATGCCGCCCTGGGGCTTGCCCTTGGGCTCGGCCCGGTAGGCCGGGAGGACGTGCCCGTCTTGCGCCGTGAGCCGGATCGTCTCGCCCATGCCGCCGCGCCTCCTCCCGCGCGCGCCGCCGCGATGCTACGCGCAAGCTTGTCTCAAGACAATCGAGGCCGTCCCTGGGCCGCGGCGCATGGACAGGGGCCGGCAACTTGAAGTAGAATTAATCCAAGGATAGGCTGGGAGCGCCACCATCGGGGCGCCCCACCAGCGGGGAGGAATGCCGACATGTTCCTGGCCCGAAAGGCCCTGGCCCGCCTGCCGCTCATCGCGATCCTTTCGCTCGCCGCCTGCGGGCCGGTATCGAAGCTTCCCCAGGTGGACGCGAAGGCCGCCGCGATCGAGGCGGAGAAGCAGCGCGAGCTGATCCTCGAGGCCAAGTTCGCGCAGCACGGCCGCGTCCAGACCATCGCCCATGCGTTGCTCGAGCGGAACGCCGACCTCTGCCAGGCCGACACCGTCCATTCGATCGGGACGATTCTGGCGAACAAGCTCTCCTTCGGGGACGACTACGAGGAGACGCTCGCCAGGGTCTACCGCTTCGGCGAGGGGGCGAACGTGTTCGCGCTCGCCGACCGCTCGCCGGCGGCGGAAGCCGGCCTCGAGGTGGGCGACGCGCTCGTCTCGGTGAACGGCTGGCCGGTCCCGACCGGCAAGGAGGCGCCGAAGCGGGTCACCGCCAAGATCGCCGAGCTCGCCAACGACGACCCGAACCTGCGCTTCGTGGTCGACACGCCGGCGGGCCGCCGCCAGGCGACCGTCCGGGCCGAAAGGGTCTGCGCCTACAAGGTGCGCGTCCTGCAACGGGACGACGTCAACGCCCTTGCCGACGGCAACAACATCGCGGTCACCAGCGGCATGATCCGCTTCGCCGACTCCGACGTCGAGCTCGCCACGGTCGTCGGCCACGAGATGGCCCATAACCTGATGGACCACATCGACAAGCAGATGGGGAACGCCATGATCGGGCTCCTCCTCGACATCCTGCTGGCGGGGGTCGGGGTCAACACCCAGGGCGTGTTCAGCGACCTCGCCACCCTGGTCTACAGCAAGGAGTTCGAGGCCGAGGCCGACTACGTCGGGCTGTACCTGATGGCGCGGGCCGGCTACCCGGTCGAGGACGCGCCCAGGTTTTGGCGCCGCATGGCCATCGTCCATCCCGGATCGGTCAAGAGCGGGCTCGCGGCCTCGCACCCGCCGACGCCGGAACGGTTCGTAGCGATGGAGAAGACGGTGGCGGAGATCGGCGCCAAGCAGGTGGCGGCCGTTCCCCTCATGCCGAACTCCGAGATCCCCGAGTCCCTCGCCGAGAGGCCGAAGGCGCCCAGCCCCTTCGGGGCGCAGTAGGCTGGGCTCGAGCGAGCGTCGAACGGGTCCGAAGCCGAGCGCGAGCGAGCGTCGAACGGGTCCGATCGAACGACACCTCTGCGCGCGGGATGTCCGCTTCCCTGCGTCGCGCGCACGGGCGAGTCTCCTGCCGTTGAAGGGCGCGCTCGTCTGGGGCCCCCGGATCGGTTGAGTCCCTTGCGCGAGCGAGCGCGGTAAGCCAGGCGGGTTACCGCCGATGCCGCCCGGGCGATCGTGGCGGCCGCAGCCTAGTTTCGGTGCGTGGTTGCCCCCAAGGCGTGCGCCCCGCGAGCCGGCGCCGGCCCCTTTCCGGTCCCTATCCGACGCTCTGCTTCGATGGTGCCGTTTCGGTCCGCGTTTGCCCCCAAGGCGTGCCCTGCTCGCCGCCGGTGCCGGCCGCCGTTCCGCCTCGGGAGCACAACATGTAGGGAGATTCAGGGGGCGAGCCACAAAACTTTGTTGA
>JAZGAE010000049.1:0-27700 GCA_036475545.1 Alphaproteobacteria bacterium
TGAAGCCGGTTCACCGGCGCATCCTCTTTGCCATGAAGGAGGCGGGCTACGAGTGGAACCGCCCCTACCGCAAGTCGGCGCGCATCGTCGGCGACGTCATGGGGAAGTACCACCCCCACGGCGACACCGCCATCTACGACGCCATGGTGCGCATGGCCCAGGTATTCTCGATGCGGCTTCCGCTCATCGACGGCCAGGGCAACTTCGGCTCCATGGACGGGGACCCGCCTGCGGCCATGCGGTACACCGAGGCCCGGCTCGCCCGCTCGGCCCACGCGCTCCTGGAAGACATCGACAAGGAGACGGTCGACTTCCGGGCGAACTACGACGACACGGCGGAGGAGCCGTCCGTGCTTCCGGCGCAGTTCCCCAACCTGCTGGTCAACGGGGCGAGCGGCATCGCGGTCGGCATGGCGACCAACATTCCGCCGCACAACCTGGGCGAGGTGATCGATGCCTGCTGCGCCTATATCGACGATCCCGAGATCGGCCTCGACGGGCTCATGGAGCATGTCCCGGCGCCGGACTTCCCCACCGGCGCCATCGTGCTCGGCAAGGAGATAGTGCGCGAGGCCTACCGGACCGGGCGGGGCACGATCGTCGTCCGCGCGCGCGCTGCGATCGAGGAGATCCGCAAGGACCGTGAGGCCATCATCGTCTCCGAGATCCCCTACCAGGTGAACAAGGCGAGGCTCATGGAGCGGATCGCGACGCTGGTGCGCGAGAAACAGATCGACGGCATCGCCGACCTGCGCGACGAATCCGACAGGGATGGGCTGCGCATGGTGATCGAGATCAAGCGCGACGCCGAGGCCGAGGTGGTCCTCAACCAGCTTTACACCTACACGCCGCTGCAAACGACCTTCGGCTTCAACATGCTGGCGCTCAACGGCGGCCGGCCGGAGATGATGACCTTGAAGGACATCGTCGCCGCCTTCGTCGCGTTCCGCGAGCAGGTCATCACGCGCCGTACCATCTTCAAGCTCGGCAAGGCACGCACCCGGGCCCACACGCTGGTCGGGCTCGCCATCGCGGTGGCGAACTTGGACCCGGTGATCAAGCTGATCCGCCAGGCCCGCAGCCCCGAGGTGGCGCGCGCCGGCCTGATGGAGAAGGCATGGCCGGCTAGCGACGTCGCGGCGCTGATCAAGCTCATCGCCGAGCCGGACAGGGAGGTGGTGGACGCCGCCTACCGGCTCTCCGAGGAACAGGCCAAGGCCATCCTGGACCTGCGCCTGCAACGGCTCACCGGGCTGGAGCGCGAGAAGATCGGGGACGAACTCAAGGGGCTGGTGACGGAGATCGGCTCCTATCTTGAGGTCTTGGGTTCCCGCAGCAGGCTCATGGGAATCCTGCGCGGCGAGCTCATGGACATGAAAAAGGAGTTCGCCGAGCCGCGCCGCACCGAGGTCCAGGACATCGAGCTCGAGCGGGACATGGAGGACCTGATCCAGCGCGAGGACATGGTCGTGACCGTGAGCCACACCGGCTACATCAAGCGGGTGCCGCTGTCCACCTACCGAGCACAGCGCCGCGGCGGCAAAGGCCGGGCGGGAATGAGCACCCGCGAAGAGGACTTCGTGAGCCAGGTGTTCGTGGCCAACACCCACACCCCCATGCTGTTCTTCTCATCGCGCGGGATCGTATACAAACTGAAGGTGTACCGGTTGCCCGTGGCCACGCCCCAGGCGCGGGGCAAGGCGCTGGTCAACCTCTTGCCGCTCACCAAGGACGAGACGATTACCACCATCATGCCCTTGCCCGAGGACGAGGAGAGCTGGGCCGACATGTTCATCATGTTCGCCACCGCCAAGGGCAACGTGCGGCGCAACAGGCTCTCGGATTTCACCGACGTCCGGGCCAACGGCAAGATCGCCATGAAATTGGGCAAGGACGACCTCCTGGTCGGCGTGGCCACTTGTGGGGTGGATGAGGACGTGTTGCTGGCCGCCCGCGAGGGCAAGTGCATCCGTTTCGCCACGGGGGAAGTGCGCTTGTTTTCCGGCCGCAACTCGATAGGCGTGCGCGGCGTCCGGCTGGCGGGGGGCGACGAGGTGATCTCCATGTCCATCTTGGGCCACGTGGAGGCCGAGACGGAGGAGCGCGACGCGTACTTGCGCATCGCCGCCGCCCGCCGGCGCGCCGAAGGCGAGGGCGCCCCCGAGACGGAGACCGGGAATTCGGCGAAGCTCGGCAAAGAGCGGTACAACGAGCTGGAGTCACGCGAGCAGTTCATCCTGACCGTGAGCGAACACGGCTTCGGCAAGCGGACCTCGGCCTACGAGTACCGCACCACCCGCCGCGGCGGGAAAGGCATCGCCAACATCGACCTCACGGATCGGACGGGCTCCGTCGTCGCCTCGTTCCCGGTGGAGGCGACCGACCAGATCATGCTGGTGACCGATCGGGGGCAGCTCATCCGTTGCCCGGTCGACGACATCCGCATCGCGCGCCGCCAGACCCAGGGGGTCACCCTCTTCAGCATCGCCGAGGACGAGCGGGCAGTCTCGGTGGCCAGGCTCAGCGAGAACGGCAACGACGAAGACGCCGAGGACGAGCGGGCGGTCTCGGTGGCCGGGCCCAGCGAGAACGGCGACGACGAAGACGCCGATGACGGCGGGGCCGGCGGCGGGGGCGGGCAATGAGCGAGTCCAGGGCCGGGATCTATCCGGGCACCTTCGATCCGATCACGTTCGGGCATTTGGATATCATCCGCCGCGCCCTCCGGATCGTCGACAAGCTCATCATCGCCGTGGCGGCGAGCGACGGGAAGGGGACCCTGTTCGATATCGACGAGCGTATCACCATGATCGAGGAGGAGCTCGCCTCGGAAGGACACGGCGGCGGCAACGTCATCGAGGTCCGGCGTTTCGACGGGTTGCTCATGTCGTTTGCCGCCGAGGTCGGCGCCGCGATGGTGATCCGGGGGCTGAGGGCCGTGTCCGACTTCGAATACGAGTTCCAGATGACCGGGATGAACGCGCGCCTCAACCCGGAGATCGAGACCGTGTTCCTCATGGCCTCGGACAGGCACCAGTTCATCGCCGCCCGCCTGGTCAAGGAGATCGCGCGGCTGGGGGGGGACGTGACGCAGTTCGTCTCGCCGCGGGTGGCCGAACACCTGGCCCGGCGCCTTGGTGAAGCCTCCGACGCATCTTAGGAAAGGAGCTTATTCCATTGATTTTCAAAAGACTCTTATCCGCCTTGGCGGGAGCGCTTGCGGTGTCGGGGGCGGTGGCCGACGAGCCCCGGGATGCAGAAAACACGCTCTACATGGACCTCGAGTACGGCCGCGTGGTGATCGAGATGCGCCCCGACATTGCCCCCAAGCACGTGGCCCGGATCAAGGAGCTGGTGCGCGAGGGCTTTTACGACGGCCTTGCCTTCCACCGGGTGATCGAGGGCTTCATGGCCCAGGGCGGCGATCCCAAGGGCGACGGCACCGGCGGCTCCGGCAAGGCCCTGAAGGCCGAGTTCTCCGACGCCCTGCACGTGCGCGGCACCGCCTCCATGGCGCGGGCCAACGATCCCGACAGCGCCGACAGCCAGTTCTTCATCTGCTTCGCGCCGGCGCCGTTCCTCGATGGCCAGTACACCGTCTGGGGCCAGGTGGTGGCCGGCATGGAGCATGTGGACAAGCTGAAACGGGGGCCGAAACCCAGCGGCACGGTCAGCAACCCCGACCGTATCGTCCGCATGCGGGTCGCCGCCGACGTCGCCGACTCCTCCTGACCGGATTATGCTCTAGGCGGACGAGATCCCGGCGCCAAACCCGGCCGCGACAGGCTGGAGCGAGGAGCGGGCGCCGGTCGCATGGTGGAAGGCCGGAGAGGCGCCGTCGCCCTCGGCTACAGGCACTCGCGATCGCGCCGGACCTTGCAGTTGTATTTCTGGTAAGCCTCCCCGATCCTGGCCTGCGCGTTGGCCGAGACGCAGTTCACGTAATCGCGAAGCTGGACGGTGTATTGCGCCAGGTCGTCCTGGCAGGCGAGCTGACTCGGCTCGTCTGTGATCCATCCCGAAAGCTCCGCATCTACACACTTCGGCTCCCTCGGCTCCAGACAGGTAGGCTCCTGGGCCGGGGCCGGTCCGCCCTGCAACATTGCCATGGTCAAGATAGCGGCTGCACTGAAGAGTCGTTTGCTCATCACCTCCCCCCTCCCTCCTTTGCGTCTGCCGGCGGTGATCCGCCCCCTTGCCGGTTGCGGCAACACGAGGGCCACCGTCCGCCCCAATCATCCACACAAAGGCGCGGCGGCGCCACTGCCCGTTGCGAAGGCGCGGCCCAGGCGCGGCCCACACCCGGGCGCCGGGCAGGACGCAGCGCCGGCCACACGCCTCCGGTGTTGATTCCACCCCGGCGCGGGCCTAAGTTGCCCGCCATCGGGCGCGTAGTTCAGTGGTAGAACGACGGACTTTTAATCCGTGTGTCGCAGGTTCGATCCCTGCCGCGCCCACCAATGAAATCAAGACCTTGGCTGCTCGCGGCCACGCCGCTCTTTGGCGAGAGATCAGCAGAAAGCGGCCGCTTCGGTTTCGCAGCGCGCGAAACAGGTTCGTCCCCTCGACGGTGGTCGATGCGGAAGGGCACGCTGCGGCGTGAAGGGGCGCGTCCGCGCCGCCAAAGGGAATAGGCTGGCAACCCGCAGGCGTCGCCGTCCGGTCACGCCCATCGAGCATCGCATAATTCCTCATTCCCCACCGCCGAACGGCACCGGGAACCAGCGCGGGCGCCCGGGGTCCTGGATAGGGCTAAGTCCTCCCTTCCTCGCCTTCAGCTTCCGCGCCAGCCTCTGCGCCTCGGCGATCTCCGACCGCATCATCCTCTCGGCGACCAATTTGATGCTTTTCGCCGCCTTGTTCGAGCCCTGTTCAGCGGCGAGGGCCAGCCACACGTGCGCCCGTATGTAGTCCCTAGGAATGCCACGGCCCTTGGCGTACATTTGCCCGAGCCTGTACCGGGCGTCCATGTGGCCCTGTTCGCCGGCACGGCGGAATAAAGCCGCCGCCCTTGCGTAGTCCCGCGAGACGCCTAGGCCCTCGGCGTAGGCTGATCCGAGGTGGTATTGGGCCCTGGCGTGGCGTTGCAGTGCGGCGCGCTCGAACCAATACACCGCCTGGGCGTAGTCCTGCGGGACGCCTTCGCCCCTGACGTACATTGCGCCCAGGTTGTACTGGGCGTGAGCGTGGCCTTGCTTGGCCAGCGGCATCCACTCCGCGAGGGCGGCGGCGTAGTCACCGTCCTTGTGAGCCGCAACCCCGGCGTCGAAATCCGCCCGGGAGGGCCCGGCGAGCCCAGCGGCCAGGACAACTGCGAGTGCAAGGATCTCGAGGGCTTTGCGCGCTGGCGATGCCATCCGCCTACCTTAGGCCCAAGCGCCGGGTAGGCACCAGCGGGCGAAGGGGCTTGCGCTCTCCGGACGCGTAACCAGAAAAAGCCCCGCGCGGAGCGGGGCGGAAGACCGCTTGCAAGGCGCCGGCCGTCAGGGCAGGCCCTGTATGAGGTTGCGGTACTCCCCTTCGGTGAACGCCCTGAGCGTGGTCGTGCGCACGTTGCCAAGGGAGCCGAGTGTCAAGACCAGCTTGGCGGCGGTCTCGTCGTCGGGGGCCTCGGTCACGGTGACGAAGTCATGGGCTCCCAGCGTGAGGTAGAACTCCTTCATCTCCGCGCCCAGTTGCTTGGTCACTTCCTTCGCCGCATCAAGCCGATCCGGCGACTCCTTGATATTGCGGATCCCTTGGTCGGTGTAGTTGCCCAGGATGATGTAGGTGGACATGAGCAATCCTCCTTCCTAGCGCGGGCCAAGGTGGAGGGTGCCGGCGCGCCGGCGCGCCGGGATTCGCCCGCGCAAAGGAAAGCCTACTCCGAATCGCCGACCCGACGCGAGCCGGGCCGGGTCAACGGGGCAGGTCGGCGGCCCCAGGTGATCTTGTCCCCGGCTGCGGACCCCGCCCGGTCAAGGATGCCCGCCCAGCGGCCCCCGCTTCGGCGAACGCCTCATGGCCGTTAACGTCCCGTTAACCTCCCGTTAACCCTCCGTTTACCATGTCCGCAATAGGTTGAGGCATGACCTTACCAAGGAAAAGTCCGTGCAGCCCTTATCTGTGCAGGCCCGTTCGCACGTTGCGCGAAGCGTGCCTGGAGATGGCCGCCAAGCACGGAACGGTGCCGCGGCGTACGCCGTGCGCGCTCAAGGAGGTTTCCGCCAAGCAGCAGGCGGCGGCCAGGATAATGGCGAACCCGCCGGCCGTGCCGAACCGGAACCTTCAGCCGCACTATCCGGCCCTTCCTCGCCCATGCGCGCCTAGGCTCGCCATTTGCGGTCCGGCGCCGTCCCGGTCGGAACGCGCCCCTATGAAAAAAGCGGGCTGACGCGGCCGCGGCTCTTCGAGCCTATCACCACGCGCCCGGTCTGGCGCTCCGCCGTCGGGCAGTCCTCGTTCCGAACTCGTTTCGCGCTTGCCGCGCACCGCACGCTGCGGGTGCCCACCTACAAATAGTGGCATTATCTTAGAAAAACTACTATATATAGTAAACTTGGTTTGCGGTTAACGTCTTCCGGATGCCGTCGCGGAGGGGACGCGACTTCATGGATGCGGCAACCTTGAAGGCCTTGGTGGTCGGCCTGCTGGCTTGGCTCAACGTCCATACCGGATACGAGATCCCGGCCCAACGGCCGGTGGTCGCCTTCGTGCCCCAGCAAGAGCTGGTGCGGATGGCGTGCACGGGGCCTTGTCCGGTCCTGGCTTGGTCTCCGACGGATTCACCCCACGTCATCTATCTCGCCCACGGGCTCGATCCCGAGAACAACACCTGCGAGCGGGCGATCCTGGTCCACGAACTCGTGCACCACCTGCAGGAGCACGCGGGCGCCTTCGCCGAGTACGCGCCCGCGGCGCGCAACCACATGCGCGAAATGGAGGCGTTGTGGATCCAGAAGGTCTACCTTCACGAGCATGGGCGCAAGCTCCACTACAGTGGCACGCTGGCGATCCAGGGTTTGACCGGGCCGTACTGCTAGGCCGTCATTTCCAGGCCGATCGGGTGGCGCTTCACGCGCCGGCCCGAAGGCTCGCTCCCGAGGCCTGAAGCCCCGAGGCCTGAAGCAGTGTGAACCGACGGCCTCGCAACCGAGCGCCCGGGGGCTACGAAACCCAGCCAGGGCGACGGCATCCCGCCACGATCCCGGCTCACGCCCGCCGGCAACGGAGCAATCGGGGCGAGCCTTGCGCTTGCTCAGCGATCGCGCCAGAGTGAGCGCCATGTCGGAGCAGGCGCAGGAGCCGGTCGGTATTCCCGGCCGCACCCGCGAGACGATCCGCAAGGGTTGGCGCGACAGCGTCGGCGACGCCCAAGCGATGCTCTGGGGCTCTTGAGCTTCGATGGCGTCCACCGGGGATGTAGGCGATCCCGTCGGCGGCGAGCCGCGCCTAGCCCTTGTCTCCTGGTCGCTTTACGACTGGGCGAACTCGGCGTTTCCGACCATCATCATCACCTTCGTGTTCGCCGCCTATTTCACCAAGGCGGTGGCCGAGTCGCCGGTCCTCGGGACCGCGCAGTGGGGCTGGGCAATCAGCCTCGCGGGGCTGTTCATCGCCCTGCTCAGCCCGGTCCTCGGCGCGATCGCCGACCAAACCGGCCGGCGCAAGCCCTGGCTGTCCACCTTTACCGTGCTCTGTATCGTCGCCACCGCGATGCTTTGGTTCGTGCGGCCCTCGCCGGACTATGTGCTGTGGGCGCTCGTGTTCGTGGGGCTCGCCACCGTCGCCTTCGACTTCGCCATGGTCTTCTACAACGCCATGCTGCCGGCACTTGCCCCACACGATCGTCTGGGGCGGTGGTCTGGATGGGGTTGGGCCGCGGGCTATGCCGGCGGGCTCGCCTGCCTCGTCGTGGCGCTCATCTGCTTCGTTCAGGCGGAGGCCCCGTGGTTCGGGCTTGAGAAGGAAACCGCCGAACACGTGCGCGTCACCACGCTTCTGGTCGCGGTCTGGTTCGCCGTGTTTTCGCTTCCACTGTTCCTGTTCACGCCGGACCGCAAGGCGACGGGCGTGTCGTTCGCCACTGCGGTGCGGGACGGAATCAAGACGCTCGTGGGGTCCTTGAGGAACATTCGCCGCTACCGGGTAATCGCCCGTTTCCTGATTGCCCGGATGATCTACACCGACGGCCTCAACACCCTGTTCATATTCGGCGGCGTGTACGCCGTGGGGACTTTCGCCATGTCGGTGGCCGAGGTGATCCGCTTCGGAATCGCGCTCAATATCACGGCCGGCCTCGGCGCCGCCGCCTTCGCCTGGGTCGACGACCGGATCGGCCCCGTGCGGACCATCCTCATCGGGCTTGCGGCTCTCATTCTCTTGGGCGGTGTCCTGCTAACTATCGAGTCCAAGGATCTTTTCTGGACAATCGGCCTTGCCCTCGGTGTCTTCGTGGGTCCGGTGCAGGCCGCCAGCAGGTCGATGATGGCGCGCCTCGCCCCGGTAGAACTCCAGACCGAGATGTTCGGCCTCTATGCCCTTTCGGGCAAGGTGACGGCCTTCCTGGGCCCGTTCCTGGTGGGCTGGGTGACGCTGCTGTTCGACAGCCAGCGGCTCGGCATGGCGACCATCTTCGTGTTCTTCGCCCTGGGGCTCTTGATCCTCTTTCCCTTGCGCAGAGTCCCCATGGGACGCCAAGCTTCGTCTTGACCCCAGAGGCACCGCCCGCCGGGGCTGATCGTGGGGCGCGAGAGGGTTCCAAGAAGGCGTGACGGGTCCGGGCGTTCCCGGCTCCCGCCCGCGCCCTCCCGGCTAAGCCGCGTTGCGTTCCCGCCGGGACCGGTGATAGAACCGATCGCTGCAATCGCACCGCTTCGGAGCAAGAGACCGTGGGACGTGCACTTCACGAGGATTTTTCACGTGGGCCGACGGCCGAGGCGGGCTCCGAGCGCGCCTTCGGGATCGTTTTCGCGGCCGTGTTCACGATGATCGGGCTTTGGCCGCTGCTGGGCGGGGAGGGCGCGCGCCTCTGGTCCCTGGCTTTGGGCGGGATGTTCCTGGTCGCGGCTCTCGTCCGCCCGGCCCTGCTCGCGCCCCTCAACCGGCTGTGGTCGAGACTGGGAAGGCTGCTGCACGGGATCGCCACTCCGCTGGTCATGGGGCTCCTTTTCTTTACCGCCGTGACGCCCACGGCGCTCGTCATGCGCGCGCTGGGCAAGAACCCGCTGAGGTTGCGCTTCGACCGGCGGGCCAGGACATACTGGATCGAGCGGCGTCCTCCGGGGCCTGAGCCCGAAACCATGCGTAACCAGTTCTGAGGGCCAGGGCATGTGGTTCGTGAAGGAGCTGTGGATGTTCCTGCGGGTGCGCAAGAAGTTCTGGCTGCTGCCCATCCTCGTGATGATGGCGCTCTTCGGCGGGCTCATCGCCTTCAGCGAGGGTTCGGCGGTGGCCCCGCTCATTTACACGCTCTTTTGATCCGAGGGCGCGCGAGGTGCGCATCCTCGGCGTCTCGGCCTTCTACCACGACAGCGCCGCCGCGCTCATCGAGGACGGCCGCATCGTCGCCGCCGCCCAAGAGGAGCGCTTCTCCCGCACAAAGCATGACGCCCGCTTTCCGCGGAACGCAATCGCCTATTGCCTGGAGGCCGGCGGCGTCGCCCTAAACGAGATCGACTTCGTCGCCTTCTACGACAAGCCGTTCCTCAAGTTCGAACGGTTGCTGGAGACTTATGTCGCCTTCGCGCCGCGGGGGTTTCGCTCCTTCCGCATGGCGATTCCGCTTTGGCTGCGCGAGAAGCTGTTCCAGAAAAACTTGCTTCGCCGCGAGTTCCGCAAGTTCGCGCCCGATTTCGACTGGGAGGCACGGCTCCTGTTCGCCGAGCACCATCAGAGCCACGCGGCCAGCGCCTTCTATCCCTCGCCGTTCGAGGAGGCCGTGGTGCTCACCATGGACGGGGTCGGCGAATGGGCCACCACGTCGGTCGGCCTGGGCCGGGGCAATCGGCTCGAGATGGTGAGGGAGATCCACTTCCCCCATTCGCTCGGGCTGCTCTATTCCGCCTTCACCTACCACTGCGGCTTCCGGGTCAATTCGGGCGAGTACAAGCTCATGGGCCTCGCCCCCTATGGCGAGCCCCGTTATGCGAACATCATCCTGGAGCACCTGATGGATCTCAAGGAGGACGGGTCGTTCCGGCTCGACCAGTCCTACTTCGACTATTGCACGGGGCTGCGCATGACCAACGGCCGCTTCGACGATCTCTTCGGCGGCCCGCCGCGAGAGCCAAGTGAGCCCGTGACGCAGCGCCACATGGACATGGCCGCCTCGATCCAGGCGGTGACCGAAGAGGCGGTGCTGCGCATGACCCGGGCGCTCGCCGCCGAGACCGGCGCCCGCAACCTGTGCCTGGCGGGCGGCGTCGCCCTCAACTGCGTCGCCAACGGCAAGGTGCTGGGCGAGGGGCGCTTCCGGAACATCTGGATTCAGCCCGCAGCCGGCGATGCCGGCGGGGCGTTGGGCGCGGCGCTCACCGCCTATTATCACTTCCAGGGCCGGCCGCGAGCGGTCGACAACGCCATCGATGCAATGGACGGTGCCTATCTCGGTCCCGAGTTCTCGCAGGTCGAGATCGAGGCGAGACTCGCCCGCGCCGGCGCCCGGTTCGAGGCGTTGGACGGGGCGCGGCTCGTCGAGACAACCACCCGGGCGATCGCGGACGGCAGCGCGGTGGGCTGGTTTCAGGGGCGGATGGAGTTCGGCCCGCGGGCGCTCGGCGCGCGCTCGATCCTGGCGGACGCCCGTTCACCGAGCATGCAGTCGACGCTCAACCTCAAGGTGAAGTTCCGGGAGTCCTTCCGCCCCTTCGCCCCCTCGGTCTTGGCCGAGGACGCGGCCCAATGGTTCGAGCTCGAAGGCGACAGCCCGTACATGCTGCTGGTCGCCGACGTGGCGGAGCGGCACCGGCGCCGCCTCACGCCGGAGGAGGAGGGGCTCAGCGGCTTCGAAAAACTCACGGTTCCGCGTTCGGATATCCCGGCGGTGACCCACGTGGACCGCTCGGCCCGCATCCAGACGGTCCACCACGAGACCAACCCGCGCTACCACGCGCTGATTTCCGCCTTCAAGGCGCTCACCGGGTGCCCCGTGATCGTGAACACCAGCTTCAACGTCCGCGGCGAGCCGATCGTGTGCACGCCGGAGGACGCGTTCCGCTGCTTCATGGGCACCGGCATCGAGGCGCTTGCCATCGGCGACTGTTTCCTGCGCAAGGAAGACCAGGATCCGGCCTTGGCGCGCGACCACGTCCAGGCCTTCGAGGCCGACTAGGGGTCTCGGCGCGATGGCTTCTCGTCCTCGGACAAGGCGGACTGCGCGCCCCCTACGCCCAGCCGACTCCCGATTCCCGCGGCTTTTCCACCGCCGCGTCATGCCGGACAGGACCGGGCCGTCAGGCTTCCCGGCCCGGTTGCCGCCATTCACATGCGGGATCCGCCGAGACCGGCCTTTGTCTCGGTTGCGGTAAGAAGCGGCTTCAATGCCTCGGCGTAACGCCGCGTGTTCTCCCGCGTGCAACCGCGATGCAGATGGGCCTGATCGAAGAAGCACTCAGCGGGGAAGATGTGAGTCTCCGGCGTGGAAACGACGATCGTATCGTGGTCCGCCGCCCATTTCTTGAGTCTGTCGACGTCCTCCGTCGGAAGCGAGGGCTTGCCCTCCGGCGGCTCCAGGACTGCGGGAAAGCTTATCGCCAGGATCCCCCCTCTTTGCTTGATGGCCCGGGCCAACCTTTCGAGGCGCGGAAGACGGAGCGTTCCTTCGGGGGCACTGATTCGGTGCGCCGCGTGCCGCCTGTTGGGGCCGCGGCCGAGCTCCGGAAGATTCCGGATGTGATCGCCGTGCTCGTTCAGCGTCGCTAGGGGGTCGATCTCGCGCTCGTAGATAAGGCTGACGCGCAATACCTTCAGGAACATCCCATAGAGCAGCATATAGCTCGGACAGGTGACGAAGGCGTCGCCCCAGGCCCGCAGATCCTTCAGCGACGAGCGATCGTGGCTGATCCGATAGCAAGCTTCGAACGGGGCCTTATCGCCCGCGGCGTAGCCGTACATGGAGTATTCCAGCGGCATCATGAAGATATCGCCCGGTCGGACCAATTCCACCGTCTTCTCGGCAGTATAGAAGGTGAGCTGCCACTGGGTGCTGACGTTCGTGACCTGGCGTCCGGTCAAGGTCTCGAGGTAGGGGGAATCGAGCCCGTAGAGCGCCCCAGATCCGCCGCTAATGATCACCGCCGGGGGCCGATTCGGCGCGGCCAACCGAGCGAGCTTCATCGCTATCGACGCGTTAGCCCAGGTGTTGATGCTCTGCTCGTCCACCAGCGCCAGGGTCAGGAGAACCAGTCCGGCCAAGCCGCCGGCGCCGGTGCACAACAGCGCCACCGGCAGTTTGATCTTCAAGAACCGTTTCCACTCGGCCATCGGGATCCCTCAAAACTGGAAGTAGATGAAGGCCCGGGGCTGGGTGAGGCTGACCACGCCCAGGAGCAGGGTGGCGGCCGTCGCAAAAGCGGTTCGCCAACCCAAGGAGAACCCGCGCACGTCCCGGGTCAGCTCGGGCAGGGTCATCGACAGGACCAACAACACGGCGATCCGCGCGCAGACCAGGACCGACTGGCTCCCGGAGGGGAAGATCCCAAGGTGCGTGAGCGGCAGCCCCAGCACGGCTTGACCGGTGGCGAGCCAGTCGGGCAGGAAGAGCCGACTGGGCAGGAACATGTTCCCCAGTATCAGCCACGCGTCATCAAAGCTTTGCGCGCGGAAGAAGACGAGCGAGATCATCAGCGTCAGCATGGTCAGCAACCAACCGATGACGGCCGGAGGAGAGGGCATCTTCCACCGCCGCCATCCGAGGTTGATCGCCAAGGCCGCGCCGTGGACGGCCCCCAGCATGACAAACGTCCACCCCGCCCCATGCCACAGGCCTGCCAGTAGGAACGTGACGAAGATCGGCAGCGCGCAGCCCAACAGGAAGTGGGGCGCCGCCGTCAGCCGTTGACGGGCGGCATAGCGGGTCAACACGAGGCTTAGCGGCATGTATACATTGTTCATGAAGAACCGCGTCATGGTGATGTGCCACCGCTGCCAAAAATCGATGATCGACGTCGCGCGGTAGGGCGTCCTGAAGTTGATCGGTAGCACGAAGCCAAACATCAGCCCGAGGCCGACTGCCATGTCCGCGTAGCCGGAAAAATCGAAGTAGAGCTGCATGGTAAAGGCAAGAACGCCGTACCAAGCCTCCAGCATGGTGAGTTGGTGAACACGTGCGAAGACAAGGTCGGCCTGCTGCCCGATGAAGTCGGCCAGCACCACCTTCTTGAATAGCCCCAGGCCGAAAATGACGATTCCGGACGGGAGCAGGCTGTAGTCCGGCCCCTCGTCTTGGCGCATGGCCTCGATCTGATGGCCCATTTCGCGGTAGAGCACGACCGGCCCCGCGATGAGCTGGGGAAAGAACGAGACGAAGAAGACGTAATCGAGCGGGGACTTCAACTGGGCACGACCGAGCCGGACATCGATGAGAAGGGATATCTGCTGAAACGTGAAGAACGAAACCCCCAGCGGCAGGATGATCTGTTCGACTCTCCATGTTTCGCCAACCAGGAAGCCCACGTTTTCGAGGAAGAAGCCGCGATACTTGAAATAGCCGAGGACCAGGAGATTGACGATGATGGCCAGGGACAGAATCCTCCCCGAGGGCCGGCGGCTGAGCGCCTTGGCGAAGGCGAAGTTGCCGACCAGCGACCCGATGAGGAGAAAGAGGTAGGGCGGGTTCCACCAGGAGTAGAAGAAAAGCGATGTGGCGCAGGTTATCCCGAGCGCCGCCGCGCCGCCCCACAGCTTGCGGGCGACGTGGAACACCACGAGGGCGGCAGGAAGAAAGGCGAAAATGAATTCATAGCTGCTAAAGATCATGCCACAAATATTCCGGCGCGGGCTTACGCCGCCGGCGCCTCGTCGCAGCGGACCACGGTGATCGGCGGCAGGCGAGAGGAATAACCATCCAGGTCCAGGGTCCACACTTCTGTCTCGCCGTCCTTTCCGCCGGCACTGAAGCCCATGGCCTCGTAATGGCCGGCGACCAGCTCGTTGCGCCCGGACGGAATATAATGCCCTACGAGGGCGCGCGCGCCCCTTGCTTTCGCGCCGGCGACCATCTCATCGAGCACCGCTTCCTCGACCCGCCGGTTGATCACGCGACAACTCATCAGCCACGTGTCGATGGTCCAGATATCTCCATCGATGCCGCAAATGACGACGCTGATCATGCCGTTGTCGCCGAAGCGATCACGCAACCGGACCTGCAGGGTGAAGAGGGTTGGATCCGTGGTCATGCTCTCCACCTCGGCCTGGGTGTAGCGCCGCGTGGTCAGGTTGAACTGGTTCGTTCTGCCGATCAGCTGGAAGACCCGGGCGCTGCCGACGCGATCGAAGGGCCCGAGGACAGCCGTCATCTCCAACGATCGCAGATAGTTCTCCAGGTCGCGGCACTCCTGGGCGAGGGCGCCACGGCGGGCATTGGCCCCGTAGCGATCGGCGCGAGCTCGGTCGTCGGCGGTGAACGCCACGCTTTCGAAGCAACCGGACGCGAGCAGCGCCTGCGGGTAGCGGGAGGGATCGTCAGGCAGCTCGGGGACCCAGACCTGCGGCAGGGCTAGTCGAACGAGATGGCGCTCGGCCGGACTGTCGTCCAGGAAGACGAGCGCGTCCAGGCCCATGCCCAAGGTTCGGGCGATGCTCTCCAGGTTGGTGGCCTTGTCGCTCCAGTTGGCCTGAAAGACGCTGATATGCTCTTCGCGCAGGAGCATGTCGGGATGGCGGCGAAAGGGCTCCCGCGCCCTCGCATCGTCGTTCTTGGAACATACCGCGAGCAGGATGCCGCGTTCCCGCAGGGTTAGCGCCATGGACTGAACGGCGAGGAAAGCCTCCCCCTCGGGCGATCCTTGCCCCAGAACGATTCCTTCGAGCCCGTCCTCGCCGATCTCGCCGCCCCACAACGTGTTGTCCAGGTCAAGGGCCAGGCATTTCCGTGTTTGTCCGGTCGACGCCGCCAGCAGGCGAACACACCAGTCGGCGTAGAGCGGAACGAAGGCCTGGTGGAAGGGCAGCTTGGCCAGGACCCGCTGAACCGGGTCGAACCACCGCTCAAGGCCTACGGTCGCGGCCAGCGCGGCCACGTCCAGAAGGATGTCGCCGTCGGCCAGTATCCGCTGCGCCAAGCCGGCATTGAATTCGACGGCCCGGTGCCATCGCGTGCCTTCGAGCCGGAAATCGAGGTTGCCGAATAAGGGCTCGGGCGGCACCGGAACGGTTTGGACGACCATCGTCGCATCCATGGCTTGGCGCATGCGCCCCAACAGCGTGGCAACATAGTCCAGTGCCGACTCGACCGCCTTCTCGCCATCCGCGGTCAGATCATCCATGAGCCCGGGAACGCCGTTGTAATCGAGGGCCAAGAGGACGGCGTCGGGCCGCACCGCCTTGATCCGCGAGGCCGGGTCGAGGGCCTCCTGCATCACCTGGTCGAAGGCGCCCTCGACGACGCGTAGGTCGAAGCCGTAACGGGCGCCCGTGGCGACCAGCGCAGGAACCAGCAGGCTGGACATGGAATTGCTCAACAAGCCCAACGTGAAGGGCCGTAACCCTTCGATCCCGGCCGGATTGCGGTCTCGTGCCGCAGCGATCACCTTGGCGAGGCGGGCCAGTTGGCTATCGGACAGGGCGCAGCAGGCAAGCGCACGGACGGGTGGTCCGATGTCCCGGGGATTCTCCTTGAGCGCCACGCATTGCGCAGGGAAGTCCGTCGGCGGAACAGGCAGCCAGGAAAGGCTCTCTATACCCCAACGCATTTGCGCCCGGACGAGACGCTTCACGGGCCGCGGCAGGCCCGGCCCACCGGGGTCCGGATCACTAAGGGCATAGGCCTAACCGGAGAGTTTCCTCGAGATACACGCGATCAAGTCGCCGACATTGGCAAGACCCGAGACCTCCGCCGCCGTGAATCTGATACCGAATTCCCGCTCCAGCGCAACGATCAACCGGATGTGGGACAAACTGTCCCACCCCTCGATGTCTTCAGCCGTCATGTCCGCCCTGACCTCCAGAACATCATTCTCGAAGGTCTCACGCATGTACGGCGTTATCCTGGCGAGGATTTCGTCGCTGTTCAAGGCCTTGGGGTCGTCTTGCTCGATTTGGTAGGGACCGAGGCCGCGTTGGTGCCCGCGTCCTCGATCAGCTCGATGAGCCCGAAACCGACGACCTGGTAAAATGAGACCAGCTTCCCCTCGAAAAGAACGGCCGGTTTGGGCGGGGCCACCGGTACCACCTGGTGCCCCGCTTCGTGCATGGCCGCGATCGAACCATCCACGTCCGATGACACGAAGCACGTATGGTAGAATTGACTATCCTGCTTCTTCAGAATGAGATCAAGCGGACCGGGCCCCTCGCCGGGCATGATCAGTTCGATGTCGGGCATGTCCGCGGCCACGCACAATGCAACGAAGACGTTCTGCAGGGGATCGAAAATCGGGTCGCCGATTTCGTAGTCGATCTCTCTGAGGAAGGACATTGCGTCATTGGGCTCCCTCACCGCCAAGCCGATATGATGGAAACGCAGGCCGAACCTGTTCATTGCAGTTTATCGAGAACATAGGCGACGTTGACGGGGAGGTCGTCGCGCCGGCATTCGACGAGCGACTTGCCGTGGTAGGGAATTTCAAGTAGGTCCCTCACCGACAATCCGGCCTTCGTGATCAGGTCCCGGATTTCCCTTTCGTTGCGGAATAGATGGATGTGATCGATGGCGGGCGCGTTGATGCAGGTCGTCAAGAAGACGTAGCTGGATTCGCGCGCCAGCTCGCCGATCCGGCGCAAGAAGGTCCCTGGATTTTCCACATGCTCCAGGACCTCTCCCATGACGATGGCGTCGAACCGCGGAGTCCCTTCCATTTCCCCCAGAAAATCCTGCTCCTGGAGGTGAACGCGCGGGGCTCGGTCGGGGACGAAATATTCGACGGCGCGCCGAGTCAAGGTGATGCTCGTCGGGCTTATATCGATGCCGGTGAAAGAGCGAAAAGACGATCGGCGTATCGCCGTTATGAAAAAATAGCCGTGCCCGGGCCCCACCTCCAGGTAATCGCCGGGGACGTCCAAGGGCATGGTCTCCAGGAAGAAGCGTCGAATGTCGGAATGGTTGGGCCACAGGAAGGACGTTATGGCGAGACCAACCATGTACTTTTCCATATACGATTCGTTGAAATAGACGGAGTCCTTCACCTCCGAAAAGCTTGAATGGCGGTACCTCCGCTCCTTGGCGAAATATAACTGCTCGTTGACGGTGTCATCCAATACCGTGAGATAACACGCAACCATGTGATCTACGTCATATCCGCCGTCTGAGAGGAAATTCAGGTACTCCTCCAGATCGGTCTTCTCATGCTCATTCAAATAATTGCAGGCGGCTCCGAGGAATTTCTTATGTCTCGGCCTTTTCTTCCCAATGCCGGAAACGACCGATTCCATTAATTTCAATGCTTCATTCATTGAGGATCAGTGGCTCGAGTTCCTTCGATACACACTGGTTGCCACGCGCGTTAACTTAGCATCGCGGCTGTATAGCGTTAACCCAAATCCGCGCCCGCCTTTGCGCCAACGGGGCCGGAGGAGGGCCCGGCTCAGGCCGACCGACGCTCGTCGAGCGCGGCGTCCTCCACGGCGATGCGGTGGCGCAGCAAGATCAGGTTCAGGATCGAGAACAGGAGCGCGATCTCCCAGGCGCCGAAGATCAACGGCACCACCGCCACCTCGCCCATCACCACCGCGTAGTTGGGGTGGCGCATGAACCGGTATGGACCGCGCTTCACCAGCGGCGCTCCGGGCACGGTGATGACCCGCGTCGTCCAGTACCGGCCCAGGCTCGCCATCACCCACAGCCGCAAGGCGAGGAGCAGGCCGTAGACGCCGAGAAACGGAAGATGGATCGGCGCGTCCCGCGGTACCGCCACCACCAGGGCGACGAACCAAGCCGCGTGCAGCGCCACGATCAGGGGGTAGTGCCCGGCTCCCACCTCGACGCCGCCCTCCCCAAGCAGCCGCCTGGTGTTGCGCCGGCTCCAGGCGAGCTCGGCGATCCGCTGCAAGGCCACGAAGGCGACGACCCAGAGGTGCGGGGTCATGTCCTCATCCCGCCGTCTCGAGGGTGAGGAAGCCGACGGTGAAGCCGGGGCCCAGCGCCGACATGAGGTGGCGCCCCGGCGCGCGTCGGTCGAGCAGGCGCTCCAGCACGAACAACACGGTCGCCGCCGACATGTTGCCGTAGTCGCGAAGCACGGCGCGGGCCTCGGCCATGGCGCCCTCGGGCAAACCGAAGGCCTCTTCCAGCGCGGCCACCACCTTGGCCCCGCCCGGGTGGCAGCAGAAGCCGTCGATGTCCCGGAGCGAGAGGCGATGGCGGGCAAGGAACGCGTCCGCCGCGGTGCGCAGCTCCGTCCGCACCAGCGCCGGGATGTCGCGGGAGAACAGCACCCCGAGCCCGTCGTCCTCGACTCTCCAGCCCATCACCTCGAGCGAACCGGGCCAGCAGTATTCGCCCCAGCACGTCAATCCCGGCCCGTCGCCGGTGCAGCCCACCACGGCGGCCGCGGCGCCGTCGCCGAAGAGGGCCGTGGCGATGATGTTGCTCTTCGACTGGTCGGTGCGGCGAAAGGTGAGGGTGCACAGCTCCACCACCAGGAAGAGGATCCGCTCGTTGGGCGCCGCCTGCGCCATCTGGGCGGCGCGGGCGAGCCCCAGCACGCCTCCGGCGCAGCCCAGTCCGAACACCGGGAGGCGCCATGCGTCGCGGCGGAGACCCAAGCGCTCCATCAAGAGCGCGTCCAGGCTCGGCGTCGCCAGGCCGGTGGTGGACACGGCGACGAGGCCGTCGATGTCCCCGACCTCGAGACCCGCCGCGGCAAGCGCCTCGAGACTCGCCTGTTCCAGGAGCGCCACCGCATTGTCCAGATAAAGACGATTCTTCTCGGCCCATCCGCAGGGCCGCTCGTACCACTGCAAGGGGACACAGGCGTAGCGCGACTCGACCCCGGCGTTGGCGAATACGCCCAGCATCCGCTCGATCTCGCTGGTGCGACGGTCGAAAAGGCGGTCGGCTTTGGCCATGACTTCCGATTGGCGCAGTCGATACGGCGGCACGGCCGTGGCGAGGCCCAGAAGTCTCGGGACTGGAGGCATGGACGAACGGCTCCGCTAAAGGCGCTACTTGATGCGTATTTTGGACCTGATTTGCCACGGCGCAAACGCCGGGTGCCTCTGCGCAGCCCCAAGCCCGGTAAACATTGCGTGATCGGCGCGATTGGCGGGCGGCGCGCAAATCGGTTGCGCTCGGGCGCGCTTGGCACCATCTTTTGCGCCAGACAGAGGGAAGGGCCACCAACCCTATGAAGAAACAGCAATCCCCGTCTCCGCGCCGCCGCAACGACGAGGCGCCGGCGCCCTCCGGCCCGCTTGGGAATCCAGGCGGTGGCGGCAACCCGGGCAAGCCGCACCATCACGGGTTCATTGGACGGCTGCGGACCTATTTCCTGGCCGGCATCCTGGTCACGGCGCCGATCGGAATCACCGTTTACCTCGCCTGGCTGTTCATCAGCTACGTGGACAGCCGGGTGACGCCGATCATTCCGGCCAAATACAACCCGGAAACATATCTGCCCTTCAGCATCCCCGGGCTCGGCGTCATCATCGTGGTGGCCGGGTTGATCCTGATCGGCGCGCTCACGGCGGGCTTCCTCGGCCGCCTGTTCGTGCATTTCAGCGAGCGGGTCGTCGAGCGCATGCCCGTCATCCGGAGCGTCTATGGGGCGATCAAGCAGATCACCCAGGCGGTCTTTGCCAAGAAGGAAGAGGCTTTCCGCCAGGTCGTCCTGTTCGAGTACCCGCGACACGGCGTCTGGGCGCTCGGCTTCGCGACCGGGGTGACCGAGGGCGAGGTGCAGGACCTCACCGGCAACGAAGTGGTGAACGTCTTCCTTCCCACCACGCCCAACCCGACCTCGGGCTATCTTCTGTTCGTTCCGCGCAAGGACCTGATCATTTTGAAGATGACCGTGGAGGACGGGATCAAGATGGTCGTCTCGGGCGGCATCGTCACGCCGCCAGTCGTCCTTCCGGAGACGGGAAAGGCCGTCCCCCTCGTGAGGGCGGCGGAGGGCGAAGCGCCCGCGATCGCCGCGCAACAGAGCGAGCCGAAGAAGGGCGAAGCCGTCTGACCTCCCGCGGCGCCGCCCGGCTTCAGCCCGAGCGGGCGTACTTCACCACCGCATCCCGTTCGAACAGATACAGGAGCGTACGGAGGGCCTCACCCCGCCGGGTCTCGAGCCCCGGGTCGCGTTCGAGGACCAGCGCGGCGTCGTCCCGCGCCACCTCGAGCAGCTCGCCGTGCTCGGCAAGGCCGGCGACGCGGAACTCGGGCAGGCCGCTCTGGCGGGTGCCGAGCAGCTCGCCGGCGCCGCGCAGCCTCAAGTCCTCTTCGGCGATGCGGAAGCCGTCGTCGGTCTCGCGCACGATCCGAAGGCGCGCTCGCGCCGTCTCGTTAAGCGGTGGCGTGTAGAGCAGCAGGCAGGTCGAGGGCTTGACGCCGCGGCCGATCCGTCCGCGAAGTTGATGCAACTGGGCGAGGCCGAAGCGCTCGGCATGCTCGATCACCATCACCGTCGCCTCGGGCACGTCGACCCCGACCTCGATCACGGTGGTCGCCACCAGGATGTCGATGTCGCCCCCGGCGAAGGCCGCCATCACCGCATCCTTCTCGGCCCCGCTCATACGGCCGTGCACGAGCCCGACCCGGTCGCCGAAGCGCCCCGCGAGGTCGGCATGGCGCTCCTTGGCCGCGGCGAGGTCGAGGGCTTCCGACTCCTCGACCAGAGGGCAGACCCAGTAGGCCCGGGCATCTTTAGCAACCGCGCGGGCGACGGCCGCGATCACCTCCTTCGTCTTGGAAACCGGCATCGCCCTCGTGTCCACGGGCTTCCGTCCCGCCGGCTTTTCGGTGAGCCGCGAGACGTCGAGGTCGCCATAGGCGGTGAACATGAGCGTGCGCGGGATGGGCGTCGCCGTCATGATCAGCACGTCGGTGCCGCGCCCCCCACCGGCCCCTTTCGCGGCGAGCGCGAGACGCTGGTGTACCCCGAAGCGGTGCTGTTCGTCGATCACCGCCAGCGCCAGGTCGCGGAAGGCCACGCCTTCCTGGAACAGGGCGTGGGTGCCGATGGCGAGGTCGATCGCGCCGGCGGACAGCCCCTCGAGCACTTGCCCACGCGCGCTTGGCCGGTCGCGGCCGGTGAGCAGGGACGCCGTGACGCCCGCCGCCTCGGCAAGGGGCGCGATGGTCGCCATATGCTGGCGGGCCAGGATCTCGGTGGGCGCCATCAGCGCCGCCTGGGTCCCGGCCTCCACCGCGGTGAGCATGGCAACGAGCGCGACCACCGTCTTGCCGCTGCCCACGTCCCCCTGAAGCAGCCGCAACATGCGCGTAGCGTTCGCCATGTCGGACCGGATTTCGTCGATCGCGCTGGCCTGAGAGGGCGTGAGCCGAAACGGGAGCGCCGCCAGCGCCCGCTCGCTCCGGCTGCCGTCGCCGACGATGCTGCGGCCGGGGAGTGTTCGGTGGTGGGCGCGCACCAGCGCCAGCGCCAACTGGTTGGCGAGCAGCTCGTCGTAGGCGAGGCGCGCGCGCGCCGGAGACAAAGGAGACAACCCTGAGGCGTCCTGCGGCGCGTGGGCGGCCGCGAGGCTCTCGCCCCAGGAGGCCCAGCCCCGGCGCTCGAGAAAGGCCGGATCGCACCATTCGGGAAGGTCGGGCGCCTGCGCCACCGCGCCGCGGACCGCCTTGACCAGGGGCTTGTGGGTCAAGCCGGCGGTCGAGGGATACACGGGCTCCACCGCCTGGAGGTCCTCCAGCTCGTCGACGGTGGCGATGTGGTCGGGGTGGGTGATCTGGGACGCCCCCCGGAACCGCTCCACCCGCCCGCTGACGACGCGGACCTCGCCCTCGGGCAGGATCCTCTTGAGGTAGTCGGGCCGGGCATGGAAGAACACGAGGAACAGCTCCCCGGTCTCGTCCGAGCAGCGCACCCGGTAGGGCTGGCGGGGGTTGCGCGGCGCAAGGTGGGCCTCCACCCGCAGCGTGATGGTGGCGATGGAGCCGGGCTCGGCCTCGGCCACCTTGGGCGCGTAGCGCCGGTCGATGAGCCCCGACGGCAGATGCCAGCAGAGGTCGACGACCCGAGTCCCCGCCACCCTCTGGATGGCCCGGGCCAGGCGCGGCCCGACGCCGGCAAGCGTGGTCACGGGCGCGAACAGCGGGAAGAGGATCTCGGGGCGCACGGACGGCTCGACGGGCGGCCTTGGGCTGACAGGGCGGACTTCACGGGCTATATCCTATGGCAAGTTGAGGGCGACACAATGGCTGATCGGCCCGTGACCGACCTCGAGGTGCGCCTTAAGCGGCTCCGGTTCAGAAGCTGGCACCGCGGCACGAAGGAAATGGACGTGATCCTGGGCACCTTCGCCGACCGCACCCTGGCGGGGCTCACGGCGCCCCAGCTCGACCGTTTCGAGGCCTTGTTGCACAACAGCGACCCGGATCTCTACGCCTGGATCACCGGCCGCGAGACGGTGCCGAAGGCCTTCGACCACGACATCATGCGGCTCCTACAAGGCTTTAATATCAAGACGTAACAAATTGGGAAAACTACATAAATTATTGGCTACGCCGGGTCGTACCCGGATCGACGGCGCCCCCGAGGGGTACGACGCCACGGTGCTTGCCGGGCTCGTCGGCGATGGCGTCGTGCCGCAGATCCTCCACGTGGCGCGGGACGAGGCCCGCATGTCCCAGATGGCGGACGCCCTGGCCTTCTTCGCGCCGGAGGTTGAGGTGTTGACCTTTCCGGCCTGGGACTGCGTGCCCTACGACCGGGTCTCCCCCAACGGCCAAGTGGTGGCGCGGCGGATCGAGACGCTGGCGCGCCTGGCCGCCGACGAGAGCGGGGAGGGCGGCGGGCGCGGGCGGCGCCCGGGCGGGCGAGTCGTCATCACCACGGTCAGCGCGGCCCTCCAGCGCGTGCCCCCTCGCGCAGCCTTCGCCGACGCGACCTTTGGGGCGAGCGTCGGTGACGGCATCTCGCTGGAAGACCTCGTCGACTACCTCGGCCACAACGGCTACGTCCGCACGGAGACGGTGCGCGAGCCCGGCGAGTACGCGGTGCGGGGCGGGATCGTCGATCTGTTTCCGCCCGGCCGCGAGGAACCGCTGCGGTTCGACCTCTTCGGCGACGTCATCGAGGCCATCCGGGTGTTCGACCCGGTCACCCAGCGCTCCGCCCGCAAGCTCGAAGCCTTCGAGTTGAAGCCGGTGAGCGAGATCCTTCTCACCCAACAGTCGATCGCGCGATTCCGCTCGGGATACCGCGATCTCTTCGGCGCGGTGGGGGGCGACGATCCACTCTACGAGGCGATCAGCGCGGGGCGTCGCTACGCCGGCATGGAGCACTGGCTGCCTCTGTTCCACGACCGGCTCGAGACACTGTTCGACTACGTGCCCGGGGCGGCGGTGACCATGGATCATCAGGCGGAGGAGGCGCGCGAGGCGCGGCTCGAGACGATCGCGGACTATTTCGCGACCCGCTCCGGCATGAGCGGGATCAGGATCGGGTCCGAAGCCGTCTACCGACCGCTTCCGCCCGAGCGCCTGTATTTGAGCGGCGATGAGTGGGACGGCCTGTTGGCGGGACGCCCGGCCGCTTCCTTCTCGCCGTTTGCCGGCCCGGACCACGCCGAGGACTCGGTGGATGCCGGCGGGCGTGGAGGCCGCGATTTCGCCGACGTCCGCGCCCGGCCCGGGGCCAACGTCTTCGATGCGGTGACCGACGAAATCAAGGCGCAGCATGAGGCCGGCCGCCGGGTCCTGATCGCGTGCTACAGCGCGGGCGCGCGCGAGCGGCTCGCCGGGCTCTTCCGCGATCACGGCATCGGCGATCTCGGCTTCGCCGGGACCTGGCCCGAGATCGAGCGGCTGCCCGAGGGCGCCACGGCACTCGTCGTGCTGGGCCTCGAGCGCGGCTTCCTCGCGCCACAGGCCCTGGTGATCACCGAGCAGGACATCCTCGGCGACAGGCTGGCGCGGCCGGCGCGCCGGCGCAGGCACGCGGAGGCGTTCATCGCGGAGGCCTCCAGCCTGTCGCAGGGGGACATCGTCGTTCATGCCGACCACGGCATCGGGCAGTACGACGGGCTGATGACGCTCCAGGTGACGGGCGCGCCGCACGATTGCCTCAAGATCCTTTACGAGGGCGGCGACAAGCTTTTCATCCCCGTCGAGAACATCGAGGTGTTGTCCCGCTACGGCTCCGAGGAGAGCGGGGTTCACCTCGACCGCCTCGGCGGCGCCGCCTGGCAGGCGCGCAAGGCGCGCGTCAAGAAGCGCATCAGGGACATCGCCGACCAGCTCATTGCCGTCGCCGCGGCGCGCGAACTCCGCGAGGGGCGTCTGTTGGTGCCCCCGGAGGGACTCTTCGACGAGTTCTGCGCCCGTTTCCCCTACCCCGAGACCGAGGACCAGGTCCGCGCCATCGACGACGTGCTCGGCGACCTTGGCTCGGGCCGGCCGATGGACCGCCTGGTGTGCGGCGACGTCGGCTTCGGCAAGACCGAAGTGGCGTTGCGCGCCGCCTTCGTCGCGGTGATGACCGGAGCGCAGGTCGCCATCGTCGCACCCACCACGCTGCTCGCGCGCCAGCACCTGGCGACGTTCCGCGAGCGCTTCGCCGACATGCCGGTGCGGATCGAGCAGCTCTCGCGGCTCACGTCCGCCCGGCGCGCGGCGGAAGTGCGCCGCGGCCTGGCCTCGGGCGACGTCGACATCGTCATCGGAACCCACGCGCTGTTGGGCCGGAACGTCCACTTCCGCAGCCTCGGGCTTCTCGTCGTCGACGAGGAACAGCATTTCGGGGTCGCCCAGAAGGAACGGCTGAAACGGCTCAAGCTCGACGTTCACGTGCTGACGCTGACCGCGACGCCGATCCCGCGCACCCTCCAGATGGCGCTCACCGGCGTCAAGGAGATGAGCGTCATCGCCACCCCGCCCATCGACCGGCTGGCGGTGCGCACCTTCGTGCTCCCCTACGATCCCGTGATCGTGCGCGAGGCGATCCTGCGCGAGCATTACCGGGGCGGACAGACGTTCTACGTGTGCCCGCGCATCAAGGACCTAGGCCCAGTGGCGGACCAACTCGCCAAACTGGTTCCCGAGGTCAAGGTCGCCGTCGCCCATGGCCGCTTGGGGGCGCGTGCTCTCGAGAAGGTCATGGCCACCTTCTACGGCGGCGCGTCCGACGTCCTGGTTTGCACCAACATCGTGGAGTCGGGCCTCGACATCCCCACGGCGAATACCATGATCATCCACCGTTCCGACATGTTCGGCCTGTCCCAGCTCTATCAGCTGCGCGGGCGCATCGGCCGCTCCAAGGTGCGCGCTTATGCGTACCTCACGCTGCCGGCTGGCCGTACCCTCACCGAGGTGGCGCAACGCCGCCTCGAGATCCTGCAGACCCTCGATTCGCTGGGGGCGGGCTTCAGCCTGGCGAGCCACGATTTGGACATCCGCGGGGCAGGCAACCTGTTGGGCGAAGAGCAATCCGGCCATATCCGCGAAGTGGGCATCGAGCTCTACCAGGACATGCTCGAGGAGGCGGTGGGGAGCGCGCGCTCGGCCAAGGGCGTGGGGGAAGCCAGGGAGGAGGAAGACTGGATCCCGCAGATCACCATCGGCACGCCGGTTTTGATTCCCGAGGCCTACGTCGCCGACCTCGGGGTGCGCCTCAGCCTCTACCGGCGCATCGCGCACCTGCACGACCGGGACGAGATCGACGCCTTCGCCGTGGAACTGATCGACCGGTTCGGGCCGCTGCCCGAGGAGGTGGAGAATCTGCTGGAGATCGTCGCCATCAAACGGCTTTGCCGCGAGGCCTGGGTGGAAAAGGTCGAGGCCGGCCCCAAGGGGGTGGTGCTCTCGTTCCACGGCAAGACGTTTCCGAACCCGGGCGGCCTCGTCGACTTCATCGCGCGCCAGGCCGGCACCGTCAAGCTCCGCCCCGACCAAAGGCTGGTCTACCGGCGCGATTGGCACGATCCCAAGGAGCGCCTCGGCGGCGTCCAGTACCTGTTGAAGAGAATCGCGGAAATCGCGGGCGAGGGGACAAGCGCGCCCCGGGCCGTGGCCGGAACCGCCTGAGCGGCGGATTAGAAGCGGCGGATTAGATCAGATTCTTGCGCGTGCGCTCGAGGAGGCTGGCGGCAGAATCGTCCGCCCTGTGGGCGGCGCACCCCGCTTGCAGCCAAACGCGGATCGATTCGTTCACGCCCGGGACGCCGAAATCGGTATTGAGAAGCACGCCGGAAATCCGTTGGACGACGATCCGCGCCTCTTCCAGGGTGGTTTCCGGCAGGATGACGCAGAATTCGTTGTCGCCGGCCCTGGCCGTCAGGTCTTCGGCGCGCACCAGGGCATTGATCCAGTCGCTCACCTGGCGCAGCAGATCGTCGGCCGCCTCGGCGCCGAGATGGTTGACGATGCCGGCGACGTTCTGCACCTGGAAGAGCGCCACCGAGAGATGCTTGTGCCAGTTGGCGGCCGCCGCGCCGAGCCGCTCCAGATGGGCGAGCAGGAAATCGCGGCTGTAGACGCCGGTGAGCCTTTCCGAGACGGCCTCCCTTCGAAGGTCCCTCAAGGCGTCGCTAATCCCGTGGCGCGCCCTCTGGCGGCGGACCAGCATCAGTATCTCGGCCTGAAGCCGATCGCGGTCCAAAGGCCTCGTGAGCAAGACGCTGGCGCCGCGGGCGTACGGCTTCTCGAGGTCGTCGAAGGTGGCGTCGTCGGCGACGAGAAGGGCGGGCAGGTTGAAATGGCGCGCGTTGTTGCGGAGCTGCCCGCACAGGTACAGGGCGTCCTCGGGGTCATCGTCGATCGCGATGACCACGGCGTCGAAATTCTCGTCGATCAGCCGCGCCCCGGCGGCGAACACGTCGTCGACGACGCTTAGCCGGTATCGCCCCCCGTCGAGGGCCGTCTCGATGTCTTCGATATCGCCCGGCCTTTTGGCGGCGACGAGGACACGATAGGCCCTGGGTTCCGCCTCGTCCGGGATCCGATCGCTCGCTTCCAACCCGAACGAACGGACCGTTTCGGCCCTGTTGAGCAGCTCCGAGTACATGGTCGCGAACCGGACCAAGGACCTCATTCGTGAAAACAGGGCTGCATCCCCGAAGGGGCCGGCCAGCAAGTCGTCGACCCCGACCGAGAGGCAACGGCGGCGCAAGGCCGCGGTCGGACTCTCGGCCAGCATCATGACCGGGATATGCGCGGTCGTGGACTCCGATTTGAGCAGGTCGACGAGCTCGCAGCCCTTGTCGCCGGCTTGCCCCGCATTGATAACCACCAGGTCCGGATGCTCCTCGCGGCTCAGTTTGTCGGTGACGGCGGTGAAATCGCCGGGGAAGGTGGCATACCCCCGGCGGCGCATCCGCCGAGAGAGCTGCCGCGACTGCGCGACGTCGTCGCCAACGACCAGGATCCGCGCTAGGTAAGACATGGCTTGCAGACGAT
>JAZGAE010000050.1:0-37096 GCA_036475545.1 Alphaproteobacteria bacterium
CGCCGCGGGCGCCCGCCCCGGCGCAACCCGAAGGGCCGGGGTCTTTCGCGGCCACGGGTTCGTAGCAAAGCTCGCGCGGTGGCACCGCTACGTGCTTCGCCCCGCTCCTGCCCGCGGCACAAAATTCCTCCGGCGCAGCCCGTTCAACTTGACCGGATTACGCTCTAGCGCCCTGGGGGCGGCCGGTTGAGTCTGGTCCTGGCGCCGGCCATACCCCATATTGAGGCGGTGCGCGAGGCGGTCATAAGAGTCGAAGGTTTAACCAAGCGGTACGACCGCGTCGTGGCGGTGGACGCCGTCGATTTCGAGGTGACGGCGGGCACGACGACGGCGCTGCTCGGGGCCAACGGGGCCGGAAAGACCACGATCTTGGCCATGCTCTTGGGCCTGTTGGTGCCGACCGCCGGCACTATTTCCGTGTTGGGCCAGGACATGCTGCGTCACCGCCACCGGGTGTTGGCGCGGATGAACTTCTCGTCGCCCTACGTCGACCTGCCGCGACGCCTCACGGTGGCCGAGAACCTCAAGATCTACGCCCTTCTGTACGGGCTCAGGAACGTCCGCGCGCGGATACTGGAGATCACGGCCGACCTGGGAATCGCCGACTTGCTCGAGCGTCCCACGCGGACGCTGTCGGCGGGCCAGAGGACGCGCGTGGCGTTGGCCAAGGCCCTGCTCAACGAGCCGGAGCTCCTTCTCTTGGACGAGCCCACGGCCTCGCTCGATCCGGACAGCGCCGACTGGGTGCGCGGCTACCTGGCCCGATACCAGCGCCGCACCGGCGCCACGCTGTTCCTGGCCTCCCACAACATGACCGAGGTCGAGCACATGTGCACGGACGCCATGATCATGCGCGCCGGCAAGATCGTGGACAGGGGCGCGCCCCGCGACCTCATCGCCCGCCACGGCCGCCGCACGCTCGAGGAAGTCTTCCTGGACATCACGCGCCGGGGGCAGGGCGCGGCCCCGGGCCGGGCGGCGGCGGCGCAATGACTCCCCCGCGCGACGGCGGGTCCGCGGCAGCCGCTGGAGCCGGCGACCGGGTGGAGCGGTTCTCCGGGCGGCGCATCGGCGCGATGTTGCTCAGATACCTGTACCTGCTTCGCGGCTCCTGGCCGCGGATCCTGGAGCTCGCCTACTGGCCCACGGTGCAGATGATCCTGTGGGGCTTCATCACCCAGTTCTTCCTCACCCACAGCGCTTGGGTGGCGCAGGCCGCGGGCGTGCTCATCGCGGCGGTGTTGCTGTGGGACGTCCTGTTCCGCTCCCAGCTCAGCGTGTCGCTGTCGTTCATGGAGGAGATGTGGTCGCGCAACCTGGGGTACCTTTTCGCCACCCCGCTCAAGCCCGCGGAGATGGTCGCGGCGCTTCTCACCTTGAGTTTCCTGCGCACGCTCGTCGGAGTCGGCCCGGCGGCGCTGCTGGCGATTCCGCTCTATCACTACTCGGTGTTCGAGCTGGGGCTGCCGCTGATCGCCTTCTTCGCGAACCTGATGGTGTTGGGCTGGGCGATCGGGCTCATCGTTTCGGCGATCGTGCTCCGCTTCGGCCTCGGGGCCGAGAGCCTGGCCTGGCTGCTGGTCTTCGCCCTGGCGCCGGTGAGCGGCATCTACTATCCGATCGACGTGTTGCCCCACTGGCTGCAGCCGGTCGCCTGGGCGTTGCCGTCGGCCTACGTGTTCGAGGGGATGCGCGCCGTCATGTTCGATGGCCTGTTCCGGCTCGACCTGCTGGCCGGCGCCGCGGCGCTCAACCTCGTCTACCTCGCGATCGGGACGGCCGTCTTCTTGTACGCCTTCCACACCGCGCGGGTGCGCGGGCTGTTGCTGCAAATGGGGGAGTGACGGCCGGCCTGCGGCCGCGGCGCGGCCGGGTCCACCCGCCCTCGCCTCAGTAGATCATCCGCACGGTAATGGCGGCGCCGTCCTCGCCCACGTCGACGGCGGCCCTCTCGAACGAGGGCGCGCCGAAGAACGGCCGCGCGTCGTTGCTGAACCCATAGCCCTCGAGCGGAAAGCCGAGGAAGCCCTGGTCGAACTCGTTGTCCTCGTCCTCGTCGTGAAAGAAGGCCAGCGCATAGCGCCCGGGCTCGAGATCGGCGAACACCGCCTCGACCCCGTCGGCCCGCGCGGGAACCGCCATCTTCAGCCCCGCCCCCTTTTCCGGAAACAGCTCCGGCCGGTGGTAGAGGGCTAGGCGCACCACCCCGTCGCCGCTGCGAAGCCCGGCTACCCAAACCTTGAGCTCGGCGGCACAGGCCGGCGGGGCCGAGGCCAACATGGCCGCCAGCGCCACGGCCGCGGCGACGCGGAAGCCCCTCATTTTGCGCCGTCGCACCTGCCGCTGACGCCCGCCTCGGCGAAGGTCGCCATGCCGACATGACAGGCCAGCGCCGCCTTGAGAAGGGGCAGCGCAAGCGCCGCGCCGGTGCCCTCGCCCAAACGCATGCCGAGGTCATAGAGCGCCCGCTTGCCGATGCGCTCCACCAGGCGCCTGTGTCCCGGCTCGGCCGAGACGTGGGCAACCTGACAGTGGTCGAGGGCGGAAGGCTCGGCGGCGAACAGCACCGCGGCGGCGGCGGTGCAGGCATACCCGTCGAGCAGCACCGGCACCCGCATAAGCCGCGCGGCGAGAACGGCGCCGGCGATGGCCGCCAATTCGCGCCCGCCCAGGCGGCGCATCACCTCGAGGGGGTCCGCAAGCGCGTCGCGGTGGCGGTCCACCGCTTCCGCCACGACCTCCGCCTTGTGGGCCACGCGCGCACCAGCGAGCCCGGTGCCGGGGCCGACCCACTCGCCCGCCTCGCCCCCGAAGAGCCCGTGCGCCACCGCCGCGGCCACCGTGGTGTTGGCGATCCCCATCTCGCCCAGGCACAGCACGTCGGTGTCGGGCTCCACCGCCCTCATGCCGCGCCCGAAGGCGTCCATCACTTCCGTCTCTTCCATGGCCGGGCCGGCCGTGATGTCGGCGGTGGGCGTCTCCAACGCCAGCTCGTAGACGCGCAGCTCGGCGCCGGCGGCCCGGCACAGCTGGTTGATCGCCGCCCCGCCGTGCTCGAAGTTGCGGACCATCTGCGCCGTCACGTCCGCCGGATAGGCGGACACGCGCCTCGCGGCGACCCCGTGGTTCCCGGCGAAGACCACCGCGAGCGGGCGTTCCAGCCGGGGCGGATAACGCCCCTGCCAGGCCGCGAGCCAGAGGCTCAGCTCCTCGAGCCGACCGAGCGCGCCTCGAGGCTTCGTGAGCTCCGCCTCCCGCGCCGCCGCGGCCCCAGCGGCGGCCTCGTCGGCGCCGGGGAGGCGTCGCAGCAGGGCCCGCACGTCATCGAGCGAGGAGGCCGACGGCGCACGCTCCCCCGACCGCTCGCGTGGATACAGGTCGCGTGGCTGGTTCAGAACGCCCACGGCGGAACCCCAGGTTTCCCGGTCGCGCCGGCGCTGGCGCGGCGCCCCGATGGTGGAGCACATGTTGGCGCGGACGCGCAACTGTCTTATAACCGCTTTCGGGAAACCGGCACCAACGCAAGGGCGGAGTCGAGAGGAAGCCATGGCCAAGCGCGAGCCCAAGCCCCCGCCACCGCCCGGTGCGTCTTCACAGCAGTCCTACTCATGGGTGGCGGTGCTCGCCGCATGGTGGCGGGACCTGCGCGTGGCGGCCGGGTTCTTGACGCGCCTTCCCCTGGGCCCGGGGCCGAGCCGGGCCGAGATGGAGGAGGGCGAGGTCGAAGAGGGCGAGGCCGAAGAGGGCGCGGTGGCGCGCTCGACGCGGGCCTTCCCGCTGGTGGGCCTCGGCGTCGGCGCCGGCGGCGGGCTCACCTTCGCCGTCGCAAGCACGCTCGGCCTTTCGCCCGTGATCGCCGCGCTTCTGGCCCTCGGCGCCACCATCGCCCTCACCGGGGCGCTCCACGAGGACGGCTTGGCGGACGTCGCCGACGGGCTCGGCGGCGGGCGCGAGCGTGAGGCCAAGCTCTCCATCATGCGCGACAGCCGCACCGGGGCCTTCGGGGTCTTGGCGCTGGTGCTGTCGGTGGCGCTCCGTGTCGGGGCGCTCGCCGCGATCGCCACCACGGGGGCCGCGGCGGCGGCGCTGATTGCCGCCGCCGCCGGCTCGCGGGCGGTCCTTCCCGTGGTGATGAACGCCATGCGGCCCGCGAGGGCCGAGGGCCTGGCGGTCGCCGCCGGGCGCCCGTCCAAGGACCGGGTGATCGCCAGCGCCGCCCTCGGCGCCGCCTTGGTGCTCTTGTTCCTCGGGCCGGTCGCAGGGGTGCTTGCGGTCCTGATCGGGACGGCGGCCGCGGCGGCCATGGCCGACCTCGCGCGGCGGCAGGTCGGTGGCTACACCGGCGACATCCTGGGCGCGGTCCAACAGATCACCGAGATCGCCATCCTGCTCACGGCGGCGGCGCTTGCATGACGGCAGTGACCCGGTGGTGGTGGATCCGCCACGCCCCCGTGCGCGACCACGGCGGCCGGCTCTACGGCCGCAGGGACGTCTCCTGCGACACCTCGGACCGCGACGCCTTTCGCGCCCTGGCGGCCTTGCTGCCGAGACCGGCGGTGTGGATCTCGAGCCCGCTCAAGCGCACGCTCGAGACGGCGGAAGCGCTCGCCGAGGCGATGCGCGAGGGGGGCGCCGAACCACCCGCCCCGATCGTCGAGCCCGACCTCATCGAACAAGACTTCGGGGAGTGGCAGGGCCTCACCTACGCCGAGATCGACGCCACGCTCGGCGAGGCCAAGCACACATACTGGTTCGCGCCGGCCTATCGCACGCCCCCCGGCGGCGAGAGCTTCACCGCCTTGGCGGAGCGGGTGGGCGCGGCGATCCGCCGCCTCACCGAGGCCCACGCCGGCCATGACGTCATCGCGCTGGGCCACGGCGGCACCGTGCGGGCGGCCCTCGCCCTTGCCCTCGATCTCGATCCCGAGACCGCGCTCAGGTTCGCGGTGGACACGCTCTCGCTGACAAGGATCGACCGCGTCGCCCAACCGGGCGAGGCCGCCGCCTGGCGCGTGGTCGTGGTCAACCAGCCGCCTTCTCGGCCACCGCATGAGGGGTCCCCCGCGCGCTAGCGGGCTTGGACCCCTTGTGCTAGTCTCCGGGCTCGCGCGTCGGGACAGGGAAGTCCGGTGACGCGGCCGCGCAGAGCCCGCCCGAGAGGCGCACTCGCCCCGCGACCGTCAAGCCGGCGCTGCCCCCGCAACTGTAAGGGTGAGACCGCGGCAGTTTGGCCACTGGCCTTGGATGGGCCGGGAAGGCGCCACGGGTCGATGAGCCCGAGCCAGGAGACCTCCCCGGCGCGGCGGTTAGTGGAAGTCCTCGGGAGGAGGATGGAACCTTGGCCCCCGCAGTCCAGGCCCCCAATCCCACCCAGGCGGGCCCCGATGCGGCGCGACCCGCAGGCCTTCCCGCCGTCACGCTCATCCTGGGCGGCGCCCGCTCCGGAAAAAGCCGTTACGCCGAGGCCTTGATCGAGGCCCTTGGTCCCGGACTCTATCTGGCCACCGCCGAGGCCGGGGACGCCGAGATGGCGGAGCGCATCCGCCGGCACAAGGCGCGGCGCGGGAACGCCTGGACCACGGTCGAGGAGCCGCTGGCGCTCGCTTCCGTCTTGGCCGCGGAGGCCAGGCCCGGCCGCCCGGTGCTCGTCGATTGCCTGACGCTGTGGCTCTCCAACCTGATGCACGCGGGCCGCGACGTGCCGGCCGAGATCGAGGGGTTGACCAACGACCTTCCGGCGCTTTCCGGACCGGTGGTGTTCGTGTCCAACGAGGTGGGGCTCGGCATCGTGCCCGATAACCCGCTGGCCCGGGCGTTTCGCGATCACGCCGGCCGCCTGCACGAGGTCGTCGCGGCCGACGCCGGCCTGGTGGTGTTCATGGCCGCCGGGCTGCCGGTGGTCCTCAAGGAGGAACCGGCGCCGTGAGGCTCCAGCCCAAGATCCCCGCGACCGTGATCACCGGCTTCCTCGGCGCCGGCAAGACGAGCCTCGTCCGCCACCTGCTGGGCCAAGCCGATGGACGGCGGCTCGCGCTCATCATCAACGAGTTCGGCGAGCTCGGCGTGGACAAGGAGCTGCTGACGGGATGCGGGATAGAGGGCTGCGGCGAGGACGACATCATCGAGCTCGCCAACGGCTGCATCTGCTGCACCGTGGCCGAGGAGTTCCTGCCCACCATGGAGGCGCTTATCCAGCGGGCAGAGCCCCCCGACCACATCGTCATCGAGACCTCCGGGCTGGCGCTGCCCAAGCCGCTGGTGAAGGCCTTCGGCTGGCCCGAGGTCAAGAGCCGCGTCACGGTGGACGGCGTGATCGCGGTGGTCGATTCGGCGGCCGTCGCCGCCGGGCGCTTCGCCGACGATCCCGAGGCGGTGGCGGCCCAGCGCCGGGCCGACCCGGCGCTCGATCACGACAACCCCCTCGAGGAGGTCTTCGCCGACCAGATCCAGTGCGCCGACCTCGTCATCCTCAACAAGGCCGATCTTATCGACGCCGAGGCGCTCGACGGCGTCGGGGCGGACATCAAGGCCTGGCTCCGGCCCGGGGTCAAGGTCGTCGCGGCCGCCCACGGCGCCCTCGACGCGCGCGTGGTCTTGGGTCTCCAGGCGGGTGCCGAGGACGACCTCGCCGCCCGCCCCTCGCTCCACGACGGGCTCGGTCCCGACCACGACCACGACGATTTCGAGAGCTTCACGCTGTCCCTCGGCCCGGTGGCGGAGCGGGCGGCGCTGGAGCGCGCCATCCGCGCCGCGATTGAGGCCCACGACATCCTCCGCCTCAAGGGCTTCCTGGAGGTGCCGGGCAAGGAACTGCGCCTGGTCGTTCAGGCGGTCGGGCCCCGGCTCGAAAGCTACTTCGACCGGCCCTGGCGTGGGGGCGAGGCCCGCGCCGGGCGCCTGGTGGTGATCGGCCGCAGGGGTCTCGACAGGGCCGCCATCGCCGGGATGCTCGCGGCCGCGGCGGCCGACGCCGGGGCGGCAACGGCTCCGGCCCCCGGGACCGAGTGAGGGGAGGCCGAGGCCCATGCATCTGCTAGCCGCGCAACCCGGCGGCATTTCCGACGGCTCCGCCGCCGTGGACCTCGGGCAGAGCCCCGCCGACATCGTGGTGCTGACCGCGGCGGACTCGGAGATCGCGTGTCTTTCCGCCGCCCAGCGAATGCTGGTGGACGGCCGCGCCGCGCCCGGGGACGAGACCGCGGGCTCCGGGCATGGCGGGGCGGCGCCCTCGCTCCGGCTCGCCAACCTGCTCCAGCTCGGCCACAACATGTCGGTGGACCTCTACATCGAGTCCGTGATCGCCCCGGACGGCGGGAGCGGCGCGCGCCTGGTGATCGTGCGGCTGCTCGGCGGGCGCGGCTACTGGCCCTACGGCGTGGACCAGCTCGCCGCGCTCTGCCGCGAAAGGGCCATCGGCCTTGCGCTTCTCTCCGGCGACGACGAGCCGGACGCGGAGCTCACGGCGCTCTCCACGGTCGGCGTCGAGGCCCTGCACCGGCTGTGGCAGTACTTCGTGCACGGCGGCGCAGACAACGCGGCCAACTGCCTGCGCTACGCCGCCGAGCTGATCGGCCGGGGACCGGCGGACGGCGGCACGCCCGAGACAGGGTGGCGCGAGCCGGCGCCGCTGTTGCGCGCCGGGCTCTATTGGCCGGGGCGGACCAGCCCCAGCCTCGAGGATGTTCGGGCCGAATGGGCGAAAAACGGGGGCGCGGGGGCGCAAGCCCCGGTGGCGGCCGTCGTCTTCTACCGGGCGATGGTGCAGGCGGCGAACCTGGAGCCGGTGGACGCGCTCATCCGATCGCTGGCGCGCGCCGGCCTCAACGCGCTCCCCGTCTTCGCCGCCGGCCTCAGGGACCCGGTCGCGGCCGACACGGTCGCGGACCTCATCGCGGACTCCCGCCCCGACGTGATCCTCAGCGCCACCGGATTCGCCCTTTCCAACCCGGCTGCCCCCGGTGAGCCGCGACCCCACACGCCCTTCGATTCGGCCGACTGCCCGATCCTCCAGGTGGTCTTCTCCGGCGGCACGGAGGCCGACTGGCGGGGCGGCACCCGGGGGCTCAGCGCCCGCGACATCGCCATGAACGTGGCGTTGCCCGAGATCGACGGGCGGGTGCTGTCGCGCGCCGTCTCGTTCAAGGACCGGGCGGCGCGCGACGAGCGAACGCAAGCCGACATCGTCGCCTACCGGGCCGTCCCAGACCGCATCGACTTCGTGGGCCGCCTCGCCGCCGCCTGGGTGAGCCTCAGACGGACGCCGGCGAGCGAGCGCCGCATCGCGCTGGTGCTCGCCAACTACCCGAACCGCGACGGGCGCATCGGCAACGGCGTCGGGCTGGATACGCCGAAGGCGACGGTGAACGTGCTCCGGGCGCTCGAGGCCGCGGGCCACGGCGTCCGCGACGCCCCCCGGGACGGCGCCGCGCTCATCGAGCGGCTCCTGGCCGGGCCGACCAACGCGCTCTCCAAGCGCGCCGCGCGCCGGGTCTCCGAGACCCTGTCCCTCGCCGACTACCAGGCCTTCTTCACGGGCCTGGCGCGGCCGGTCCGCGATGCCGTCGTGGCGCGGTGGGGAGCGCCCGAGGCAGACCCCCTCTTCGACGAAGGCCTGGGCCAAGGGGGCGCCTTCGCGATTGCGGCGTTCCGGTGCGGCAAGGTGGCGGTCGCCCTCCAGCCCGCGCGCGGCTACAACATCGACCCCCGGGCCAGCTATCACGACCCCGATCTCATGCCGCCCCACGGCTACCTCGCCTTCTACGCCTGGCTGCGCCATGGCTTCGCCGCCCACGCCGTGGTTCACATGGGCAAGCACGGGAACCTCGAGTGGCTGCCCGGAAAGGCCCTGGCGCTGTCCGCGGAATGCTACCCCGAGGCGGCGCTGGGAGCGCTTCCGCATCTCTATCCCTTCATCGTCAACGACCCCGGCGAGGGCACGCAGGCGAAGCGCCGCGCCGCCGCCGTCGTCATCGACCACCTCACGCCGCCGCTCACCCGCGCCGAATCCTACGGGCCGATCCGCGACCTGGAGCAGCTCGTCGACGAGTTCTACGAGGCGGCAGGCCTGGACCCGCGCCGGCTGAAAGTTCTGGGTAGCCAGATCCTGGAGCTGGCAGCCAGCACCGGGCTCGACGTGGACTGCGGGATCGAGCGCGACGACGGCGAGGCCGCGGCGCTCAAGAAGCTGGACTCGTACCTGTGCGAGCTCAAGGAGATGCAAATCCGCGACGGACTCCACGTTTTCGGCGAATCGCCCGCGGACGGCCTGCTCACCGACCTTCTCGTGGCGCTCGTGCGCGTGCCGCGCGGCCAAGGCGAAGGCGGCGACGCCTCATTGACGCGCGCCATGGCCGGCGACCTCGGCCTCGCCTTCGATCCGCTGGAGTGCGACATGGCGGCGCCGTGGGCGGGCGAGCGGCCGGGCGCGCTCCGGGACATCCTGCCGAAGGAGCCCTGGCGCAGCCACGGAGACACGGTCGAGCGGCTCGAGGCCCTGGCCACCGCGCTGGCCGCGGGCGGCGTCGCCCCGGAGCCGGATTGGCCCCGGACCAAGGCCGTCCTTCGGACCCTGGATGACCGCATCCGCCCCGCGGTCGAGGCCTGCGGACCGGCCGAGATGGAGGGGTTGCTGACCGGTCTCGAGGGCCGGTTCGTCGCACCCGGGCCGTCCGGCGCGCCGACCCGCGGACGCCCCGACGTGCTGCCCACGGGGCGCAACTTCTATTCCCTCGACACCCGCACGGTGCCGACGCCGGCGGCCTGGCACCTGGGCTGGAAGTCCGCGACCCTGCTCGTCGAGCGCCATGCCCAGGACCACGGCGCCTTCCCGCGCCGCCTCGCGCTCAGCGCCTGGGGCACCAGCAACATGCGCACGGGCGGCGACGACATCGCCCAGGCGCTTGCGCTCCTGGGCGCGCGCCCCACCTGGGACGCGGCGTCCAGGCGGGTCACGGGTTTCGAGATCCTGCCCTTGTCCGTCCTCGACCGGCCCCGGGTGGACGTGACGCTGCGGGTCTCCGGCTTCTTCCGCGACGCCTTTCCCGGGCTCATCGACCTCTTCGATTCCGCCACCCGCGCCGTCGCCGCCCTCGACGAGGACGAGGCGCGGAATCCGCTGGCGGCCGCCGTGGGCGCAGACGCACGCAAGCTCGTCGCTTCGGGACTCGACGAGGACACGGCGACCTTGCGCGCGGGCTACCGGGTGTTCGGCTCCAAGCCGGGAGCCTACGGCGCCGGGCTCCAGGCGCTGATCGACGAGCGGGGTTGGGAAACGGACGCCGACCTGGCCCGCGCCTACGTCTCGTGGGGCGGCTACGCCTACGGGGCCGGCGCGCGCGGCGAGGCCCAGCACAAGCTGTTCGAAACCCGGCTCGAGCGGATCGAGGCCGTCGTCCACAACCAGGACAACCGCGAGCACGATCTCTTGGATTCCGACGACTACTACCAGTTCGAGGGGGGCCTCACGGCGGCCGTCCGCCATGCCTCCGGCAAGCAGCCGGCCGTCTACCACAACGACCACTCGAGGCCCGAGTCCCCGAAGGTGCGCACCCTCGAGGACGAGGTGGCGCGGGTCGTGCGCTCCCGGGTCGTCAACCCGAAATGGATCGCCGGCGTCATGCGCCACGGCTACAAGGGCGCCTTCGAGATGGCCGCCACGGTGGACTATCTTTTCGCCTTCGCCGCCACGGCGAGAGCCGTCAAGGACCACCATTTCGATGCCGTCTTCGAGGCCTACATCGGCGACGACGACGTGCGCGGGTTCCTCGAGACCCACAACCCGGACGCGCTCAAGGAGATGAGCGAGCGGCTCATCGAGGCCCAGGACCGCGGCCTGTGGCGGCCCCGGGCCAATAGCGCCTATCGGCGCCTGTCCCAGATCGCCGCGGCAAGCGGGGTGGAGACGCCATGACGGCAAGGAAAGACACGGAAGAAGACAAGCGCCATCGCGAGAAGATGGCGAAGCGCAAGGCGGCGCGGGACAAGATTCTGGCGACGAAAACGCAAGAGCGCGGCCTCGTCATCGTCCACACCGGCAAGGGCAAGGGCAAGACCACCGCCGCCATGGGCCTGGCGCTGCGCGCCCTCGGGCGCGGCATGAAGGTGGGCATCGTCCAGTTCATCAAGGGGGCCTGGGACACCGGCGAGCGCCATGCGCTCGAGCGCTTCTCGGACCTCGTGGTCTTCAAGGCGATGGGCGAGGGCTTCACCTGGGAGACCCAGGACCGCGCCCGCGACATCGCCGCGGCGAGAAAGGCGTGGGAGGCGGCCGAGGAGATGATCGCGGACCCCTCCTTCCGCCTCGTTATTCTCGACGAACTCAATATCGTCCTGCGCTATGATTACTTGGCCGTGGACGAGGTGCTGGAGACGCTGGCCAGCAAGCCACGCGATCTGCACGTCGTGATCACCGGCCGCAACGCCAAGCCGGAGCTCATCGAGCGGGCCGATCTGGTCACGGAGATGACGCTCGTCAAGCACCCGTTCCGGGCGGGCGTGAAGGCGCAGCCTGGGATCGAATTCTAGGCGACGCCTTTTGAGGGAAGTTCAAGGGAGGTCGAGGCAATGCGGAAAATCTTTGCCAGCGCCTGTGCGGCCGTGATGGCGGCGGCGGTCGTCGTCGGGGCCGCGCATCCTGCATCGGCGGTCAGCGAGGAACAGGAGCTCGTCGAAAAGGCGCGGTTCACCGCCGATCGGATGCTGAAAGACCCCGACTTCGGCACAATGACAGACCTGATGAAAAGGGCGAAGGGGGTCATGATCATCCCCTCGCTGCTCAAGGCCGCGTTCTTCTTCGGCGCCGAGGGCGGCAGTGGCGTGCTCTTGGCCCGCAGGCCGGGCGGAGGGTGGAGCTACCCCGCGTTCTACACCCTCGGTGGCGCCAGCTTCGGCTTCCAGTTCGGAGGCGAGGCCTCCGAGGTCATCCTGCTCATCATGAACGACGACGCGATGAAAGCGGTGATGAAAGACCAGATCAAGCTGGGCGCCGACGCCAGCGTGGCGGTGGGCCCGATCGGCGCGGGCATCGAGGGCGCAACCACCACCGCCATCGGCGCCGACATCTATTCCTTCGCCAGGGCCAAGGGGTTGTATGCCGGCGTATCGCTCGAGGGCACGGTGGTCTACGGCCGCGAGAGTTACAACGAGGCCTATTACGGAAGCGGCGCGACGGCGCGCGCCATCCTCGTCGAAGGCGCCCTCGCGAACGCCGGCGCCGACGGCCTGAGGGCGGCCCTTGCCCCGTACTAGTACCCCCGCCCTGATGCTGCAGGGCACGGGCTCGGACGTCGGCAAGTCGCTGCTGGTGGCGGGTCTGGCGCGGGCTTTTCTGCGCCGCGGGCTCGAGGTCCGCCCGTTCAAGCCCCAGAACATGTCCAACAACGCCGCGGTCACGGCGGACGGCGGCGAGATCGGCCGCGCCCAGGCCCTCCAGGCCAGGGCCGCCGGCATCTTGCCTTCCGTGCACATGAACCCGGTGCTCCTGAAGCCCCAGTCGGACACCGGCGCCCAGGTCGTGGTCCAGGGCCGCGTCTTCGCCACCGCGAGCGCGCGGGACTACCACGGGCTCAAGGCGAAGTTGATGCCCAAGGTGCTCGAGAGCTTCGCGGAGCTTTGCCGGGATGCGGACCTCATCCTCGTCGAAGGGGCGGGGAGCCCGGCGGAGGTCAACCTGCGCGAGTCCGACATCGCCAACATGGGCTTCGCCGAAGCCGCGGACCTGCCCGTGGTCCTCGTCGGCGACATCGACCGGGGCGGGGTGATCGCGGCCATCGTCGGCACCCACGCCCTGTTGCCGGAGGCCGAACAGGCCCGGCTCCGCGGCTACGTGGTCAACAAGTTCCGGGGCGACCCGAGCCTGTTCCAGCCGGCGCTTGGCGTGATCGAGGAGCGCTCGGGGCTGCGCTGCCTCGGCATCGTCCCCCATTTCCCGGCGGCGCGGTGGCTCCCCCAGGAGGACGGCGTCGCGCTCGACAGCGTGCCGTGGCGCGCTTATGGGCGCGAATCCCAGGGCGAAGAGACCGCCCGGGCGATCCGGATCGCCGTGCCCAGGCTTCCCCGCATCGCCAATTTCGACGATCTCGACCCGTTGGCCGCGGAGCCCGATGTCATCCTCGACATGGTCGAGGCGGGCCGCCCCCTGCCCCAGGATGCCGACCTCATCGTCCTGCCCGGCTCGAAATCGACTCTTCCCGACCTCGCCTTCTTGCGCGAGCAGGGCTGGGACGTCGACATCCTCGCGTTCGTTAGAGGCGGGGGGCGCGTCATCGGACTCTGCGCCGGCTACCAGATGCTCGGGCGTTCCATTTCCGACCCCGAGGGTATCGAGGGGCCGAAAGGGAAGGCGCAGGGCCTCGGCCTCCTCGACGTGGAGACGGTGTTGACCCCCTCCAAGCGGCTCTGCGAAGCGCGCGGCGTGGAGACCGCCAGCGGGGCCCTTATCACCGGCTACGAGATGCACATGGGCGAGACCTCGGGCCCCGATTGCGCCCGGGCCTGGCTTGCGCTCGAAGACGACGGCGGCGAGGCCCGCCCCGAGGGCGGCGCATCGCCGGACGGGCGCGTGCAGGGGTGCTACCTCCACGGTCTCTTTGCGGCCGACGGGTTCCGCCGCGCGCTGCTCGAGCGCATCGCCGGCAGACGCCGCGAGGCGCCGGCCTGCTACGAGGAGAAGACGGAGAAGATTCTCGACGATCTCGCGGACCTGCTCGAGGCGAGTCTCGACCTCGACCGCCTCCTGGAGATCGCCCATGAACGCTGACGGGTTCCGCGGGCAGCGGATCGCAGGCGGGCGCGGCCGCAAGGCCCAGCCCGCCGCGGGCGCGCTAGAGGGTCACGCGGACCCCGGCGAGAACGGCGATCGCGCCGGCATGAACCAGGCAGGCGACCGCGAACAGGTAGAGCGAGCGGTTGATGTCTTGATAGGTGGCCCGGGCGCGGCCGTCGCCGATCCAGGGGTCGTCGGCCACCACCTCGCCGTAGCGCCGCGGCCCGGCGAGCGCCAGGCCCAGCGCACCGGCCATCGCGCCTTCGGGCCAGCCGGCGTTGGGAGAGGAATGCTTACGCGCGTCGCCGACCATGGTCTTCAGGGCGCGCGCCGGATTGGCGGTCGGCGCGAACAGCGCCGCAACCGCGATGAGCGCGCCGGCGATCCGCGCCGGCACGAGGTTCAGGAGATCGTCGAGACGCGCCGCCGCCATCCCGAAGGCGCGGTAGCGCGCCGAGCGATGGCCGATCATGCTGTCCATGGTGCTGACGGCCTTGTACGCCATCAGCCCCGGAAGCCCCAGCAGGATGTACCAGAAGGCGGGGGCCACCACGCCGTCCGAGAAGTTCTCGGCGCAGGACTCGATGGCGGCGCGGGCGACGCCGTGCTCGTCGAGCGCCTCGAGGTCGCGCCCGACGATGTGGCGGACCGCGGCCTTGGCCGCGCCGAGGCCCTTGTCGCGGAGCGCCACGGAAACCTGGCGGACGTGGTTGTAGAGGCCGCGCTGGGCCACCAGCACGGCGACGAAGAAGAGCTCCAGAAGCCAGCCGTAAGGGTAGGCGCGGCTCGCCGACGCGACGACCCAGCCTGCCGCCGCGGCGAGCGACCCCAGGACCAGGACCAGCAGCAACCCGCGCACCTTGCGCGTCACCTCGCTGCGCTTCTCGCGGTTGAGCCGCCTCTCCAGCGCGCCGATCACGCCGCCCGCCAGGCGGACGGGATGGGGCACGACGCGGAAGAGCCCTGGCATGTCGCCGACCACCGCGTCGATGGCAAGAGCCAGCAGCAGCAGCAGCAACGTCTCGGGGCTCGCCAGCCCGCCCGGATAGGGAGCCAAGGTCATGGCGCGAGCATGGGTTGGGCGGCAGTAGAGGTCAATCGCCGAGTGGGGCGCGGGTTCCGCGCGCCGGCCGGGACGGCGCGAGCGAGAAACAGGGAGGGGAGAGGCTGATGGAGAAGACCGGTGTCATGATCTGCGGCCACGGCAGCCGGGACCCGGAGGCCATCGCCGAGTTCGATTCGCTCGCGCGGGCGCTGAGGGAACGGCTGCCGGAGTACGATGTCGAGTCCGGCTATCTGGAGTTCGCCCGGCCCGTGATCCGCGAGGGCCTGGAGGCGCTCAAGGCGCGCGGCGCGACGCGGATTCTGGCGCTGCCCGGCATGCTGTTCGCCGCCGGCCACGTCAAGAACGACCTGCCCTGGGAGCTCAATAGCTTCGCCGCCGAAAACCCCGAAATCACGGTCACCTTCGGGCGGGACCTCGCCATCGAGCCGAAGCTGCTGGCGGCCGCCCGCGACCGCATCGAGGCCGCCGAGCACGCAGGCCGAGACGGCACCCCGCGCGCCGAGACGCTGCTCGTCGTGGTGGGCCGCGGCACCAACGACCCCGACGCCAACTCCAGCGTCACGAAGGTCACGCGCATGCTGTGGGAGGGCATGGGCTTCGGCTGGGCCGAGACGGCGTATTCCGGGGTCGCCCATCCGCGCGTCGACGCCGGCCTCGAGAAGGCCGTGCGCCTGGGCTTTCGGCGCATCGTCGTCTTCCCTTACTTCCTGTTCACGGGCGTGCTCGTGAAACGGATCTACCGGCAGACCGACGAGGTGGCCGCCCGCCACGGAAAAGTCGAGTTCGTCAAGGCGAGCTATCTCAACGACCATCCGCTGGTGGTTGAGACATTCGCCGAGCGGCTGCAGGAGACCCTGATCGGGTCCAACGCCATGAACTGCTTGCTCTGCAAGTACCGCGAACAGATCGTCGGCCGCGAGGACGAGGTGGGCATGCCCCAGGCCGGCCACCACCATCACGTCCGCGGCATCGGGACCGACGCGGATCACGCCCATGCCCCCGGCCACGGCCATCATCAGGCCGCCGGCCACGGCCACCATCGCGGGGCCGGCGGCGGGGCCGGCGGCGCGGCCGGCGCGGGCGAGGCCAACGACGGGCGCGGCGACGGGCGCGGCGACGGCGCGGGCCAGGAGGACCGCGGGGCCGGCGGCGCTCGAACCGCCACCGCCGATTGACGCAGACCGGGGCCGGCTTCCTTTGGCCCGCCAAACGTGTCGCCCGGAAATGTTCGACTACCTGCGCGATCCGGCCGAGATTTCCCGCCGCTCCTTCGCGGCGATCCGGGCGGAGACCGACCTCTCGGGCGTGCCGGCGGAGTTGCGGGGCCTTGCGCTGCGGCTGGTGCACGCCTGCGCCATGCCCGACATCGTCCCGGACCTCGCCTGGTCCGCCGGCGCCGGCGAGGCCGGCCGCCGCGCGCTTGGCCTGGGCGCCGCAGTCCTCGTCGACGCCGAGATGGCGGCCCAGGGCATAATCCGCGAGCGGCTGCCGGCGGAAAACGACGTGGTCTGCACCCTGGGCGACCCGCACGTGGCCGCCGCCGCGCGGTCCCGGGGCGTCACCCGCGCCGCCGCCGCCGTGGACCTGTGGCGGGACCGGCTCCAGGGCGCCGTGGTCGCCATCGGCACCGCGCCCACGGCGCTGTTTCGGCTGCTGGAACTCCTTTCCGAAGGCGCGCCGCGCCCGGCCCTCGTCCTCGGGTTTCCGGTAGGATTCGTCGGCGCCGCGGAGTCGAAGGAGGCGCTGGCCGCCAACGAAGTCGGTGTTGCGTATGTGACCCTTCGCGGGCGGCGCGGGGGAAGCGCGCTCGCGGCGGCGGCGGTGAACGCGCTCGCCGCATCTGCCGAGGAAGAGCTTCCGTGACCCCCTGGCTCGCGGTGGTCGGCATCGGCGAGGACGGCCTCGAGGGGCTGGCGCCGGCGGCCCGCACGCTCGTTGAGACCGCCGAGGTGCTGGTCGGCGGCGAGCGGCATCTGGCCATGGTCCCGGCGGGCGGCGCCGAACGGCTCGCTTGGGCATCGCCGATCGAGCGCACCATCGACGAGATCGCCGCCCGGCGGGGAAGGCGCGTCACGGTGCTCGCCACCGGCGATCCCATGTTCTTCGGGATCGGCGTGACGCTGGCGCGGCGTTTCGATATCGCCGAGATGACCATCGTGCCTGCAGTCGGGGCCGTTCAGCTCGCCTGCGCCCGCCTCGGCTGGGCGGAAGCCGAGGTCGAGCCCGTCACGCTGGTGGGGCGGCCCCTGGAGGCGCTCAACCTCCACCTCCGCCCCGGCGCCCGGCTCGTCATCCTCTCCGAGGACCGGGAGAGCCCCGAGGCGGTGGCCACGGCCCTTCGCGCCAAGGGCTTCGGCCCCAGCCGGATCGCCGTCTTCGAGCGCATGGGGAGCGAGGACGAGCGCCGGATCGAGGGCATCGCCGAGGGCTGGAGCGCGGACGGCATCGCCGACCTCAACACCATCGCGGTGGACTGCCGCGCCGCGCCGGGCGCAAGCGCGCTCTCCCGCGCGCCGGGGTTGCCCGACGAGGCCTTCGCCCACGACGGCCAGCTCACCAAGCGCGAGGTCCGGGCCGTGACCGTGGCCGCGCTCGCCCCGATGCCGAACGCGCTGCTGTGGGACGTGGGGGCGGGCTGCGGCTCGGTCGCGATCGAGTGGCTGCGCGCCGAGCGCGGCGCCCGCGCCGTGGCCGTCGAGCGCAACCCCGAGCGCGCCGCCTTGATCGCCCGCAACGCCGCCGCCCTGGGGGTGCCGGGGCTCGGGATCGTCACCGGCGAGGCGCCGGGGGCGCTCGAAGGCCTGGAGGCCCCGGACGCGGTGTTCGTGGGCGGCGGGGCATCCGGCGAAGGGCTGCTCGAGGCTTGCTGGGAGGCGCTGTCGCCTAGCGGGCGGCTGGTGGCGAACGCGGTCACGATCGAGACGGAGGCGGCGCTCGCGCGGTTCGGCACCGCCCGCGGCGGCGAGCTCGTCCGCCTCGCGGTCTCCCGCATGGAGGAGATCGGCGAGTTGCACGGCTGGCGGCCATTGCGGGCCGTGACCCAGCTCCGCGCCGTGAAGCCCTCGGGAACGACGCCATGAGCGGGACGCTCTACGGCCTCGGCATCGGCCCCGGCGACCCCGAGCTCCTGACCCTCAAGGCGCTCCGGCTGATCCGCTCCGCCCCGGTCCTCGCCTATCCCGCGACGCCCGAGGGCGAGAGCCGGGCCCGCGCCATCGTCGCGCCCCACGTTCCGGGGGGCCAAACCGAGATCCCCATCCGCGTGCCCTTCGGGGCGGACCGGGCGCGCACTGAGGCGGCCTACGACGAGGCCGCGGAGACCTTGGGCGGGCATTTGGCCGAGGGCCGGGACGTCGCCATGCTGTGCCTCGGCGACCCATTCCTTTACGGCACCTTCATGTACCTCTTCGCCCGCATCTCGGGGCGCTTCCCGGTGATGATCGTCCCCGGCGTCTCGTCGCTCACGGCGGCGGCCGCGGCCCTCAAGCTGCCCCTTGCCGCCCGCGACGACGTGCTTACGATTGTGCCCGCGACGCTCGGCGCCGACGAGATCGCGGCCCGTATCGAGGACGCCGACGCCGCGGCGATAGTGAAGATCGGCCGCCACTTCGCGAAGGCCCGCCGGGTCCTGGAAAGCCTCGGCCTGGCGGGCCGAGCGCGGTACGTGGAACACGCGACCATGGAAGACGAGCGAGTCCTGCCGCTGGCCGAGGTCCAGGACGGGGAAGTCCCGTATTTTTCGATGATCCTGGTGCACAAGCGCGGGGAGGCGTGGCGATGACCGCCAAGGCTCGCCCACCCTCCGCCGCGTTGCCCCGCGGGGCCGCGCTCATTGCGGTGAGCCGCGGCGGGATCGAGCTCGCGCGGAGCTTGAAGGGCGCCCTCGACGGCGCGCGGATCCACGCCCTTGCCGGCCGGCTCCCGGCGGACGCGGGCGGCATCGACGAGGTCTTCACCGAGACGGCGGCCCATCTGCGGCGCCTGTTCGAGGCGGGCCGGCCCATCGTCGCCATCTGCGCGGCCGGGATCGTGGTCCGCGCCCTTGGGCCCTTGGCCTGCGACAAGCGCGCGGAGCCCCCGGTCGTGGCGGTGGCCGAGGACGGCTCCGCCGCGGTCCCCTTGCTCGGCGGCCATCAGGGCGCCAACGCGCTGGCCCGCGCCATCGCAGGCCTCACCGGCGGGGTTGCCGCCGTCACCACCGCGGGCGAGGTGCGGCTCGGCCTGGCGCTGGACGACCCGCCGCCGGGCTGGCGGCTCGCCAACCCCGAGGCCGCCAAGCAGGTGGCGGCCGCGCTCATCTCCGGCGAGCCGGTCCGGCTCGTCCTCGAGGCCGGCGACGGAGGCTGGCTCTCCGGCTCGGGCCTCGCCTTCGACGAGGCCGCGGGCCTTGCCATCCGGGTGAGCGACCGCTCTGGTCCGCCCGCCGAGCGCGAGCTCCTGCTGCACCCGCCGGTGCTGGCCTTGGGATTGGGGTGCGAACGCGGGACGCCGCCGCAGCAGGTGATCGGCCTCGCCCGCGAGACCTTGGCCGCCAACGGGCTCAGCGACAAGGCGGTGGCCTGCATCGCCTCGGTCGACCTCAAGGAGGACGAGCCGGCGGTTCATGCGCTCAGCCAGGCGCTCGGGGTCCCGGCCCGGTTCTTCGCCGCGGCCCGCCTCGAGGAGGAGACCCCCCGGTTGGCCAACCCGTCGGCCGCCGTCTTCCGCGCCACCGGCTGCCACGGGGTGGCGGAGGGCGCGGCGCTGGCCGCCGCCGGCATACCAAGCGAGCTGGTCGTGCCCAAGGTCAAGTCGGACCGCGCGACCGTGGCCATTGCGCGCGCGCGCGAGCCCATCGACTTCGGCTCCATGGGCCGGCCCCGCGGCGTGCTCCACGTCCTCGGCATCGGCCCCGGAGGGCGCGGCTGGCTCACGCCCGAGGCGGCCGCGGCGCTGCATCGCTCCAGCGACGTGGTCGGCTACGGCCTCTATCTCGATCTCATCGCCGACCTGACCGCGGCGAAGACGCGGCATGCGTCGGCCATCGGCGAGGAGGAGGCCCGCGTCCGCAAGGCGCTGGCGCTGGCGGCCGAGGGCCGCGAGGTGGCGCTCGTCTCCTCGGGGGATGCCGGCATCTACGGGTTGGCGGCGCTCGTCTTCGAGCTCGTCGACCGCGAGGACCGCCCCGATTGGAACCGGCTCGAGATCGCGGTCGCGCCGGGGGTCTCGGCGGTCCAGGCGGCGGCGGCCCGAGTGGGCGCGCCGCTGGGCCACGACTTCTGCGCCGTCTCGCTTTCCGACCTGCTGACGCCGTCCGACGAGATCGCAGACAAGCTCGAGGCCGCGGCAAAGGCCGACTTCGTGGTGGCGCTCTACAACCCGGCCTCGCCCGGCCGGCGCCGCCAGCTCGCGGCCGCGCGCGATATCTTCCTCGAGCACCGGGCTCCCGACACGCCGGTGGTGCTGGCGCGCAACCTGGGCCGCGAGGGCGAGAGCGTCGAGGTGATCCGCCTGGCCGAGCTTTCCCCGGACAAGGCCGACATGCTGACCCTCGTGCTGGTGGGCAACAGCCGCACGCGCAGGGTTACGCGCGGGCGCAGGCTCTGGGTCTACACGCCGCGCGGCTACAGCTCAAAGGGCGCCGAGGCGAAGCCGCGCAAGGCCGGGGCGGGCCGGTGACCGTTCACTTCATCGGCGCCGGGCCCGGCGCGCCGGACCTCATCACGGTGCGGGGGCGCGACCACATCCGCGCCGCTCCCGTGGTGCTCTACGCCGGCTCGCTGGTGCCTACGCAAGTGGTCGCCGAGGCGCCTGAGGGGGCGCGGGTGATCGACACCTCGGGCCTCACCCTCGACGAGATCGTGGCCGAGATGGCGGCGGCCCACGAGTCCGGCCTCGACGTGGCCCGGGTCCACTCCGGCGACCCTTGCCTCTTTGGGGCCATCGCCGAGCAGATGCGCCGGCTGGAGGTGCTCGGCATCCCCTACGACGTGACGCCGGGCGTGCCCGCCTTCGCCGCCGCCGCCGCCGCGCTCCGGGCGGAGCTGACGCTGCCCGGGGTGAGCCAGACCGTGATCCTCACCCGCACGGCGGTGCGCTCGTCTGCCATGCCCGAGGGCGAGGATTTGGAGACTCTTGCCGCCAGCGGCGCGACCCTGGTGCTGCACCTCTCGATCAAGAATCTGGCGCGGGTGGTGCGCGAGCTCACGCCGCGCTACGGGGCCGACTGCCCCGTGGTGGTCGCCTGGCGGGTGGGGTGGCCGGACGAGACCCTTTTGCGCGGGACGCTGGCCACCATCCGCGATCAGGTGAAGGCCGAGACCATCACCCGCACGGCCCTCATCATCGTGGGCCGCGCGCTGGGAGAGACGGAGTTCGAGGATAGCCGGCTCTATTCGCCCGGCCACGGCCACGCGTTCCGCCCCAAGCGGGCGGAGTGACCGGCACAGCGGGAGTGAGGGACGCGGCGGGAGTGAGGGACGCGGCGGCGGAACTCTCTACTCCGCCCCAGCCGCCTTCAGGATCTTGGCGGCGCCGCGCGTGCGCGCGCCTTCCGCCCAGACGAGCGGGCTGCGTCCGGTAAAGTCGTTCAGGTTCACGTCCGCGCCGCCCTCGATGAGGAAGCGAAGCATTCTCCTGCGGTCGTGCTGCGCCGCCTTGATGAGCGGGGTCTCGCCGCGGCGGTTCTGGTTGTCGATGACGGCGCCGACGGCGATCAGGATTTCGGCTATTTCCACATCGCCTTGCTCGGCCGCCCAGATGAGCCCGGTGTTGCCGGTTTCGTCCCGGAAATCCACGAGCGCACCCCCCTCCAGGAGGACCTCCACCAATTCCTGGTTCCCGGCCATGACGGCATAGACGAGCGGCGTCTTGCCGTTGTCGTCGAAGGCGTTGACTCTGGCGCCCTTGCCGAGCTCCTCCTTCACCGCGTCGACGTCGCCGTCCTTCACCGCGGAGAAGAAGGTGATCATGGGGGCGAGGTCGCTGCGCACCCTTTGCGCCGCCGCCGGCCCGGCAAGAACGACGGCGACGAAAAGAATCAATAAAAGAAGACCCGGACGCGCCTTCCTGCGACACATGCTCGCGCTTCCTCCCCGGCCCATTACGCGCCCCCGGCTTGCGTGTCGTCAAGACGCTCGAGGGAGTCCACGAGCCATTCAAGCGCCGCAGGTACGCTCTCCACGCGCTCTCCCGGTTCCAGCGTGGGCCGCCGCACCATCACGACCGGCAAGCCGGCCTCGCGGGCGGCGACCAGCTTCGCCTCGGTCGCCCGCCCGCCGCTCAATTTGCTGACCATCACGTCGATGCCATGGCGCTCGATGAGGCGGCGCTCTTGGGCCACGGTGAAGGGGCCGCGGCCGAGCACGATCTCGAAGTCGCGGCCGTGGCGGCCGAGCGGCAGCGGCGCCTCCGGCTCGGCGATGAGGCGCACCAGGAACCAGACGCCGCGGATGCTGGCGAAGGGCGCGATCTCGCTCGCCCCCACCGTCAGCCAGGCGCGCCGGCCCAGGCCCTCGAGCGCCCGCGCGGCGGCGTCCATGTCGGCCACCTCGAGCCAGGTGTCCTCAGGAGCCCGCCGCCACGGCGGGCGCACCAGCATCAGCCTCGGCACGGCCGCGGCGTCGCATGCCTCGCGGGCATGGGTGGAGATCGCGGAGGCGAACGGGTGGGTGGCGTCGATGACGAGATCCACTTCGTGCTTGCGCAGGTAAGCGGCGAGCCCTTCCGCGCCGCCGAAGCCGCCGACGCGCAACTCCCCCGCCAGCGTGCGCGGCCGCGGCAGCCGCCCGGCGAGCGAGGTGACCACCTCGAGCCCGGACCCGAATCGTTCGAGCGCTTGCTCGGCGAGCGCCGCCGCCTCTCCCGTGCCGCCGAGGATGAGCAGGCGCCGACGCGCGCCGGCCACCTGGACCGTCTCATGCGCCTCCATGCCGCGCCCTCAGGGCCCGGCCCGGCCGAGCAACCGTCCGGCCCGGTCGAAGACCACCACGTCCACCGCGGTCTCGCCGCCGAGCGCCGCCAACGCCACCTCGCGGCCCCGGCACGCGACCCGCTCGGCGAGGGGCACCGCGTGGGCCTCCGCCAGCGCCAGCACCTCGCCCGCCGAGGCCGCGGCCCGCGCGGCGCCGGCCACGTGGCTTTCCGCGCCCAGCTCCTCCAGCATCCCGGCCAGCTCTTGCACCTCGACCCGCGACCGCGCGGAGTGGAGATCGAGGTGACCGGCCGCCAGCTTGGAGAGCTTCGCGAAGCCGCCCGCCAGCGTCAGCCACGGCACGGGGTGCCTTCGCAGGTACTTGAGGGTGCCGCCCGCGAAGTCGCCCATGTCGATGAGGGCCACGTCGTCGAGCCCGTAGAGGCGCTGGGCCGCCCGCTCGGAGGTGCGGCCCGTCGCGGCGGCGATGTGGGTGAGGCCGGCCGCGCGCGCGACGTCGATGCCTCTGTGGATGGAATGGACCCACGAGGCGCAGGAGTACGGGATGACCACCCCGGTGGTGCCGAGGACGGACAGCCCGCCGACAATGCCGAGGCGCGCGTTGGTCGTCTTCTTGGCGAGCTCCTCGCCGCCGGGGATGGAAACCGTGATCTCTAGGTCTCCGGGCTCCCCGGCGGCGCCGTGGGCGGCCACCACCTCGGCCACCGCCGCTTCCATCATGCGCCGGGGCGCCGGGTTGATGGCCGGCTCGCCGACGGCGAGCGTGAGCCCGGGCCGGGTGACGGTGCCGATCCCCTCGCCGGCGCGGAACCTGACGCCGCTTCCCCGGGGACCGCGCGTGACCGTGGCAAGCACCAGCGCCCCGTGGGTGACATCGGGGTCGTCGCCGGCGTCCTTGACGACGCCTGCGGTGGCGCGGCCCCCGTCCAGCTCCGCGCGGGCGAGCGCGAAGCTCGGCCGTTGGCCACGGGGCAACGAGATGGTGACCGGGTCGGGAAAGCGCCCGGTGAGCAGGGCTTCGGCGGCCGCCCGCACCGCGGCCGTGGCGCAGGCCCCGGTGGTCCACCCCCTGCGAAGCTCGCCCTTCCGTCCTCTCGCCATATCCTTATTGTACTCAGCTGCGGCCGCCCTTAGCTATGAGGACGGCGACCTCCGCGCGAGGCCTCGCGCCGGGGCGGGAAGGCGCAAGGGTTCTGACGCCATGGACGATCTCTCTCTGGAACTCCCCTCCTTCGAGCCGGGCTGGGTGTGGCTCGTGGGCGCCGGCCCCGGCGACCCCGGGCTCTTGACCGCTTACGCGCTCCACGCGCTTCGCCATGCGGACGTTGTCGTTTACGACGCCCTCGTCGACGGACGCATCCTCGAGCTGGCCGGCGACCAAGCCCGCCTCGAGTTCGCCGGCAAGCGCGGTGGCCGCCCCTCGCCGACCCAGCCCGACATCTCGCGGCGCCTCGTCGAGCACGCCCGCGCAGGGCTGCGGGTGCTGCGCCTCAAGGGCGGCGACCCCTTCGTGTTTGGGCGCGGCGGCGAGGAGGCCCTCGCCTTGGTGGAGGCCGGCGTGCCGTTCCGGCTGGTTCCCGGCATCACCGCCGGGACCGGCGGCCTCGCCTATGCGGGAATTCCCGCCACCCACCGGGACGTCAACTCGGCGGTCGCGTTCGTGACCGGCCATGCCGCCGGCGGGGAGATGCCCGCGACACTCGACTGGGAGGCGCTGGCCAAGGCCATCCCGGTGATCGTGTTCTACATGGCGCTGACCCATCTGGAGGAAATCGCCGAGCGCCTGATCGCGGCGGGCCGCTCCGCGGACGAGCCGGTGGCCGTGATCTGCAAGGCCTCGACGCCGGACCAACGGGTGCTGGTCTCGACGCTCTCCGAGTGCGCCGCGCAAGCCCGCATCGAGGCCCTGGAGCCCCCTGCCATGGTGGTGGTGGGCGAGGTGGTGAGGCTGCGCGCGGCGCTGGACTGGTTCGGGGCGACCCAGCATGCGCCCGATAAAAAGACCGCCGGGAGCGGGGGCAAGACGCCGCGAAAGCCCCGAGGATGACAGCCGTCGTGGTGGGGCCGGGAAGCCGGGCTTGAGGCTGGAGGCCGGCTTCTCTAGTCTGGGCCTTCGAGCCGCCGCAGAATAATCCGCCGGGGGTCCCTTGCGCCCCGATCCGGCCGGGGCCCGATGCCAGGGAGGAACGACGGCCCGTGTTCGGTGGTCCTCTCGCCAAGGAGATCACGGCCGCCCTCGTCTTCAAGGTCGCCGCTTTGCTCCTCCTCTACTTCGCCTTCTTCGCGCCCTCGGACGCGCCCCAGGTGACGCCGGCGCCGGCGAAGGGGAGAAGCCGCGCGGCAGCCGCCTCGCGGGAGAGTCGGCTTCGCCCCTCACCCCGGGCCGATCTCCCCGGTTTCACGACGCCTTGATTTGCGGCGCCCGGGCGGGCGTGCGAGATTGAAGAAAGCACGTCCGCGCGCGAGAGGTGCGCCATGAACGCCACCGTCCGAACCGGCGCGTTTGCGCTCGCTTGTCTTGCGCTTGCCGGCTGCGCCCAGCGCTACGTCTGGCACAGGGAAGGGGCCGGGCCGGCGGCGGTCGAGCAGGCGCGCGGCGTGTGCAAGGCCGAGGCGCGCCGCTTCGAGTTCCTCGACGGGCCGAAGTTCGAGTGGCCGGAGGAGCGCTCGGTTCCGGTCGCGACCGCCCGCGGCGACCGCTACAGCGTTCTCGGCCTCAACGCCGTTAGGCGCGAGGCAGGTCTGTTCGACGACTGCATGCACCGCATGGGGTATGCCCGCGCCGCCCTCGAGGACTCGTAGCCGGAGCCCGCCCATGGCTTGGGAGAAGCGCCCGTCCCGCGCCGCCGTGGTGGCGGCGATGCTGATCACGGCGGCCGTCGGCCTCGTCACCGTCCGCCTCGTCACGGACATCGGCCGCGCGCTCCCGGGGCGGGAGGGCGAGGCGCCGGATTCGGGAACGGTCGAGATCGGCGGGCCGTTCACGCTCGTCGACCAGTACGGGCAACTCCGGACCGAGGCCGATTTCCGCGGCAAGTTCACGCTCGTCTATTTCGGCTACACCTTCTGCCCCGACGTCTGCCCCCTGGAGGTCGCCGCCATGGGCGCGGCGATCGACGCCCTCGGGCCCGACGGCGCCGAGGTCGTCCCGGTCTTCATCACCATCGACCCGGCGCGCGACACGGTCGAGCAATTGAAGGCCTTCGCCGGCCAGTTCCATCCCCGGCTCGTTGCCCTCACCGGCACAGAGGCGCAGATCGCCGAGGCCGCGCGGGGCTACCGGGTCTACTACGCCAAGAATGACGCCGGGGCGGCCGCAGCCGGGGCGCCGGACGACTATCTCATGGACCACACCTCCATCGTCTATCTCATGGACGAGCAAGGCCGTTACGCCGCCCACTTCACCCACGGCACCCCGGCGGACGAGATGGCGGCCCGCATCGCGGAACTGTTATGAGCGGGGGCGGGCCCGGCGCGGGCCTGATCATCGCCTCGCCCGCAAGCGGCAGCGGCAAGACCATCCTCACACTCGGCGCGCTCCGCGCGCTCGCCCGGGCCGGCGCGTCCGTGGCCGGGGCCAAGGCGGGGCCCGACTACATCGATCCCGCGTTCCATTCCGCCGCCGGCGGCAGGCCCGCGCCGAACCTGGATCCCTGGGCGATGCGGGCGGACACCCTGGCTGCGATCGTGACCGGGCTGTCCGGGGCCGCGGAGCTCATCCTGTGCGAAGGGGTCATGGGCCTCTTCGACGGCGCCAGCGACGGCACGGGCTCGACCGCGGACCTCGCCGCGCTCACCGGCTGGCCGGTGGTGCTGGTGGCGGACGTGCGCGCCCAGGGGGCCTCGGCGGCGGCGACGGTGGAAGGGTTTGCGCGTTTCCGGCCGGACGTCGCCGTGGCCGGCGTGGTCTTCAACCGGGTCGCAGGCCCCGGCCACGAGGCGGTCCTGCGCGCCGCCATGGCCGAGCGGCTGCCGGAGTTGACCGTGCTCGGCTGCCTCGAGAGGGACCCGGGCCTCAGCCTGCCCGAGCGCCACCTGGGCCTCGTCCAGGCGGGCGAGCACGAAGCGCTGGAAGCCATCCTCGAGCGGGCGGCGGACGCGGTCGAGCAGTCCGTGGACCTGGGCAAGCTCCGGGAGCTCGCCCGGCCGGCCCGGCTCGCCCGCTCATCCGCCGGCGCGGGCGATCCCACGGCCCCGCTTCCGCCCCTGGGCCAGCGCATCGCGGTGGCCCGCGACGAGGCCTTCGCCTTCGCTTACGAAGCCGTGCTCGAGGGCTGGCGGGCGGCCGGGGCCGAGGTGACCCTTTTCTCGCCGTTGGCCGGCGACGGGCCGGACGCCGACGCCGACGCCGTCTATCTCCCGGGCGGCTATCCCGAGCTTCACGCAGGCCGCATCGCGGCGAGCGGCTTCTTGCAGAGGCTCCGCGCGGCGGCCGCGGGCGGGGCCGCCGTTTACGGCGAGTGCGGGGGCTACATGGTCTTGGGCCGCGTGCTCGAGGACGCAGAGGGGCGCCGCCACGAGATGGCGGGGCTGTTGGCCCTGGAGACGTCGTTCGCCGCGCCGAGGCTGCACTTGGGCTACCGCCGCGCGCGCCTGGCCCGGGCCGGGCCGCTGGGCGATCAAGGCCAGGCCTACCGCGGCCACGAGTTCCACTACGCAAACGCCGTTGCCGAAGGGCCGGGGACGGCGCTCTTTCGGGCCGAGGACGCGCGCGGCACGGCGCTCGGCCCCACGGGGCTCGTGGACGGCAACGTCATGGGCTCGTTCGTGCACTTGATCGACCGGGCGTGAGCGCTCGGTCCCGACTGGAATGCCCGGCTTGACGAGCGCGGGGGCTATCGGGGGCAGGCAAAGCACCGCTTCCCACCAGAAAAAGGCGCTGGCCCGCGGGAAGCCGTGGTGTGAGCGGGCGGGTCTCACCGCTGTGGTCCGGCGTCAGCCAAGCGGCGTGCCTGGCGCGTTAGTCGCTGAGGCCGAGGCTGCGCAGCAGCTCGCCCCAGAAGCCGGGCGCGAGGGGGCCTGCGGTGGGCCGTTCCGGGGGCGCAGCCTTCTCCGCATAGGCCGGCGCGGCGGGTTCGGGGCCGAGGCCGGGCAGGGGCCGAGGCGGCCGGCCGGCCAGCGCCTCGGTCATGAAGGCGCGCCAGAGCCTCGCCGGGAGCCCGCCGCCGGTGACCCGCGTCATCGGCGTCTCGTCGTCGTTGCCGAGCCAGACGCCGGCGACGAGGTCCGCGGTATAGCCCACGAACCAGGCATCCCTGAAGTCCTGGCTGGTGCCGGTCTTGCCGGCGGCCGGGCGCGATAGCGCCGCCGCCTTGCCTGTGCCCTCGGCGATGACTTGGGCGAGCATCCCATTCATCACCGCCACGTGTTGGGGCGCAACCACCCGGCCCGGCCCCGAGCCCCGGCGCCGGTAGAGGACACGGCCCTTGCGGTCGCGCACCTCCTCGATCCCGTAGGCCCAGACGCCGACCCCATCGTTGGCGAGCGCCGCATAAGCGGAGGCGAGCTCGATCAGCGTCACCTCGCCCGCGCCGAGCGCGAGGCTGGGCCCCGCCGTCAGCGGCGTCGTGATGCCGAGCCTGCGCGCCACGGAAACGACGTTCTCGCGCCCGGCCTTTTCCGCCACCCGCACGGCCACCGTGTTGCGCGACAGCGCGAGCGCCTGGACAAGCGACATCTCGCCCAGGTACGCCCCGTCGTAGTTGCGCGGGCTCCAGCCGGAGACGGTCAAGGGCGCGTCGGCCATGCGCGCCTCGGGCCCGAGCCCCTGCTCGAGCCCGGCCAAATAGACGAACAGCTTGAAGGCGGAGCCCGGCTGGCGGAGCGCCTGGGTCGCCCGGTTGAACTGGCTCGTGCCGTAGTCGCGCCCGCCCACCATGGCCCGGACCGCGCCGTCGGGAGCGAGCGCCACGAGCGCCGCCTGAGTAACGCCCACGGCCTTGCCCGGGCCCGAGAGCAGGGCCGCCACCTCCGCCTCGGCGATGCGCTGGAGCCGAGGCTCGAGCGTGGTCGTCACCACGAGGTCGTCGTCCACGCTGCCGACGAAGCTCCCGAGCTGGTCCGCCACCCAATCTGCGAAGTAGCGCGCGCTCGGCCCAGGCCCGGCCGCGGGCGCGAAGCCGGCCGGGTGCGCCAACGCGTCGGCGGCCCGGGGCTCGGTGATGTAGCCGGTCTCCACCATGGCGCGCAAAACGAGGCGCGCGCGGGCCCGCGCGAGGCCGGCGGCCCGCGTCGGGGCGTAGCGCGAGGGGGCCTTGAGCAGACCCGCGAGCACCGCCGCCTCGTAGAGCGAGACGGCGGCCGCCGGCTTGCCGAAGTACTTGCGCGCGGCGGCGTCCACCCCATAGGTGCCGGCCCCCAGGTACACCCGGTTGAGGTAAATGGTCAGGATCTGGTCCTTGGTGAACTTGTGCTCGAGCCAGAACGCCAAGAGCGTCTCCTGGACCTTGCGGCGGAGGGTGCGCTCGGGCGTCAGGAACAGGTTCTTGGCGAGCTGCTGGGTGATCGTGCTGCCGCCCTGGACGATGCGCCCCGCGCGAAAGTTGACGACGACCGCCCGGGCCAGGCCCAAGAGATCGATGCCGAAATGGGAGTAGAAGCGGCGGTCTTCCACAGCCAGCACCGCGTGGGGGAGATCGGGAGGAAGCGCGCCCACGCGCACCGGCTCGCCGTACAAGCTCCCGAACGTGGCAAGCGTCGCGCCGTCCGCCGCCAGCACGGTGACGCTGGGCTGGCGCGTCGCGGCCCCGAGCCCGCCCACGTCGGGAAGATCGTATGCGTAATAGGTGACCACGCCGGCCAGCGCCACCGCGCCCCAGATGGCCAGCGTCAGCCCCCATTTGAGCGACCACACGAGGACCCGGCGCTTGAGCGGGCGGCGCCTCTTGCGAGAGCCCCTCGTCTTGCGCCTGCGGGAAGGACCGCTCGGGACGTCGACCCGGCGGGAGCCTGAGCCGCCGTCGGCCCGTCCCCGTCGCCCCGCTCTAGACCTTGCCGTCATCGTCGCGCATCGAGGCGCAGTGCCCGGCCATTCGCAGCAAGCCCTGATCCGGCCGTCGTCCCGGCGGCGCTCACCGTCACACGTCGAGATTGACGACCTGCAGGGCGTGATCCTGGATGAACTCGCGCCGGGGCTCCACCACGTCGCCCATCAGCGTCGAGAACACCTCGTCGGCCTCGTCGGCGTGGCTCACCTTGACCTGCAGGAGCACGCGGACGTCGGGATCGAGCGTGGTCTGCCACAGCTGCCCGGGGTTCATCTCGCCCAGGCCCTTGTAACGCTGGACCGTCGTCCCCTTGCGGCCGAGACCGAGGATCGCGTCGAAGAGCTCCGTGGGCGAGGTGATGGCGACCTCCTGCTCCTTGCTCTTCAAATGGGCGTGGCCCGTGTAGACCCCCTGCAGCTCGCCCGCCATCTCGTCCAGCCGCCCCGCCTCGGGACTGGACATCACGGTGCCGTCGATGACGTAGCGCTCGGTGACGCCCCGGAGCGTGCGCGAGAAGACGAGTCCCTCGCCGGGGTCCGCGACGCCGGTCCAGCCGCGCTCGTGCTCGACGGCAAGGGCGTCGAGGCGCTTGGCGATATAGGCGGCGGCCTCGCCGGCCCGCGCCGGATCGTCGAGGAGCGCCGGCCTCAGCGCGGCGGCGACTGCCGCCTGCTCCACCACGGCGGCGCTGCCGACCCGGCGCCCGAGGGGCGCGAGCGCGGCCTTGGCGCGCCGCGCGCGCTCGACCAGAGCCCGCAAATCCTCTCCGGCCCGCTCGCTGCCGTCGAAGAGGCGAAGCACCGCGTCCTCGAGCGCGGCGTCGATGAGATAGTCTTCGAGCGCCCGGTCGTCCTTGAGGTAGATCTCCGCCTTGCCGCGCCTCACGCGGTAGAGCGGCGGCTGGGCGATGTAGAGGTAGCCCTTCTCGATGATCTCGGGCATGTGGCGGTAGAAGAAGGTGAGTAACAGGGTACGGATGTGGCTTCCGTCCACGTCGGCGTCGGTCATGATGATGATGCGGTGGTAGCGGGTCTTGGAGATGTCGAAGTCCTCGCGCCCGATTCCGGTGCCGAGCGCCGCGATCATCGTCCCGATCTCGGCGGACGAGAGCACCTTGTCGAAACGGGCCCTCTCCACGTTCAGGATCTTGCCCCGGAGCGGCAGGATCGCCTGGGAGCTGCGGTTGCGCCCCTGCTTGGCCGAGCCGCCGGCGGAGTCGCCCTCGACAAGGAAGAGCTCGCTCTTGGCGGGGTCGCGTTCCTGGCAGTCGGCGAGCTTTCCGGGCAGGCTGGTGATGTCCAGCACGCCCTTGCGCCGGGTGATCTCGCGGGCCCGGCGCGCGGCCTCGCGGGCGGCCGCCGCGTCCACCACCTTGGCGACGATGCGCTTGGCCTCGCTCGGGTGCTCCTCGAACCATTGGCCGAGCTTTTCAGCGACGATGCCCTCCACCACCGGGCGCACTTCGGAGGAGACCAGCTTGTCCTTCGTCTGGGAAGAGAACTTGGGATCCGGCATCTTGACCGACAGGACGCAGGTGAGGCCCTCGCGGGCGTCGTCGCCGACGAGCGCCACCTTCTCCCGCTTGGCGATGCCGGTCTCGACCGCGTAGTTGTTGACGGTGCGGGTCAGCGCCCCGCGGAAGCCGGCGAGATGGGAGCCGCCGTCGCGCTGGGGGATGTTGTTGGTGAAGCACAGCATCGTCTCGTGGTAGCTGTCGGTCCACTGCATGGAGACCTCGACGATGATGCCCGCGCGCTCGCCCTTGAGTGGGATGGGCGGGCGGTTTAGGGGCGTCTTGCTGCGGTCGAGGTATTGCACGAAGGCCTCGAGGCCGCCCTCGTAATGCATCTCGACGACTTGGGGCTCGACCCCGCGCCGGTCGCTCAGAACGATGATCACGTGGGCATTGAGGAAGGCGAGCTCGCGCAGGCGATGCTCCAGCGTCGCCAACTCGAAATCGGTCATGGAGAAAACCTTGCGCGAGGGGAGAAACGTGATCTCGGTGCCCGTGCGCTCGCCCGTCTCGCCGACCGCGGCGAGCGGCGCCTCGGGCTCGCCGTCGTGGAAGCGCATGAAGTGCTCCCTGCCCTCGCGCCAGATCGTGAGGTCGAGCCGTTCGGAGAGCGCGTTCACCACGGACACGCCGACCCCGTGGAGCCCGCCCGACACCTTGTAGACGTCCTGCTCGAACTTCCCGCCGGCATGCAGGTGGGTCATGATGACCTCGGCGGCGGAGACTCCTTCCTCATGGTGGATGCCGACGGGGATTCCGCGGCCGTTGTCGGTCACCGTGACCGAGCCGTCGGGGTTCAGCGTCACCTCGATCCGGTCGCAATAGCCGGCGACCGCCTCGTCCACCGAGTTGTCAACGACCTCGTAGACCATGTGGTGCAGGCCCGAGCCGTCGTCGGTGTCGCCGATGTACATGCCGGGGCGCTTGCGCACGGCGTCCAGACCCCGCAGCACCTTGATGGCCTCGGCGCCGTAGGCCACCTCTCGCGCCTTGGCCTTTCGGACCTTGTCGCTCATCGTTCGTCTGGTCTCCGTTCAAACTCCGCTCGCCGGCCTCACCGTGGCGTCGGCCACACGGAAGAACTGCGCGTGCGCTTCGAGACCGGCGAAGACGCCGCGGTCGGTGCCGGCGAGCCAGGCCTGGGCGCCGAGCCCGAGCAGGCGCTCGAACAGCTCGTGGCGCCGCCGCTCGTCTAGGTGGGCCGCCACCTCGTCGAGTAGGATCAAGGGCGCGACGCCGCGCGCCTCAGCCTGCACCTCGGCGGTCGCCAGCACGACGGCGGTCACCAGTGCCTTCTGCTCGCCGGTGGAACATTGTTCCGCCGGCACGCCGCTGTCCCTGTGGCGCACCACGAATACGCTCTTGTGCGGACCCTCCGCCGCGCCTCCGGTGACGGCGTCCTCACCGCGCCCGGCGGCCAGCCTCGCCCGGAACCGGGCCTCCGCCTCGAGCGCGGGTGTCTCGCCCAGCCAGTCCTCGACGAGGCCCGAGACCGCCACGTCGGCCGCCGGAAACGGGCCGGGAGCCGACGCGCAGGCGCCTTTCAGCCGCCCCAGCACCTCGCGCCGCGACGCTGCGATGGCCACCCCTTCCGAGGCCATCCGGTGTTCCAGCGCCGCGAGCCAAGCGGGATCCGCGGGGCCCCCGCGCAACAGCCGCGCGCGCTCCCGCATCGCCCGCTCGTAGGCGGAGACGCGCGCGGCATGGCGGGGGTCGAAACCGTACACCAGGCGGTCCATGAAGCGCCGGCGCGCGCTCGCCCGGTCCTCGAACAGCCGGTCCATGTCCGGCGTCAGCCATACCGCGTGCACGACCTCCGCCAGGGCCGATGGCCCGCGCACCCGCTGGCCGTCGATCTTCACCACCCGGCGCGGTCCCTGCCCGTCGCCGACGGCGTCTCCGGTGCCGATCTCGACCGGACCGCGCGCGCCTGCAACGGTCGCCGCCACGGCCCACGACGCATCTCTCCCGGCGCCGCGGCGCCGCACCTCCGCAAGCGGCGCCCGCCTCAGCCCGCGCCCGGGCGCCAAGAACGAGACCGCCTCCAGGAGGTTCGTCTTGCCCGCGCCGTTGGGGCCGAAAAGGACGACGGGCCGCGCATCGACTTCCAGCTTCAGCCTGCGGTAACAGCGGAAATCGGTGAGCACCAGACGCGTCACGGCGACCCGGGCCGCCCCTTCCGCGCGAGCCTCCGGCGAATCGGCGCGTTTGAGAACCGCCTCGCTCACACGCGCATCGGCATCAGGACGAAGAGGGCGCTGGGATCGGCCACGTCCCTGACCACCGTCGGCGAGGACGAATCGGCCATCGCGAAGCGGGCGCTGTCGCCCTCGATCTGCCTGGTGATGTCGAGCAAGTAGCGCGAATTGAAGCCGATCTCGATCTCCGCTCCGGTATAGGTCACCTCCAGCTCTTCGACGGCGGTGCCGTTGTCCGGGCTGGTCGCGGACAGCACCAAGGTTCCGTTCTTGAGGGCGCACTTCACGGCGCGCGATTTCTCGGTCGATATCGTGGACACGCGGTCGACGGCATCGGCGAAGGTCTTGCGGTCGACCTCCATCACCTTGTCGTTACCCTCGGGGATCACGCGCTGGTAATCGGGGAAGGTGCCGTCGATGAGCTTGGAGATGAGCTCAACGTCGTCGAAGGAGAAACAAATCTTGGTGTCGGAAAGCGCGACGGCCACGGCGTCGCCGACGTCCTCGATGAGCTTGCGCAGCTCGTTCACCGTCTTGCGCGGGACGATGACGCCGGGCATGCCGCTGGCGCCCTCGGGCCGGGGCATCTCGACCCGCGCCAGGCGGTGGCCGTCGGTGGCCACGGCGCGCAACACGGGCAGGCCGTCGCTGTCGGTGGCGTGGAGGTAGATGCCGTTGAGGTAGTACCGCGTCTCCTCGGTGGAAATGGCGAAGCTGGTCCGGTCGATGAGGCTCCTGAGGTCCCCTCCGGAAAGCTCGAACCGGTGGGGAAGCTCGCCGGCCGCCATCACCGGGAATTCGTCGGCCGGAAGACACGACAGAGTGAACCGCGACCGCCCCGAGGTCAGCACCAGTTGCTCGCCTCCCTCACCGTAGGCCAGCTCGACCTGCGCGCCCTCGGGCAGCTTGCGCACGATGTCGTAAAGAGTGTGCGCCGGGGCCGTGGTGGTGCCCGCCCCGGCGACATCGGCCGGAACCTTCTCGGTGATGGCCAGGTCCATGTCGGTGGCGGCGAGCGAGAGCGCGCCTTCATCCGCCTCCATCATCACGTTGGAGAGGATCCGGATGGTGTTGCGCCGCTCGACGACGCTTTGCACGTGGGCCAGCGATTTCAGCAGGGCGGCACGTTCGATGGTCAGTTTCATCAGCCAAACGCGAGCGATGAGTGGTTGTTGCGGCCGCCTGTGCCGGGCGTCTGGCGCCCTTCGGCCCGGGCCACCGGGAGCGGCCTCCGGCACCGCCGGCGGCCCACGGCGCATTATACCAGAAGGGCTTGGCTTCCGAACAATTTTCCGGGGCCGCGAGGCCCTTCATTCAGGCGGCGGACAGGGCGGGGAAAGAAGGCTCCGCGACGGGCGCTCGCCCAGGCCAAGGGCGCTTGCGGGCCGAGGGCGCTTGCGAGCTCAGCCCTCCAGCATCCGGCGCAGGAGGTCGACGTCCTCGTCCAGGCTGCTGTCGGTGGCGCGCAGCTCGTTGATCTTGCGCACGGCGTGCATGACGGTGGTGTGGTCGCGCCCGCCGAACTTGCGCCCGATCTCGGGCAGCGAGCGCGGGGTGAGCTGTTTGGCCAGATACATGGCTACTTGGCGCGGGCGCGCGACGGCCCGGGCCCGGCGGGCCGAGTGCATGTCGGACATGCGAATCCGATAGTGCTCGGCGACACGCTTCTGGATCTCCTCGATGGTCACGCGTCGATCGCTGGCGCGCAGGAGGTCATGCAGCACGTCCTGCGTGCTCTCGAGCGTGACCGGACGGCCGACCAGCGTCGCGTGGGCCACGATGCGATTGAGCGCGCCTTCGAGCTCGCGCACGTTCGACGTGATCTTGTGCGCCAGGAACTCCAGCACCTTGGGCGGGATCTCGGTGTCGAGATGCTCGGCCTTCGACTGCAGGATGCCGAGGCGGAGCTCGTAGGTGGTGGGGTGGATGTCCGCCACCAGCCCCCAGCCCAGGCGCGAGCGCATGCGCTCCTCCATGCCCTCGAGATCCGTGGGCGACTTGTCGGCGGAGATCACGATCTGGCGGTTCTGGTCCACGAGCGCGTTGAAGGTGTGGAAGAACTCCTCCTGGGTGGAGTCCTTGTCGCTGATGAACTGGATGTCATCGATCATCAGCACGTCCACCGAGCGGAACTGCTCCTTGAAGGACATGGTGTTCCTGAAACGCAGCGCCCGGACGAACTGGTACATGAACTTTTCCGCCGACAGGTAGATGACGCGGCGGCCTGGATCGCGCTGGCGGATGTGCCAGGCGATCGCGTGCATGAGGTGGGTCTTGCCGAGCCCGACGCCGCCATATAGGAACAGCGGGTTGAAGGGCACCGTGTCGGACTCGCCGACGCGGCGTGCCGCGGCGAAGGCGAGCTCGTTGGGCTTGCCGACGACGAAATTGCCGAACGTGAAGCGGGGGTCGAGCGGCGCACTGAGGCCGTTGTAGTCTTCGCGCGCCTCGGCCGCGGCGCTGGCCTGCCGCCGCCCGGGCTCGGTGATCACTACAGGGGTGGCCACCGCGGCGCCCCCCTGGCCCGCCGCATGTGCGCGAGGCCGGTCGACGAAGATGTCCACGCTCCGCACCGCCGGGTTCTCGGCGCGCCACAGCGTGATGATACGGTCGGTGTAATGAGACGCGATCCAGTCGCGCAGGAAGCGCGTCGGGACCGAGATTCGGATCCGTCCGTCGACGACCTCGGCTAAAATGAGCGGCTTCAGCCAGCTGCGGAAAGCGGCCTCGCCGATTTCCTGGCGCAGCTGCCCGCGGACGCGGGCCCATTGGGCGGCGAGATCGCCGTCGTTGTCCGTGAACGTCATCCTCACTCCTGGACCCACGGCAAGCCAGCCGTCCTCCAGCCGCCCTTCGCGCCGCGATGGCCATGCTCGTCAATGTTGCCTTCGAATCCCTCCGCCACGTTGTAGCAACGCGTGAAGCCGAGAGACGTCATCGCGATGGCCGCCGCCTTCGACCGGTTCCCGGACCTGCAGATGAACAGCAGCGGCGTTTCCTCCTCCGCCCCGCCCGCGCGCAGCTGGTCGGCGAAGGCGGGGTTCTGTTGCATGGCGGGGTACACCTGCCAGGCCACGAAGATCGGCTTCTTGGAAAGCTGCTTGAGGTCGGGCACGCCGACGAACATCCATTCCGGAAGGGTCCGGGTGTCGACCAGCATCGCCTTGGGATCGCTCGCCAGGAGTTCCCACGACTCCTTGGGTGAGAGCTCGCCTGCGTATTCATCCCCCGACACGCGTGCAACCCCCCTTGCAATCGGGCGCCTCTCACTGGAAAGAAAAAGCGGGCACCCGCGCCGACCTTCCCGATTACCCCGGAATAGGCCCGGCGGAAGACATTTATTCAGTTTCGGCTAAGGAACTTGCCGCCTCTAACGCGTTTCCTTTTCCGAAACTTGAACATGCAAATATTGGAAGATGCTCTAAATAATTTTCATTGTTCGTATACTGTGAGCGTCAAACCGGCCTCACAACGGCAATGTACTCCGTCGCACCGCCCGTGACAACGTGACCGAAAAGAGAACGTCGAAAAAATTTTCGGCCGACGCGACCGCGCGGACGACCACGCAGAAGAATTTTCATCACCCGCGCAACGTGAACGACCGCGCAGAAGAATTTTCACCGCCCGCGCACGACGAACGACGACGCAGGAAAATTATT
>JAZGAE010000051.1:0-2055 GCA_036475545.1 Alphaproteobacteria bacterium
CCTATATGTTGGAATCGCGGCCCGGGTGCTACATCTGGCTCGGCAACGGCGAGGCGGGCGGCCCCGGCGGTTGCAACGTGCACAACCCGCGCTACGACTTCAACGACGAGATCTCGGTGATCGGCGCAAGCTACTGGGCCAAGCTGGTCGAGACCACCCTGCCGCGCGGCGGTTGAGCGCTCGATGGCGCGTAATCCCAGATAAGCCGGACGGGGAGGAACGAATTGGCGGACGCGACGGAGGCCCTGGAAGGCTTCGAGGTTCACGACGCCGAGGCGCTGGCGCGCGCCCGCAACCTGATCGAGAGCCTCAACTCCTTCGAGGCGGTCGGCGGGGAGATCCTCGCCGCGGTCGAACGCAACGCCCAGTGGCGCGGCCGCGAGTGCGTCAACCTGCTGGCGCCCGAGGCGCCGACCAGCCCGGGGGTGCGTGCGCTCTTGTCCGCCGAGATCGGCACCCGCGCCGCCGAGGGCCATATCGGCCCGCTCAACCGCTGGTTCACCGGCACCCGGCATATCGATGAGGTCGAGGCGCTCTGCGTCGAGTTGCTCAAGGCGTGTTTCGGCGCGCGCTACGCCGACCACCGCATGTGCGCCAGCATGCTCGGCAACGCGGTCGTCTACAGCGCGCTCACCGAGCCCGGCGACACCATCATGAGCATCGCCCAGCCCGTCGGCGGTCACTCGAGCAACCGGGCCGACGGCCCGGCCGGCGCCCACGGCCTCAAGATCGTCGACCTGCCCATGGATCCGGTGGAGCTCGTGGTCGACATCGAGGCGTTCCGCAAGGCGGCCCCGCAAGCCCGGCCTAAGCTCGTCGCCCTCGGCCTGTCCATGGCGCTGTTCCCCCTCCCGCTTCGGGAGATGAAGGAGGTGGTCGAGGCCTGGGGCGGGCGCATCTTCTTCGACGGCGCGCACCAGCTCGGCCTGATCGCCGGCGGCCAGTACCAGGACCCCTTGCGCGAGGGCGCGGCGATCATGACCGGCTCGGCAGGCAAGACCTTCAGCGGGCCCCAGAGCGGCATCATCGTCTGGGACGATCCCGCGCTCACCAAGCCGGTCACCGACGCGGTCTTTCCGGTCTGGGCGGCGACCCATCAAGTGAATCGCGTCGCCGCCCTGGCGCTCTCGGCCGCCGAGATACTCGAGTTCGGAGCGGCCTATATGGCGCAGATCGTGAGCAACGCCCGGGCGCTGGGCCAGGCGCTGCACGAGCGCGGCCTGAGCTTGCTGGCCGCGCACAAGGGCTTCACCACGACCCACCAGGTGATCGCCGACGTGCGCGCCTTCGGTGGCGGCTACCAGGTGGCGCGCGCGCTCGAACGGGCCAACATCATCGTCAACAAGAACCTGATCCCCGCGGATAAGCCCGAGGACTGGGACCTGCCCGGCGGCATCCGCATCGGCACCATCGAGGTGACGCGGCTCGGCATGAAGGAGGCGGAGATGGAGACCCTCGCCGAGTTCATCGCGCAAGTCTTGGTCGAGCGGCGCGACCCGGAGACCCTCGCCGGCGCCGTCGTCGATTTCCGCGCGCCCTTCCAGAGCCTTTACTACTGCTTCGAGAACGGCCTGCCGCCGGCCGGATAAGCGGCTTGGAGATTTATTTCACCGCCCTTGGGTCGAGGGCGTCCTGGAGGCCGTCGCCGAGGAAGTTGAAGGCGATCACGGTGACGAAGATCAGCAAGCCCGGGTAGACCGCGAGCGCAGGCGCGTCCCAGATCAGATCCTGGGCGCCGGTGAGCATGTTGCCCCAGCTCGCGATCGGCGGCTGAATGCCCAGGCCGAGGAAGCTCAAGACCGATTCGAGCAGGATGATATTGCCGATCGAGAGCGTGGTCGCGACGATGATCGGCGAGACCACGTTGGGCAGGATGTGCACCAGCATGATGCGCGCATGATTCGCGCCCAGCGCCTCGGCGGCGCGCACGAACTCGCGCGCCTTCATGGAGAGCGTCGCCCCGCGCACCAGGCGCGCCACGGTGGTCCAGCCGACCAGCGCGATCAGGATGACGATGCGGTAAAGGCTGACGTTCTCGGAGCTGGCCAGGTCTTC
>JAZGAE010000052.1:0-24866 GCA_036475545.1 Alphaproteobacteria bacterium
GGAAGCAACGCCGCCTTGCCGCCCGCGGCGCGAAAGGCAAAGGCAGTCCGCCGAGTGGTCCCGGCGTCGGGGCCAAGGAGGCGGCCAGCCTGCAGACCACACTGGACGCGGCGATCCAGGCCCACCAGGCCGGGCGGCTCGCAGAGGCCGGCGCCCTTTACGACCGCGTCCTCCGCTCACAGCCGAATAACGCCCAAGCCCTGAACCTTCGTGGCGTGACCGCGCACCAGACCGGCGCATCGGACGCAGGCATCGAGCTCATCCGCCGCGCGATCAGGCTCAGGCCCGACGTCGCGGACTTTCACAACAACCTCGGCAACGTGCTCAAGGCAGAGGGCAAACTTAGGGAGGCCGTCGCCGCCTACAACAAGGCGATCGAGGCGGATCCCGCCTATCCCGTGGCGTATCTCAACCTCGGCGTGGCCTTGAAGGCGCTGGGCGACGTAGACGAGGCGTTCGCCGCCTACCGCAAGGCCATCGAGCTCAAGCCCGACTACGCGGAAGCGTGCAGTAACCTCGGCAATGCGTTGCACCAGCAGGGACGGTTGGAGGAAGCCTTGATCGCCTGCCGCAAGGCGGTCGAACTCGCGCCGCGCTTGGCGGAGGCCGGCAGCAACCTGGGCAACGTGCTGATGGAACAAGGCATGTTGGACGAAGCTGCGGCGCAATACGCAAGGGTGCTCTCCTTCAGGCCCGATCTGGCCGAAACGCATACCAAGCTGGGCGACGTGCTCAGAAAGCAGGGCAAGCTCGACGACGCGATGAAGTGTTTCACGAGAGCGCTTCGGCTCAAGCCCGATTCTGCTGAGGCCCACAATGACTTGGGTAACGCCTTCAAGGAGCAAGGCAAGCTGGACCGGGCCGTTGAGAGCTACCGACGGGCGATCGAATGCAGGCCCGATTGCGTTCAGGCGCATTACAATCTGGCGGTGATCGAGAGAGCCCGGGAAGGCGACCCGGCGTTCGAGGTCCTCGAGCCCCTCAGGGACGACCCCTCGCTGCCGCTCAATGACGCGATCGAAGTCCATTTCACGCTGGGAAAGATGTACGCCGACATCGGCGAGCACGAACGGGCCTTCCGCCGGTACCGGCGTGGCAACGAGCTGCGGACCGTGGCGGCGGAGCGCCGGGGCCAGCGTTTCGACGCCGTGCAGCACCGCCGGCTCATCGACCGAACCATCGAGATCTTCACCGCCGGCTTCTTCGCCGAGCGCCGAGGTTACGGGGCCGAACCCGAGCTCCCCGTGCTCATCGTCGGCATGCCACGGTCCGGCACCACGCTCATCGAGCAGATCCTCGCCAGCCACCCGAAGGTGTTCGGCGCCGGCGAGTTGCCGGATCTTGGCAACATCGCCCGCGGACTGCCGGAGCGCTATCCCGAAGGCGCCGTGACAATCGACGCCGCAACGTCCCGTCGGTTGGCAGACGGGTACTTGCGGCGTCTATCGGCCTTTTCCGCCGACGCCGACCGAGTCACCGACAAGATGCCCGGCAACTTCATGCTGTTCGGATTGGTCGCGCTGTTGGTGCCCGGGGCGCGGGTCGTCCACTGCCGGCGCGATCCCCTCGACACCTGCCTCTCCTGTTATTTCCACAACTTCGCCCATGGCCAACACTTCACTAGCGACCTTCGCGACCTCGGCGCCTACTACCGCGAGTACGAGCGGCTGATGGCCCACTGGCGCGAGGTTCTGCCGCTTTCGATCCTCGACGTCCAGTACGAGGAGCTGGTGGCCCACCAGGAAGAGGTCAGCCGCGAGATGGTGGCGTTCTGCGGGCTGGAGTGGGACGCCCGGTGCCTGGAGTTCCACAAGACCGAGCGGCCGGTCCGCACGGCCAGCAACGTGCAAGTCCGGCAAAAGATATTCTCGACATCGGTGGAGCGCTGGCGCGCGTATGAGAAGCATCTGGCCCCTCTGCGCGACGCCCTTGGTATGGAAGAGTGAACAGGACGCCGCTCCCCGGGGCCCCGAGCCCGTCTGTGCTTGGCCGGCGCCGGATTTAAGCCGAGCCTAAGGCTTCGCAAAGGCCGCAGCGCGGGCGGCTTGCCTGCCAACCGCGCTCGAGCCGCCTTCAACCCGATCATTTTCGTGCATCCTGGGCCGATCGTGGCGACTCCTGAGTTGTGCTACGATCCCTTTCTCCGACCGGACCATGAGGAAACCGGTCGGTGACGGGACGCTGCACCTGAACCAGTCATGAACCGGAAGCAACGCCGCCTTGCCGCCCGCGGCGCGAAGGGCAAAGGCAGTCCACCGAGTGGTCCCGGCGTCGGGGCCGAGGAGGCGGCCAGCCTGCAGGCCACGCTGGAAGCAGCCGTCCGCGCCCATCAGGCGGGGCAGCTCAGCGAGGCCGCGGCGCTCTATGAACAAGCCCTGGGGCGCGACCCCAACAACCCCGACATCCTCCACCTTCTCGGCATTGTGACCCATCAGATCGGAAAGAGTGACGCCGCCCTCCGGTACATCGAGCGGGCGGTCGCGCTCCGCCCAACCTCGCCCGACTTCCGCAGCAACCTGGGCAACGTCCTGAGGGTGCAGGGCCGGCCGGAGGACGCGATCGCGCAATACCGCGAGGCCCTTGCGCTCAAGCCCGACTTCGCCGAGGCCCACAACAACCTGGCCAACGCGCTCCACGATGCGGGCCGGCTGGATGAGGCCATCACTCAATATAAGGCGGCGCTCCGGCTTAACCCCAGCTCCGCGCGGATCCACAACAACCTGGGGGTCGCGTACAAGGACCAAGGGGAGCCGGCCGAGGCCGTCCGTCATTACGAAGCCGCGATCGCCATCGATCCCGCGTACGCCGAGGCCCACGTCAACCTGGGCAACGTGCTGAAAGCGCGCGGGCTCTTGGACGAGGCGGCCGAGCACTACGCGAAGGCGTTGGCGCTGCGGCCCGATCTCGCCGACGCCCATATCGCCCTGGCGGAGGTGCGGGCCATCCAGGGACGCCTGGGCGAAGCGGAGGCGGAGCTTAGGGCCGTGCTCGCGCTCAAGCCCGATTCGGCCGAGGCCTACGCGCGGCTCGGGACCCTTCTCGGCCAGCAGGGGACTCCGGACGAGGCGCTCGGATACATCGACAAGGCGCTGGCCTTGGAGCCCGATCTCCGGCGGGCGCGCAAGGGGTTCGCGGCCCTGCTCGGATACGCCGCGTCCACCGCCTACAAGCCGGAGCTCGAGCGGCGGCTCAAGGAAAGTCTCGCCTGGCCCGAGGTGGACCCACAACACCTCGCCCGCGTCGCGTCGGGCCAGCTGAGATTCAAGTACGACATAGGAGCGGCCGCCGGCCGCCCCGGCCCGCAGTTCGACGCGGCCCTGGTGGAGCGCATCGCGTCGGACGAGCTGTTCGTCTCGTTGCTCACGCGAACGGTGAACGTGGACGGCGACCTCGAACTCTTCCTCACGGATCTGCGCCGCGCCTTGCTCGTGGAGTTCCGCGAGCGGAAGGACGTGCCGGAGCCCGGCCTCAGGCTCGCGTCCGCCCTGGCGCAGCAATGCTTCAACAATGACTACGTGTTCGCCACGGATAGCGACGAGAACCAAGCGGTCGACGAGCTGAGAGATGCAATCGGGGGCGGCGTTCCCTCTTCGAAGGGCAAGGATCGAGACGTTGAGCGCAAGCTCCTGTTGTTCAGCATGTACGCCCCGCTGAGCGAGCTTGCCTGCGCGCAGGAGCTCAAGGACAGGCCGCGCGATCGATGGTCCCCGCACCTCGTTGAGATCGTCGAACGCACCGTCCTGGATTTCTTCGAGGAACGCGAGCTGGAGCGGGACATCCCGTCCGTCAAGGACGTCACCGACGAAACCTCGCGGGCCGTGAGACGCCAGTACGAGGAGAGCCCTTATCCCCGCTGGATCTCGTTGCCGCGCGAAAGCGCAGGAAGCTACGCGGAGATCCTGCGCGTCGCCTTCCCGCATTTCGCGCCGCCCGCGAACCTCAGCGGCCCGATACGGGTCCTCGTCGCGGGATGCGGGACGGGCAGACACCCCCTGAACGTAGCCCTTGCCTACAAGGGTGCGGACGTCGTGGCCGTGGATTTCTCGAGGGCCAGCCTGGCCTACGCCAAGCGGATGGCGAACCGGCTCGGCGTTCGAAACGTCGAGTTCTTACAGGCCGACATCCTGGATCTGGCCGCCCTCGGCCGTGAGTTCCACGTGATCGAGTGCGTCGGCGTGCTCCATCACATGAAAGATCCGCTCGAAGGGTGGCGGGTGCTCGCGGAGCTCTTGAGTCCCGGCGGCGTCATGGAAATCGGGCTTTACAGCGAGAAGGCGCGCCGCAACGTGGTTGAGGCCAGGGGCCGCATCCACGAGATCGGCTTGAAGCCGGTGCGCGACGACATCCGCGAGTTCAGGACGAGAATCTTGCGGGGTGAAGAAGATCCGAGCCTCGCGAGCTTGCTCGATTCCCCGGATTTCTTCTCCTTGAGCGGCTGCCGCGATCTCTTGTTCAACGTGAAGGAGCATCGCTTTACCCTGCCGGCCGTCAAGAGGGCGCTCGACGAACTGGCGATGACGTTCGTCGGCTTCGTGATCCCGAGCCCGTTGATCGCCCGCGAATACAGGAAGCATTTCCCGGACGATCACCACATGACCGACCTGGATTCGTGGGACAGGTTCGAAGACATTCTGCCCAACGCCTTTTGCGAGATGTACCAGTTCGTGTGTCAAAAGCGCGCGGACGCCTAAATCGGTCACGTGCGCCTGCCGGGACATTCCGAGAAAATCGGGGCTCGATCGACCGGCCCCTTAGTCGAGACGATCCCGATGGGACTGCAAAAGCTGTCCCCCACGCCGGGCGGTGTGAGCGCGGCGCGGCGCTCAGCCCCACTCGACGGCGGCGGTGAAGATGTAGCCCGCGCCGCGCACCGTTTTGATGAGGCTGGGCCGCTTGGGGTCGCTCTCGATGTTGCGGCGCAGACGGCCGACCTGGACATCGATGCTGCGGTCGAAAGGGGCCCACTCTCTGTTGCGCGTGAGGCTCAAGAGCCGGTCGCGGCTGAGCACCCGTCTGGGGTAGCGAGTGAAAGCGGCGAGAAGGTCGAACTCGCCCCTGGAGAGCGAAACATCCGTGCCGTCGGGCGCGGTCAACCGGAGCGCGGCGAGATCAAGCCGCCAACCGGAGAACCCGACTTCGCCGGCTTCGCCACCGTCACGCGACGGTGGCGAAGGCGCCGCGGCCTTGGCGCGCCGCAGCACGGCGTCAACCGATTGTCCGGCGCCCTGTTACGCATCTGTTATAGAACTTTGCCTCGGCCGGCCTCGGACGGACATACCACAGTTACAAAGCGGTGCTATTTTTTCATGTGAATCAACGGGTTGGTGTATTTTGGCCACAGGTGGCGCGAGGTGAGGTTAAGTGGCGAGGCGAGTCGATGTTGTCAAAACCGAAGCGAAGGAACTAAGGTTCGCCGTCGCCAGGAAGGGGCGCCCTTGCGGGGGCGCCCCTCCGGTGATCGACGCGGCGAGGGGTTGAGACGGATGCCGGACGACGAAAAGAGCGGAAGAATGCCGAAGATCGCAAGACTCGCGTTGGGTTTCGCGGCACTGACGGTGGCGGGGATCGCCTTTGCCGGGACGCTCCAGGCCAAGGGCACCGGCCGCCTTTTCATCAGCAACGAGCGCGACCACACGGTGACGGTCCTCGAGGCCAAGACCCTTGAAGTCGTGAAGACCATCCCCGTGGGGAGGCGACCGCGCGACATGCAGTGGAACGACGACAAGTCGAAGCTCTATGTCGCCGCCAGCGACGTCGACATGATCCAGGTCATCGACATCGAGAAGCTGGAAGTCGTCAACGAAATCTTCGCCGGCGACGACCCCGAACTGTTCGAGATCTCCCCCGACGGGACCACGATCGTCGCCTCGAACGAGGACGAGGACATGGCCAGCTTCATCGACATCGACAGCGAGAAGATCTTTCGCCAGGTCCCCACCGGCGTCGAGCCCGAGGGCGTGAGCTACACCGCCGACGGGAGCCAGGTCTGGGTCACCGCGGAGGTCTCGCAGGTGGTCCATGTCATGGACACCGCAACGGGCGACGTCTACGCCGACATCCTGGTCGGCAACCGGCCGCGCCGCGCCGTGTTCTCGCCCAATGGCAAGGAATACTGGCTGGCCAACGAGATCAGCGCCAACGTCCACGTCATCGACACCTCGACCTTCGAGATCGTCGGAGAGATCACGTTCGAAGGCCTCAAGGGCGCGCCGGGCGAGGTCTCGCCGGTCGGCATCACCATGACCGGCGACGGCAGGACGGTCTTCGTCACCCTGGGCCATGCCAATCACCTGGCCGTCATCGACCGCGAGACCCGCAAGGTCCGCAAATACCTTCTCGTGGGCAGCCGGGCGTGGAACACACAGCTCACCCGCGACAACAAGATCCTCTATGTCGTCAATTCCGGCAGCGACGACATCACCCTCATCGATGTGGAAAAGACCAAGGTGATCAAGACGGTGCCGGTGGGCCGCTATCCCCATACGCTCCGTATCGACGACTGAGGCTGCGTGGGAGGCGGGAAAGCGATGAGGCAAATCGTCGTCGGCGCTCTCAAGGTGGCATTCGCCGCCCTCGCTCTGGCCGGCCCTTCGTCGCCGGGGGCGGCCCAGGACCTTCGCGAGTTCGTGGTCGGCTATCTGGAAGGGGCCCGGCCCGAGGAGGTGGAGTGGGGCCGCCATCCGGCCGACATGGGCCACATGCCCGATTTCGTGCCGCACCGTCCCGTGGCAGGGGCCGAAAGGGGAGTGAACGACGCCCAGCACCTCGGCCGCCTCATGAAGATCAGATACGTGCTCGAGCACCGGCACGGCGCCGGCGCCGGGGAGCTGACCGCCGCGCTCAAGAACCTCGCGGAGCAGAGGCGAGCGAAGATCTTCCTGATCGATGCGCCGGGGCCGGTGGTGGCCGAGGTGGCCAAGGCCAGCGCCGGCATGGACCTGCTGCTCTTCAACGTCGCGGCCGAGGACGGCGCGCTCCGCAACGAATGGTGCCAGCCGCACCTGTATCACACCATCCCCAGCCACGCGATGCTGATGGACAGCCTCGTCCAGTACCTGATGGTCAGGAAATGGCCGAGAGTGTTGGTGCTGACGGGCCCGGATAAGAGGGACGAGGCCGTCGCCAAGGCGTTCGAGCGTGCGGCAAAACGGTTCGGCGCCAAGATCGCCGACGTGCGCTCCTTCCTGCTGACCCAGGACCCGCGAGCGCGGGAGGTGAACCGGGTGGAGCAGCTCACCAGCCTCGAAGACTACGATGTCGTCTTCGTGGCCGACGCCCATGGCGAGTTCGGCTACCAGATTCCTTATCGGACGGTTCTGCCGCGGCCCGTCATCGGTGTGACCGGCTTGGTGCCGCGGGCCTGGCACTGGTCGTACCTGCGCCACGGCGCGCCCCAAGTGAACAGCCGCTTCGAGAAGGTTTACGACCGCCGAATGTCCGATGCGGACTGGGCGGCCTGGATCGCGATCAAGGTCGTCTCCGAAGCCATTCTGCGCACGAAATCGACGGAAGTCGCGGACATCGCCGAGTACCTGCGCGACCAGTCGATCCGCCTCGACGGGTTCAAAGGCGGGCCGCACAGCTTCCGCCCCTGGAACAACCAGATGCGGCAAAAGGTGCTGCTCGTTACCCGAAACTGGGTCGTCGCGGTGGCGCCCTTGCCGGCGTTCCTCCATGCGGTCAACGCGCTGGATACGCTCGGCTACGACGAGCGCGACAGCAAGTGCCGGTTTTAGGTTGTGCGGTCGCGCCAGGGCGGGACGAGATCGACCGATCGGGAGAAAATGGGACCGTTAATTTAATAAAGGACGAGAACGGAGTAAGGGGTGTTGGGGAGGCGAAAGCTCGTAGTCTCGGGGAAGCTTCTTCTTGTCGTGATGGGTCTGGGCGCGGCGGCCGCGCCAGCCCGGGCCGAGTTCAGACCCGAGTTGCGGACGCATCTGGAACTAGAGCTCCTGATCGGCGGCAGTTTCCAGGCCGACGAGGAGAGTGATGAGGCCCGGTCCATATTCGTCGAGTTCGAATCGGCCGAGTTCGACTTTCGCCTGGTTCCCGAGTTCGGCGCGGTCCTCAACCTCGGCTTCGAGCCGGCGAGCGAGGAGTTCGAGGAAAACGGCATCATGAGGCGTCAGGCGCTGTTCGCCGAAGAGCTCTACATCCATTACGAGACGCTCAAACTCTTTCCGGATTACATCGACAGCGCCCGCGTCTTCGCCGGCAAATTCTCCCCGAACTTCGGCCTCGAGTTCGGATTCGACCAGGAGGAGACGGAGTTTCCGGGTGCGGTCACCGACGACTTCATGGAGGAGTACGAGCTCTCCCAGAAGATCGGCGTCGGCGGGAACATCACGCCGTATCACCGCAAGTACGGCACCCACATGATTTCCTTCAGCGCCTTCTTCGACGACACGACGTTCTTGAGCCGCGACGCCTTCAAGGCCCGCATCCCTCGCAAGAAGGAGCTCAGCGACGGCGGCGCCGGCAACACGGAGAGCCTCGAGTCCTTCAACCTCACGATCAACGGCAGCGACATGGCGTTCGTGCCCGGCCTCACGTACGAGGTCGGGTTCCGCCACCAGGAGAAGGGAGAAGGGGAAGACGACGTGAAGGACGAGGACGGGTTCGCGGTGGGCGTCCGATACAAGAAGGCATTCTTCCTGCCGCGGGACAGATTCCGCTATCCGATCAGCGTCACCGGCGCCGTCGAGTACGCCCACTTCTCGGGCTTCGAGGCCCGGGACGTGGTGGCCAACTTCGTCACGGCGGGCGTCGGAGCCGATTACGGCCCCTGGAATTTCGCCGTCGCCTACAGCCGAAAATTCCAAAGCCTTGCGACGGCGGAAGAAGAGGAGGAGGAAGAAGGGGCCGAATTCCGACGCGACGTCGTCGACGATCGATGGCAGGTGTCCACCGCGCGGCGTCTTTCTCCCTTCCTTTTGCTCCACTTCTTCTGGGCCTACGAGGAGGAGATCGGTCAGGGCAAGAACATCCTCGGGGCATTGTTCGAATACGAGAAGAACTTCTAGGTGCCCCGCCGCCGCGAACCACGCTTTTTCTGCGGAACAGGTTCGCCGTCCCTGCGGACCGCGGCCGACGTGGCGCTCGTTCGCAAGCCTCACGGCAAGCAGGATCTGGAGCGCATAGTCCGGCGCGTGATGGCCGCAGGACCTGATTAGGCCTTGTGTCCCAAAGGCGCCTGCGCGGGGCTTGGCGAGCACTCGCCCGGCGTGGACGGGCGCGCGTATCGGCCGCGTCACCGCACCTTGGCCTCTCGGGGGCCTCTCGGGAACGCGAGTCCTCTGGGGGAGGAGGGGATGCCCCCCCCGGGGGGGTGTCGGATCGCCGCCGACTCAGCAATTAAGAAGCCGGCGGCTGAACAGGCCAGCCGCCGGCAAGTCGAGCGGAAACACTAGGTTTCCAAGCAAGCGTAAGAGTTCAGAGCCCGATGGCGATCTCAGCGATCACAGGAGTGTCCCAAACCATGGAAAAGGCCTCCCCGAGCAGCGCTTTCGAAATCGTCGATTCCGGGCGCTTTCGGCATCGTGCAACTGTAAGTGTGCCCCGATTTCGGCCGTAAGGCAAGCCGTTCGCGGCGACGGCCTGGCCGCCCCATGGAAAGGGCGGCCGCCCGGCTTCCGCCGCGTCCGCTTTCGCGAGCCAGCCCACGGGCCCGGTCAGGCCTCTTCGCTTGAGCCTTTGGCGAGGCCCGCAAGGAGCTTGGGATGCTCCCGGAGCAGGCTATGGGCCAACTCGTCGATGGCGGGGTCGTTGGGGTCTCGCGGACGGCGAAGGTCCACCGCGAGGTCGAGAACGATGCGTCCCGGGCTCGACGACATGAACAGCACCCGGTCGGCGAGATAGAGCGCCTCGTGCAGGTCGTGGGTCACGAACAGGATCGTTGTCGGCCGCGCGCTCCATATCTCGAGGAGGAGATGCCGAAGACGATTGGCCACCGGCGCATCGAGCGAAATGAAGGGCTCGTCCATGAGGAGAACCCCGGGGTTGACGGCGAAGGCCCGCGCCAGCGCGACGCGGCGCTGCATTCCTCCGGAGAGCCGGTTCGGAAAGGCGTCCATGACGTCTTCGAGGCGCATTTGCTTGAGCAGCCGTTCCGCGCGGCCGCTACGGATCGCCTCCTTGTCCATCACCAAGCGGATGTTGTCGATGACCGAGAGCCAGTCCAGCAGTCGGGGCGTCTGGAACATGTAACCGATCGCATGGCCGTCGGGCGCCCCGTCGCCGACCCGCACCGTCCCCTCCATGTCCGGGTCGAGGCCGCTCATGATGTTCAGGAGCGTGGTCTTGCCGCAGCCGGACGGGCCCAGGATGCAGGTGAGCTGTCCCTCCGGGATCGAGAACTCGAGACTGCCCAGGGCCTTGTGGTCGCAGCCGGGCGTCCGCGAGGCGTAAACCTTTCCGCTCAGTCTGACGGATAGCGCGGTCATAGTCTCCACCGTGTCAGCCGTACCTCAAGCGGTCGGACCATCGCCAGTTCGATGAAAAGAACGATGCCGACGAAGGCCAGCGTATAGGCCAAGATACTCGTAATATCGAAGAACTGGAAATAGACGCTGAGCTGGAAGCCGACGCCGTCGCTGCGACCCAGGAGTTCCACGACCAGGACGATCTTCCAGATCAAAGCCAGTCCGCTTCGCGCGGCCACCATCAAGTAAGGGTAGAGCTGCGGCAGATAAATCTTGAACAGCGTCTTCCGCCAGGAGAGCCGGTAGATCTCCGCCACCTGGAGCAGGTCGCGGTTGACCGCGCGGGCGCCCTCGCGCACCGTCACCACCACCGTGGGGATCTTGTTGATGGCGACCGCGAGAATGGCCGCCACGTCGGTGAGTCCGAACCAGACGTAGCAAAGCATGATGACGACGAGCGCGGGAATGTTGAGGCCCAGCACCAGCCATCCGTCGAACAACATGTCGAACTGGCGTTGCCGGCCCATGAGCATGCCGAAGGCGGTGCCGATGATCATGGCGACCACGAACGCGATCACGACACGCCTGAGCGTCACGCCGACGTGGTAGAAGAGGTCGCCGGTGAACGCGTGCTCGAACATGCTGAGGGCCACCATGCCTGGGCCGGGCAGCATTGGCGTGTCCGCGAGAGCCGCGATGAGCCCCCAGATGACCAGCAGGAATGCCAGCGACAGCAGCCGCAGCGCGAGGTCGGACGCGGTGCTTAGGGATGCGATCAACCGGCGCAACGTTCGCTACCGTGGCCTAGCGTCAAAAGGCCGAGCCAGTCCAAAACGTTCCCGGGGCCAGCTCGCGGCTGTCGCCGACGAGATCACGCCCGCCTAAATCGGCCAGAAGCGCGAACACGGTTTGGGCCGACTCGACCTCTCGCCCGTCGAAGCCGGCCGGAATACCCTTGCGGTAGATGTCGCGCAGCGCGAGAAACGTCGCCTCGTCGTCCGCCTTGAGGAGGGGCCTGAGGCGCTCCCACTCCGCGTCCGATTCCTTGAGAATCGCCTTGGCCGCGTTGGAGGCCCTTAAGAACCCTTCGACCGCGTCCCGGTTGTCGTCCGCCCATTTCTCGCTGAAGACCCAGCCCACGACCGGCAACTCCCTGCCGACGCCGAAGGCGCTTAGCAGGTCGTTGATGCCGATCACCTGCTTGAGGCCGGCCGCCTTCAGCCGGGCCTGGTAATGCCAGAAGGTGAGTGCGGCGGGGAAATCGCCCTTGAGGACCAGCGCGTTGAGAATCGGCGGGGCGGCATAGACCGGCTTGGCGAAGTCCGCCATGTCCACGCCCATCGTCTTGCGGGAGTACGCCCGAAGCAGCAGCCAGCTCTTGTCCACGGGACCACCGGCGACACCGATTTCCTTGCCGCGCAGATCCTCGAGCGTCTCGATCCCGGCATCGGTGCGGACCATGACGCCGCCGGCGGCCACCGAGTGGGGCACGAAGGTGTAATCGATTTCGGCGGACCGTTGGCGCGACACCCAGATCCAGTCGGTGACGATGATGTCCACGGCCCCGCCCTGAAGCGCCACGGCGGTGGCGAGCTTGCTGGCGAGGGGCACCACCTTGAGCGCCACGCCTTCCTTTTCCGCCAGCCCGTGGTGCTGGATGACGTCGAGCTCCCAGTTGACCGTCCCGAACGTCAGCACCCCGACGCGCACAGGGGCAAGCTCGGCGGCCTCGACAGGGGCGTGGAGTCCGCCCGCGGCGAGCAACAACAGCGTCCCGGCCGCGGCGAAGAAGCTGCGCAGGAGGTATCCCGGACGGCGCACCGTACAACAATTGTCTGTCAAGACGAACATCTCCGTAATCGCACCGCCTTGCCCTAAGGCCAGCGCCTTCGTACGGAGCATAACGGACGTGGAAAATGGACGCCTGAATGGTGGTGAGATGGCCTCATGATGTCAAGTGGTAAGGCCCCAAAAATATTACGCCTTTGGCGTTTTCCGGCCTGATTCCGCGGCGCCTCTCACCCGCTCGGGAACGTGCCGAACGAGAGCCCGTGCCGGCGGCATCGTTAAGGAATTCGCAACCCAGATCGGCAAAGGTGGCACGCGGCGGCCCGTCCGGACCGACGGGTGCGAAGCGCTCGTCATGGCGCCGGCCGCATGAACGTCCACTTGCGCCACTCTTCGCCCTGATCGGATGCAGCCCCAACGCGCGTTGAAAGGTTTCGGAAAACCGGACCTCGGGTCCCCCGGGGGCAAGGGGAGAAGCGCGAAGGACAGCCTCGCGGCCGCGCTCGAGCACCACCGCGCCGGGAATCTCGATCGGGCATGCCGGATTTACCGGAAGATCCTTCGCAAGGACGCCGCCCACGCCGAGGCCCTTCATCTCCTCGGGTTGGCGGTGGGCGAGCTGGGCCGTCCCGAGCGGGCGGCGCAACTCGTCGCCAAGGCGGTCGCCGCGGATCCGGGCGGTGCCGGCTACCGCCACAGCCTCGGCGTCCTGCTGCGTACCCTGGGACGGCCGGAAGAGGCCATCGACAGCTTCCGCGCTGCGCTGGAGATCCAACCGCGCTCGGCCATGACGCTCACCGCGCTCGGCAATGCGCTGAAGGCGCTGGGCCGTTTCGACGAGGCGGCGGATTTCCATCGCAGGGCCCTCGAGGTCGATCCCGATTGCGCCGAGATCCTCTCCAACCTCGGCGTGACGTACAAGGAGGCGGGCCGGCTGGAGGAGGCGGTGGAGTGTCTCCGCGACGCCGTCGCCATGCACCCGGATCACCCGGAGCTGCACTACAACCTGGGCAACGCGTGCCTCGCCGACGCCCGCTTCGAAGACGCCGAGGGCGCCTTCCAGAGCGCGGTCGCGATTGCGCCCCGCCACGCGCGGGCGCTCTCGAACCTCGGGGTCGCGCTACGCGAGCAGGGCCGCCCCGGCGAGGCCGCGACATGTTTCCAAAAAGCGCTGGAGATCGTCCCCGACTATGCCGAGGCCCACTGGAACCTCGGATTGGCACTGCTGATGACGGGGGACTTCGACCGTGGCTGGCCGGAGTACGAATGGCGGCGGCGCCTGCCCAACTTTGCGATGCGGCGGCACCACGCCCCGGCGTGGGACGGCGGCGCGCTCGAGGGCCGGAGCCTTCTCGTTCACGCCGAGCAGGCGCTCGGCGACACCATCCAATTCGCCCGCTACGTCAGCATGGCGGCCAATGCCGGCGGCCGCGTTCTCCTCCAGTGCCCGTCGCCGCTCGCGCGGCTGCTGTCCGGGCTGGCCGGCCCCGATGAGATCATCACCTGTGGCGAGGAGCCGCCCCCCTTCGACCTCCACGCGCCGCTCATGAGCCTGCCGGGCCTGCTCGACCCAAAGCTGGAGAAGGCGGCGGCCATGGTCCCTTACTTGAGCCCGGAAGCCGCGCTGGCGGAGCAATGGCGGGCGCGTCTGGGCCAAGGCGGGGAACTCAGGGTGGGGATCTGCTGGCAAGGCAACCCCGCCTACCGGGCCGACCGCCGGCGCTCCGTCCCGCTCGACCGGTTCGCGGCGCTGGCCCGGCTCGATGGAGTGCGGCTCATCAGCCTCCAGAAGGGGTTCGGCACCGAACAGCTCGCCGAGCTTCCCGGCGACGTGGCAATCGAGGACCTGGGCCCGGCGCTGGACGAGGACACTGGCGCGTTCGTGGACACGGCGGCGGTCATCCAGAGCCTCGACCTGGTGATAGCCTCCGACACCGCCGTGCCGCATCTCGCCGGCGCGCTGGGGGCCGAGGTGTGGCTGCTGCTTCCTTTCGCCCCGGATTGGCGCTGGATGCTGGAACGCGGCGACAGTCCCTGGTATCCGACCATGCGCCTCTTCCGCCAGAGCCGGCCCGGCGACTGGAAAGGCGTATTCGATCGCGTTATCGGCGAGCTTCGCCAACGTCTGCCATGAGGAGTGCGCCTGGCGCACCGGCCCGCGCCGGAGGGCGAGGGCGCCGTTGTATGGAATACGGAGACCCGATGCAAATTACAGTTCCCGTTGCACCCGGTGAGCTCATCGACAAGATCACCATTCTGGAGATCAAGTCGGAGCGCATCTCGGACGAAGCCAAGCTGCGCAACGTGCGGGCCGAGCTTGCGATACTCACGCGCCTGCGCGAGGCCGCGTTTGCGCTGGATGGCGAGTTCGAGGCGCTGGCGGCGCAACTCAAGGCCATCAACGGCGAGCTATGGGACATCGAGGATCGCATTCGCGAGTGCGAGCGGGCGGGTGATTTCGGCGCCACCTTTGTCGCGCTGGCGCGTTCGGTCTACCGCACGAACGACCGACGCGCCGCGGTGAAGCGCCGGATCAACGAACTCTTGGGCTCCGATATCGTCGAGGAAAAATCATACGCCCCCTATGCCTAGAGCATAATCCGGTCAAGTTGAACTGACTGCGTTGCGCCGTGGCGAGGCGATCCGCCCGATGGCTGGCGCGAACCGTGCCAGACTTTCACCCGGCCTCGGTGGAGGTGACGTCGCCGCCGTCCTCGCCGGGTTCGATTACGCCGGCTGGCCGAGCTCTCCACTCTCCTCCTTGATGGCGCGCAGGACGCCGTACCACTGGTTATTGTAGCAGGCCTTGATCGCGCCGTTGGTGCCCAGATGGCGGACGAGCAGGATCGCAAGCTGATGGTTGCGAGTGAACTTTCGGCCTTTGTTCGCCGCTGTCTTATTGGCCATCGGTCGGTTTCCTCCCGAAATCGGGCGATTCGAGGCTTTCACGGTCGCCCTTGATACCATTCGGCCGTTGCCCAACGGTCATGCATCGGGCGTGCCAACCAGGCCGCCGCCCACGGGAACGCCCGGCGGGTCGCTTGGGCGTCGGAATCAGCTGGAAAACTGCGTTTTTTAGGGGCCTGTCCGCTCACGCCCGAGGTGCGGCGGCGGAGGGTGAAACCCGGCGCCGAAGGACGCTAGGCAAAAATTGCCTATCTCGAGGCAATATTTTCCCAACCCCGGAAAATATTTCCCTGACGGGCAATTCCTGACGGGCAATTATTGCCTGGCTCACCCGTATCGCCGATGATTCCGCGCTACAAGTGCCTCTGGGGTTCGGGGCGGCCCATCTTGGCAGGATACGGGGAGTCATGTCGGAACATCGGTGGCTCGTCGCGGCTGCAGTCAACGGCGCCCTTGCGGTGGCGGCAGGCGCCTTCGCCGCGCACGGATTGCAGGCGAGAGCCGACCCGCGCGGGCTCGAGCTCTTCCAGATGGGCGCCCGCTATCAGATGTGGCACGCGCTGGCGCTCGTGGGCGTGAGCTGCCTCGCCGGTCTCGAGAAGCGCCCTCGGCGCGCCCTCGCCGTGGCCGGATGGGCGTTCCTCCTCGGCATCGTCCTATTCTCCGGAGGGCTCTATCTCTTGGCCTTGACCGGCCTCACCCAGTTCGCCCGCATAGTCCCCGTCGGTGGAGCGGCGTTCGTTGCGGGCTGGCTTGCGCTCGCCTGGGCCGGCGTACGCCGCCGGTAACGGCGCGGGATCGGGGACGGCGCGGGATCGGGGACGGCGCGGGATCGGGGACGGCGCGAACGGCGGTATTGCGCCTGGGTCAGACGGACGTGGCGGTGTCGGTGGGGCGTCGACGCCCGCCCGACTTCGCCTTGGCGCCGCAGCAGACATCGTAAAGCGCCTCCATGACGGTGCGCGCGTCGGAGTTGGCCAGCGAGTAGAACACCGTCTGGACGCTGCGCCGGGTCTCAACGAGATTGTCGCGCCGCAACCGCGCCAGGTGCTGCGAGAGCGCGGACTGGCTGAGGCCGACGAGGGCCTGGAGAGTCCCGACCGATTTCTCGCCCTCGGCCAACTGGCAAAGGATCATCAGCCGGCGCTCGTTGCTCATGGCCTTGAGCAATGCGCTGGCTCGCCGCGCGTTGGCCTGCAAGTCCTCTAAGTTCATGACTTTCTAATATAATTGTGGTCTCGACCGGGTACAAGCAGGACGCCGGTTCGGCGGTTGCCTGTTACCTCCCGTCGCGCCGGGGACTATACTGGACCGCGAAAGTGGGGAAGGCGCCAGGGGCTCTCCGGCAAGATGATGGGCCGCAGCGCGGTGATGGGGACGAGCATCGGGCCCGGATGAATCCGTGGCCTTCCCGGGCACATGGGCCGAGCAGTGTCGGTCGACGACGTCGGCGACATGGTGGACCGGCGCAGCGGCCGGATATGGCAGAGCGAGTGACTTGCGGGTGAGCGGGTCAAGGGCGTGACACGCGCCTTCTTTGGGAGGCGCAATGTCTTTCGTGCGGAGGACGGGTGGATGTGGAATGACTGGTATCAATACGGGCACATGGGATACGTCGGGGGCTGGCACTGGGGTTTCCACGTCGTCTTCTGGCTTCTGGTGCTGGCGCTCGTCGTCATCGCGCTCGTCGTGCTTGTCCGTTACCTGCGCCAGGGGACGCCGGGCGCGGGCAGACGAGGGATCGAGACAGCGCTCGCGATGCTTGCGGATCGCTACGCCCGCGGTGAGATCGACCGTGAGGAATACCTTCAGAAAAAGAAGGACCTCACGCCCTAGAGGCGGGCTGGGTTCCCGGTGACGGTCCTCGACACGAAAGGTTTGCGCTGCCCCATGCCGGTGCTCAAGGCGCGCAGGGCGATGAAGGACGTTCCCGCCGGGGGCGTGTTGACCGTGCTCGCTACCGACCCCGGCGCGGTCAAGGACTTCGACGCCTTCTGCGAGGCGACGGGCTTCGAGCTTCTGGGTTGGGAAGAGGAAGACGGTGTCTTCACCTTCCGCATTCGAAAGGCTGGGTAAGGGTGGATTGAAGAGGGCGTGGCCCGGCCGCCGATCGTCCCCTAGGCTCTGTACTCAATTAGCGCTACCCATTGAAATTAAATCGCTCTGACTTTTCGCATCGCATGGCAAGAGTGAATCATATCAGTGGGTTACGTGTAATTGAGTCCGGACCCTAGAGCATCAGGGCGAGGACCAGCCCCGCGCCCGCAACCGCGGCCCCGCCGGCACGCGCGGCCGTGCTTCTGCCCGCCCTAAGCGTGATCGCCGCGCCCGCTGCCAGGATGAATGCGCTGGCCGTGATCAGGCCAAGCCCGAATACCACGGGCTCGGTCGAAACGGGCGCCTCGACGCCGTGGGCGTATCCGTGGAAAACGGCGAAAAGGCCGGCGAGCGAAACGGCCACTGCCAAAGGAAGCCGCAGGCCGAGCGCCACGATGCTGCCGAGGAACACGAGCGACGCGGCGATCGCGAATTCGCCCAGGGGAAGGGCCGCCCCTTCCACGCCGGCGACGAAGCCCGCCGCCAGCGCGGCCAGGAAGACACCGGGCACGGCGAGCGCGGCGCGGCCGCCGAGGCCGCCCGCCAGCATTCCGGCGGCCACCAAGGCCAGCAGATGGTCCAAGCCCCCCAGGGGATGCAGGACTCCGCCGATAAGGCCGCCATGCCCCGCGCTCGTGGGAGAGGCGCCGGGCGCATGGGCCAATGCCTCCGGCGCGACGGTGAAGACCGCCATCACCACCCCCGTCATGGCAGCCGTGGCCGCGATGCGTGCAAGCTTCATTTCCCCTCTCTCCCCTGCGAGTTCCGTGATCGGGCGTGTCCTCTACTCCGCCGCCGTCGGGGCCATCGCCCGCCGCCGAGCCCGCGCCGCCTCCCGGCTGCCCACGAAAACGCCCAACAGCGGCGGGACGATTGCGAGCGTAAGCACGGCCGACAGCGACAGCCCGCCGATCACGACCGACCCCAGGCCGCGGTAGAGCTCCGACCCGGCGCCGGGAAACAACACCAGGGGCAACATGCCGAATGTGCTGGTGAGCGTCGACATGAAAATGGGCCTGATGCGGTTGCGGGTCGCCTCGAGGATGGCGTCCACCGGCTCGTATCCCTCTTCGCGAAGGTGATAAAGCGTCTGGTGGACCAGGAGGATGGCGTTGTTCACGACGATGCCGATCAGGATCACGAACCCGAGGAGGGTGAGCATGTCCAGGGGCTGGAAGACGAACCTGTTGAGGACCACGAGCCCGCCGACGCCCCCGGCGGTGGCGAGCGGGACCGACAAAATGATGATAAGCGGATAGACGAAGCTCTCGAACAGGATCGCCATGACCAGGTACACGATCACCACCGCGAGGATGAGGTCGTACTTCATGGCTTGCCACGTTTCGGCGAGCTTGTCGGACGTGCCGGACAATCCGAGTCTTACCCCAGGCGGCAGACCCTCGGCCTCAAGCGGCGCGATGACGTCGCGGTCGATGATGTCCAGGGCCTCTTCCAGCGCCAAGTCCGAGGCAGGGCTGATCTCCAGGGTCACGGTGCGAACGCGCTCCAGATGGCGGATCTCAGTCGGGCCGGCCGTCACCGAAATGTCGGCGAGCGCCCGCGCCGGCAATATCGCCCCCGATGGCGTCACGATGGGCAGGTTGCCGATGCCTTGAGTCCGATCGATCTTGCGCTCGGGGCCCTGGAGGGTGAGGTCGATGCGCTTGCCGGCAACCGTGATTTCGTCGACCCGGAGCCCGTCGTTGAAGGCGTCCACCGTCATCCCGAACTCGCGGGTGCTGAGCCCGTTGTCCGCCAGTAGAACCTGATTCGGAGTGATCCGCACCTCGGGCGCGCCGAGTTCGAGCCCCGGCTTGGGCCGGAGCTGGTTGCCCTCTTCGCGCGGCAGCGCCGTGGTGATGAGGCCGGTGGCCTTCACGGCAACGTCAAGGATCGCCTCGAGGTTGGGGCCCGAGACGTCGAGGTTCACGGTCCGTCCGCCGCCGATGGCGCGGCCGAAGATGGACGGCTGCCTGATAATGCCGAAGGTGCCCGGCTCGCGGAAGACGGGCTCGCTCAGCACGGGGATGAGTTCGCTGACGCGGGCGGGCTCGGCGCTGACGGCACCGAGGAAGGTCTGGGCGCGCCGGGCGACGAAGAAGAAGTTGGTGATCTTGGGGGGCCCGGCTTCCTCGGCCTCGGGTGCGCCCTCGGTGACCCAGAGGGGCCGGACGGTCGCCTCGATCTCCTCGGCGATCTCCGTCATCGTATCCAGGTTGTAGCCCGGCGGCGGCAGGATGAGTCCGAAGACGAGGTTGCGGTTGCCCTCGGGCAAATATTCCAATTTCGGAAGATACAAGTAGGTGGCGTAGGCGGTGGCCCCGCAAATCGCCGCCACCACGGTGAGCGCCAGCAACCTGTTGTGCGCCACCACACTGGTGTAGCCGAGCACGAGTTTGGAGAAGAGCCGCGCGAGCCAATCGATGAGCGGGAGACGGATCGTGCCCGGCCTGCCCGTGGCGGAGCCGTCCAGGAGCTTGCACGAGAGCGCCGGGATCACCGTCATCGCGACCAGGAGCGAGAGCAGTACCGCCACCGAGATCGCCACCGCGATGTCACGGAACAGCTGCCCCACCTCCAGTTTCATGACCAGAATGGGGACAAAAACCATCACCGTGGTGAGCGCCGACACCATGACCGCGCCCCAGACCTGCCGCGCGCCGGTGTAGGCGGCCTTGATCGCGGGCATTCCCGTCTGCCGCAGGCGGTAGATGTTCTCGAGCACCACGATGGCGGCGTCCACGACCAATCCCACGGAGAAGGCGATGCCGGCGAGCGAGATCACGTTGATGGAGCGACCCATGGCGGCCATGGCGACGAAGGCGCCGATCACCGATACCGGAATGGCCAGGGCCACCACCAGGGCCGCCCTGGGCGAGCGCAGAAACAGCAGCAGGACAAGGATGGCCAGCGTGCCGCCCACGTAAATGTTCTGCTCGACGAGGTCGATCGCGGAATCGATGTAGACCGTCTCGTCGTAGACCTGCATGAACGTGAGGTTCTCCGCCGGGAGGGCGGAGGCGTTGAGTTCGGCCACCGCCTTGCGGACGCCGGCCATGACCTCGATGACGTTGGCGCCCGCCTCGCGCACCGCGTTGATCGCGATCGCCGGTTCGCCCATGTGGCGGATATGCGCGGTGGGCTTCTTGTAATCGAACACAATCTCGGCGATGTTGCCCAAGGTGACCCGCGCCACCCGTCCCGAGGCGGGATCCTCGGTACTGCGCAGCACGACGGCGCGCGCCTGCTCGACGGTCTCGATGTTGCCCTCGGTGCGCACCACGTAGCGGCGCTTGCCCTCGTCGATGTCGCCGGCCGAAATGGAGGCGTTCGCGGCCCTCAGCGCGTCGACGATCTCGGGCACCGTGAGCCCGTAGAGCGCCATCAGCTCGGGATCGACGATGACCCTGAGTTCGCGCTCGCTGCCGCCGTAGACAATGGACCGCGCGACGCCGGGGACACGCTCCAGCCGGTCCTTGATCACGTCCTCGGCGAAGTCGCCGTATGTGTGGATGTCTCGCGTGTTGCCGGGAAGCCGACGCAGGATGAACCAGGCGATCGGGCTGTCGTCGCTGCCCGAGGTATCCAGGCTCGGCTGGTCGGTCTCCTCCGGGTACTCACTGACTTGGTCGAGCCGGTTGGCCACCCGCAGCAAGGCCCGGCCCATGTCCTCGTTGATGTCGAATTCGAGGGTGATTTCCGAGCGGCCGTCCTCGGAGGTGCTCGTCATCTTCTCCAGTCCCTCGAGGCCCTTGAGTTTCTCCTCCTGGCGATTGACGATCTCGCGCTCGACCTCCGCAGGGGCGGCGCCGGGCCAACGGGACGAGACGGTGATGATCGGCTTGCGGACGTCGGGCGTGAGCTGGATGGGGATATTCGTGAGGGCCACCAGGCCCAGCATCACGACCATGAGCACCGCCGCCAGAACGGCGATGGGCCTATCGATGGCGAGCTTGATGAGGTTCATTCAGGAGCGCTCTTCGTAGCGCACCTTCTGGCCGGGCAGCAGGCGCTCGTTGCCGCGCACCACCACCAACTCGCCCGGCTTCAGCCCTTCGACGACCTCGAAGCGATCGCCGACCGCCTCGCCCAGCCGCACCGCGCGAACCTGGACGCTGTCACCGTCGACGACGACGAACACAAGGTTTTGGCCCCGACGGTTGATCACCGCGTCCTTCTTGACGGAGGTGACCTGCCGCGGCTCGGCGATGGGAATGTGCAGAATCACGGTCTGATTCATAGCGAGGCCGGCGCCCGCGGCGTCGAACTCGGGCGTGAAGCGGACCGCCCGGGTGCGCGTGCGCGGATTCTCGTCGGGGACGATGGCCCGAACGACCGCCCGGCCCCCGACCTTCGCGTCGATTCGCACCTCGACGGAGGTGCCCGGCGGGATGCCGCCAATCTGGGCCGCCGGAACGTCGGCCTCGATCTCGAGTTCGGCGTCGTTGATGAGGGTTACCACCGGCGATCCCACGTCGAGATAGGCGCCTGCCTCGGTATGGCGCAGGCTCACCACGCCGGCATAGGGGGCCCGGATCCCGGCGTTGTGAAGGTCGATCTGCGCGATGCGAAGGTTGGCGCGGGCCCGGGCCAGGTTCGCGTTGGCCTCGGCGACCTCGCTCCGTAGCTTGACCACCTCCTGGCGCTTGTCGTCGTGGCGGGCCTGAGAAAAGGCCGCCGACTTGCGCAGTGCCTCGAGCCGCTTCAGCTCCTGGCGCGCCAGCGCCAAGGTGGCCTCCGCGGTCTTGTGTTGCGCCTCACCTTCCGCCATTTCCGCCCGCGCGAGGTCACGCTCCGCCTCCAGCCGGTCGGACACCAGCACGGCCAGGACATCCCCGTCCTTGACGCGATCGCCCACCTCGACCTTGACCTCGGCGACGGCGCCGCGGGTAAGGGCCGCCACGACGCCGGATTGGCGGGCCACCATCCGGCCGATGACCGGCATCGTCCCCGCCAGCGGCTCCTGGCGAACCTCGTCGACGGCAACGAGGGCGGGCCGGGCCTCCTCCTGGGCGCCCAACGGGCTACCCGCCAAAAGAATGGCGAAAGCCATGCCCGCGCTGGCGAAGGTCTCGAAACGGAGGCTCATGGAATCCTGACCGTTACCCGACTATGGTTAACAAGCAGTATATGCAAAACTGAATGTAAATGTAAGCATATATGCCAAGTATGTGTCCAGGACCTTGCGCGGAAAATGCCGTCAATTGGGGGTTCCCAAATGACGCGACGGAAGCGAAGGCGGGACGGCCAGGGCCCACGTGGGTCCGGATGCCGGCAGGCGCAAGATCCCGGTGGCCTTTTGGGGGCAAACCGCCAAGATGGCGGTGGCCGCGTTGTCCGTGAAGCGGCTTGACGGTCCGCGCGAGGCGCCATGGCGACCATGATTTTCACCCATCCGGCCTGTCTCGATCATGATCCGGGGCCCGGCCATCCCGAGCGGCCCGATCGGCTGAGGGTCATTCTCGAGGCGTTGAAGGCACCGGAGTTCGCCGCCCTCGATTGGCGCGAGGCGCCGCGGGCGGACGACAGCCAGCTCGAACTCGTGCATCCGGCCCGCTACGTCGCCCAGATCTTGCAGACGGTGCCGCAGGGCGGGCGCGTCAGCTTGGACCTCGACACCGCGATGTCGCCGGGCTCGGGCGAGGCGGCGCTTCGGGCGGTGGGCGCCGTGTGCGCGGCGGTCGATACCCTCGCCGCCGGTGAAGAGTCGAACGCCTTCTGTGCCATCCGACCGCCTGGCCACCATGCCGAGCCGGAACGGGCGATGGGATTCTGCCTGTTCAACAACGTGGCCATCGCGGCCTTTTACGCCCGAAAGGCGCACGGGCTCGAGCGCGTCGCGGTCGTCGATTTCGACGTCCATCACGGCAACGGCACCCAGGCGGTTTTCGAGGACGACGCCGACATGTTCTACGCCTCGACCCATCAGTGGCCGGCCTACCCGGGGACCGGGGCGGCCCACGAGACGGGCGTCGGCAACATCGTCAACGTGCCGCTGGAGCCGATGTCGGGCTCGGCCGAGTTCCGGGAGGCCATGGGCGGGCGGGCGCTCCCCGCGCTTTCCGAGTTCGCCCCGGACCTCGTCCTGATCTCCGCCGGATTCGACGCCCACGCCGACGACCCGCTGGCGTCGCTGCAACTCAGGGAGGACGACTACGCGTGGGTCACGAGGGAGATCCTGAAGATCGCCGCCGAGTGCTGCGGTGGGCGGGTCGCGTCGGTTCTCGAAGGCGGCTATGATCTCGACGCGCTCAAGGCGAGCTGCGCCGCGCACGTGCGGGCGCTGATGGAGGGTTAGGGGACCGGCCCCGGCGCCCCTTGCTCCGCCTCCCACCGGCGCATAAACTCCGGGTCCGAGCGGGGGAGCTGCCAATGTCCGGCAACGGTGCGCCCAAGGACATTTCCGAAATGAGCTTCGAAGAGGCCCTCGAGGAGCTCGAACAGATCGTGCGCAAGCTCGAGGAGGGGAAGGGCCGTCTCGACGAGGCGATCGCGTCTTATGAGCGCGGCGCCGCCCTCAAGAAGCACTGCGAAGCCAAGTTGCGCGAGGCCCAGGCCAAGGTTGAGAAGATCGTCCTTGGCCCCGAAGGCACAATTGGCACCGAACCCGCCGAGATCGACTGAGGCGCCCCTTTGAGCCATTTGCAACGCGCCCTTAAGGAGGCGGGAAGGGCGGTCACGGACGAGATGGCACGCCTCCTGCCCGTAGGCGACGGGCTGGAATCCAGGGTGTGCCAAGCCATGCGCTACGCCGTCATGGCCGGCGGCAAGCGGCTGCGGCCCTTCCTCGTGCTGACCTCATCGCAGCTCTTCAACGTCGCCCAGGAAAGCGCGCTGCGCGTGGCGGCGGCCGTGGAGATGATCCACACCTACTCGCTCGTCCACGACGACTTGCCGGCCATGGACAACGATGACATGCGCCGCGGCACCCCCACGTGCCATGTCGAGTACGACGAGGCAACGGCCATCCTCGTAGGCGATGCTCTGCTCACCCTTGCCTTCAACGTGCTGGCCGAGCCCGACACCCACTCCGACCCGGAGGTGCGCTGCGAGCTGGTGCGCGCGCTGGCGGCGGCGGCCGGCGCGCAGGGGATGGTCGGCGGGCAAATGATGGACCTCGAGGCGCAGAACAAGTCGCTGAACATCGGCACGATCACCCGGCTGCAACGGCTCAAGACCGGGGAGCTCATCGCGTTTTCCTGCGAGGCCGGAGCGATCCTCGGGAGGGCCGCGGGGCCGGCCCATCACGCGCTGCGCGCCTACGCCCACGACCTCGGTCTCGCCTTCCAGATCACCGACGATCTGCTCGACACCGTGGGCAGCGAGAAGGACTTGGGCAAGAAGGTGCGTAAGGACGCGGACGCCGGAAAGGCGACCTTCGTTTCCATCCTCGGCGTCGACCGTGCCCGCGCCCAGGCCCGGATGCTGGCCGAGCAAGCGGTGGCCCATCTTGATTTATTCGAGGAAAAGGCTGACCTTCTTCGCGACGTGGCCCGCTTCGTCGTGGAGCGGCGCAACTGACAGGGGGAAATACGCACAGTGGCAGTAGAGACACCGTTGTTGGATCTGGTGAACGATCCTGCGGACCTGCGGGGGTTTTCGTGTGACGAGCTGAAGCGGCTGGCCGACGAGCTTCGGGCGGAGACGATC
>JAZGAE010000053.1:0-15484 GCA_036475545.1 Alphaproteobacteria bacterium
GGCGGAGAGGTCCATGGGCCCGATGAAGATCATGTCGATGCCCTCCGTCGCGGCGATTTGGTCCGCGTTGTCCACCCCTTCGAGCGTCTCGATCTGGCAGATCACGAGCAGCTCGGCCTCCGCCCGCTCGACGTAGCGCTGGACCTGGGTGCCGTAGCCGGAGGCCCGCGCGATGGTGTGCGCCACGCCGCGCACGCCTGCCGGCGGATAGCGGCAGGCGGCGACGACCTCGTGCGCCTCCTCGCCCGTGCTCACCATGGGCACCATGACGCCCGCCGGGCCGGCGTCCAGCGCCCGCTTGAGGTGCACCGCGGCCCGCTCCGCCACGCGGATCAAGGGCGCGCACGCCGTGCCCGAGACGGCCTGCATCTGCTGGACGGCGGTGAGGACGTCGCCGGGGCCGTGCTCCAGGTCGATCATCACGCAGTCGTAGCCTGCGCAGGCGATGATCTCGGTGGCGATGGGGCTCGCCATGTTGACGAGGCAGCCGAGCGCGGGCCGTCCCCCCTTCAGCCTCTCCTTGAAGCTCTGCGTCATGATCCGTAATCCCTCCGCGTCGAACCCGGCGGTCCCCGGGAGCTGTGGGGGATGCGCGCAATCGCGCTGGGCCGGGTACGGCTCAATCCCGGTTGCACCGTGGCCTCCGCAACGATATCGTCCCGTCCGCTCTAGCGCCATCAGGTGGGCAAACGATCACGACAGGGAGGTCGCATGCCCCGATATGATGCACTGAGGAGGGCGCTCGGCCGCGGGGTGCTCGCCGCCGCAATACTGGCTGCGATCGCATATCTGGCCGCCGCCCCGGGGCACCCCGCCCGGGCGCAGACCGCGGCAGGGCCGGCCAGCGAGGAGGAGCTGGACGCCGTGGCATTCTCCGGCTTCCAGCTCAGATTCGAGGAGCTGAACCAGCGCGTCGGGCAGGCGATCGGCGGGCCGCCGTTCGTATCCGCCGAGGACCTGGGTGGCCGGACCGTCCGGGTGACCGCGAGCCCGCCTTGGCTGGAGAACGGGCTGCGCCAGAGGACGCGGAACGCCATGACGCTGCACAGGATCTGGCGCGCCGTCAACGGCCTGCGCAAAGTGAAGGTGATCATCGCGGACGGGGGCGGCGCGGAGCAGGTCGTCGTCTCGGGCCTAGTGGTACCGATCTAACGAATGAGTCCGGCTGCCGCTCAGGATTCTCGCGGTGAACGACTAGGCTAAGCGGTACTAAATGTTAGATTCGATCCACTAGAGGAACCCCTGAAGATCACCGCCAAGCAATAGGCCCATCCGCCCGCGGGGACGGCGCGGGCGCACCCCCTGCGGGTTTGAGGTCTCGCGCGCCATGACGAATTCGATCGATCTCGAACGCTACTGGCACAGCCTGGCGCCCGGGGATGCGCTGAGCGCCCTGGACGCCCGGAGCGGTGGGCTCACGGGCGACGAGGCTGCGGCCCGTCTTGCCGCCTTCGGTCCCAACCAGTTGCCCAAGAGGAAGCGCGCCTCGCCCGCGGTCGTCTATCTGCGCCAATTCAAAAGCCCCCTCATCTACCTGCTGCTGGGGGCCGCCGTGGTGTCGCTGTTCATCGGCCAACACGCGGACGCCGTCTTCATCTTCGTGGTGCTGCAGATCAATGCCGTGATCGGTGCCGTCCAGGAGTGGAAGGCGGGGGTCGGCGCCGAGGCTCTGGACGCCTTGGCGCCGAAACGCGTCACGGTGACGCGCGACGGTCGACGGCGGCGCATGGATAGCGCCGGGCTGGTGCCGGGGGATGTCGTACACCTCGAATCCGGCGCCCTGGTGCCGGCCGATATCCGCCTGCTTGCGGCCCACGAGCTCAAGGTGGACGAATCGCTGCTGACCGGCGAGTCGGTCTCCATCGACAAGGACGCCGCCGCCGTGCTGGCGGAGCGCACGGTGCTGGGCGACCGCAGCAACATGCTCCACGGCGGAACCACCGTTCTCAACGGCCGCGCCCGGGGCGTCGTCGTCCGCACCGGCATTCACACCGAGGTCGGCCGCATCGCCGAGGCCCTCGCCGCCGCCGACCTGCCGGCGCCCCCGCTCGTGCAGCAGATGGCCCGTTTCACGCGCGCCATCGGCTCGGTGATCATCATCGCGATCGCGGTCCTGGCAGTGGCCCAGTTTTCCCAGGGCATGGGGGTCGCGGACGTGTTCTTCGTCGCCGTAGCCCTCGCGGTGTCGGCGATCCCCGAGGGGCTGCCGGTGGCGATCACGGTGGCCTTGGCCATCGCCATGGCGCGCATGGCGCGGCGCAACGTGTTGGTCCGCCAGCTCCCGGCGGTAGAGGGGTTGGGCTCCTGCACCCTCATCGCCAGCGACAAAACGGGGACGCTGACGCGCAACGAGCTTACCGTGAGGCGGCTTTTCATTCCCGGGATCGGCGAGGTCGAGGTCGCCGGCGAAGGATATGTGCCCGAGGGCGCCGTGACCTATGCGGGGACGCACCTCGACGTCACCGCGGGAGCCGTGCGCGAGAGGGTCCGGCGGCTTGCACGCTCGGTGGTGTTGTGCAACGAGGCCAGCTTCTATGCCACCGACGGGGGCTACAGCCATATCGGGGACACGGTGGACGTGGCGCTCCTCGTCCTTGCGGCCAAGCTTGGTTTCGACAAGGCCGCGCTCGACGAGGAATATCCTCAGACCGGGATCATCCCCTTCGAGCCGTACCGCCGGTTCGCCGCCACGTTCAACCGCGATGGCGCGCGCACGCTGGTCCACGTCAAGGGAGCGGCCGAAACGGTTCTGCCCATGTGCTCGGGCGTCGATGCCGACGCCGCGCTGGCGGAAGCCGAACGAATGTCGGTCGCAGGGTACAGGGTATTGGCGGTGGCCTGCGGCGAAGCAGAGGCGGATGTTGCGGCGGTGGCCTCACGCAGGCCGCTCAGCGGGCTCAGCTTCCTCGGGCTCGTCGCCATCATCGATCCGGTTCGAGCCGAGGTGCCCGATGCGGTCGCGGGCTGTCGTGCCGCCGGGGTGGATGTACGCATGATCACCGGGGACCATCCGGCGACGGCGTTTGCGATCGCGAAGGAGTTGGGCATCGCGCGGGTCCGGGAAGAGGTGGTCGTCGGCACGGCGCTCGCCAGTGTCGCCGACGATCCCGCGAGGCTCGACGAGATAGTGGCGCGCGGGCGCGTCTTCGCCCGGGTCGAGCCGGTGCAGAAGCTCGCCATCGTCCAGACTCTGCAGCGCGCCGGCCATTACGTCGCGCTCACCGGCGACGGGGTGAACGACGCGCCGGCGCTGGGCGCGGCCAACATCGGCGTGGCCATGGGAAAGGACGGAACCGACGTGGCCCGCGGGGCCGCCGATCTTATCCTGACCGACGACAATTTTGCCTCGATCATGGCGGGGGTGTTGGAGGGACGGGTCGCCTACGACAACATTCGCAAGGTCATCTACCTACTAATCAGCACCGGCGCCGCCGAGGTGGTGCTGTTCTTCCTGGCCCTTGCGGCGGGGTTGCCGCTCCCCCTTTTCGCGGTGCAACTGCTGTGGCTCAACCTCGTGACCAACGGGATCCAGGACGTGGCGCTCGCCTTCGAGAAGGGCGAGCCCGGCGTGTTGCGGCGCAAGCCGCGCCCCCCCAACAAGCCCATGTTCGACCGCCGCATGATCGAGCAGACGGTCGTCTCCGGAGCGTTCATCGGCGGCGTCGCGTTCCTCTACTTCTTCTGGTGCATCGACCAGGGCTGGAGCGAGGCGCAAACCCGCAACCACTTGCTTCTTCTCATGGTCTTGTTCGAGAACGTCCACGCCTTCAACTGCCGCTCCGAGACCCGCTCGGCCTTCCAGGTCCCGTTTGCGTCCAATCCGTTTCTGGTGGTGGCGGTGATCGCGGCGCAGGCGGTCCATATCGGCGCCATGTATGTGCCGGGCCTAAACGATGTGCTTGGCATTCAGCCCATCGGCATCGCCGAATGGTTGTTGATCGCCGTGGTCGCGCTGTCGCTCATCGTGGTGATGGAGATCTACAAGCGGCTTCGGGCGCCGCGGGACGGACGAGCCCTACCCTGACGCGGGGGCCCAATATCGCGCCGCTCGGCCGGGCCGTGGCCCGAACGTTCAGTCGAGGCGTTTGTTATCGAGGTCGGTGTGCCGGCGGTCCCGTTCGGCCTTATCCCGCATCCGTTCCCGCTTGGTCCGGCCGGACCCGGCCCGGTTCTGGGCGGCGCGCGCCTCCGCCTCCTTCCGTTCCCGTTGCTTGCGGTAGCGATTGAGGTTGATGATGTCGGCCATGTGCGTACCGATTCGGGGCTCGGCCATACGGAACGGTTTGAACCTTGCTCTCCGATCTCCTAGCTTATCGGAAACCGCGGTCCATGCAACCGCTCTGGTCCCGCCGCCGCGGCCATCTCTGAGGCTCCAGCCATATGGAGCGGAGGGTCATCGGTGAAGAAGTTCCTGGCGTTCCTGTTCGGCCTGGTGGTGTTGGTGATCGTCGCCGCGCTGGTCGGGCCCACGTTCGTCGATTGGAACGAGTACAAGCCCGAGATCGCAGCCGAGATCAAGTCGCGGACCGGCCGGGATCTGGTCATCGAAGGCGACATCGACTTCGCCGTGCTTCCGGCTCCGACGCTGTCGGTGAACGATTTGCGCCTCGCCAATATCGAAGGCGCGGCCAGCCCCGACATGGTGAGCCTCAAGGCGCTGCGGGTGCGCATCGCGCTGACGCCGCTGTTCGAGGGGATCGTCCAAGTCGAGACCATCGCCCTGATCGAACCCGTGATCGAATTCGAGGTGCTGCCCGACGGCCGCCGCAACTGGGAGTTCGGCCCTGCGGCCGGCGAGCCCGAGGAGGCCGCCCCGGCCGAGCCGGAGCCGGGCGCTGAGCCGGGTGCGCGCCGCGCGCCCTCGAGGGTGAGGCTCGACCGGTTCCGCATCGAGAACGGCACGCTGACCTATCTCGACAGCGCGACAGGCACGATCGAGCGCATCGACGGCCTCGACGCCGAAATTTCGGCGGAGACGTTGACCGGGCCCTTCAGGGCCCAGGGCGACATGGTCGCGCGCGGCTTGCCGGTCGAGTTCGAGCTCGCGGTGGGCTCGTTCACGGAGCGACAGCCGGTGATCGTGAACATGAAGTTCGCGTTCCCCTCGGCCAAGGCCGAGGCGCGATTCTCCGGCAATTTCTCGGAGCCTTCCGCCGAAGGCGCGCTTTCAGGAAGCTTCGAGGCGGAAGGAAACGACCTCAGGCGCCTGGTGCAGGCGCTGATGGCGGCCGCATCGCCGGAGGGCGCGGCGACCCCCGACATGCCCGGATTCGTGGCCCAGAAATTCGCCCTGGAGGGCGCGCTTTCCGCCTCGGCCGAGGCGCTGGAAGTGAACGACATCGCCTTTCGGCTCGGGGACACGCGGGCGACCGGGGCGCTCAACGCGACCTTCGGCCCCCCGCTTCAGGCCGATGTCGCGCTCTCGTTCAACCGCATCGACCTTGATCGCTGGCTCGCAATGGAGCCGCCCGCCGGAGAGGATGAGGGCCAAGGCGCCGGCGAGCCCAAGCCTGGCGCCGCGCCCGCGCCCGCGCCCGGCAAGGCGGAGTTCGCGCTTCCCGGCGACGTCAAGGCGTCCCTCGACCTCAGCGTGGACGCGCTGGTGTTCAAGGAGGGAGGCGTGCGCCAGGCCAAGGTGAGCGCGGCGCTGGACAAGGGCGTGCTGACGCTGAACCAGGCCTCGGCGCTTCTGCCCGGAGGCTCGGACGTTTCGCTCTCCGGTACGCTTACGGCCAAGGACGGGGCGCCGGCAGTGGACGGCAACGTCGAAGCCAGGTCCGACAACCTGCGCGGCGTCTTCGACTGGCTCGGGATCGACGCCTCGTCGGTCCCCCCAGACCGGCTGCGCAAGTTTTCGTTCACCGGCAAGGTCAAGGGGACCCCGGCCCAGCTCGATCTGACGGAGATCGACTTGCGCCTCGACGCTTCCCGACTTACCGGCGGCGTGGCCATCGCGCTCAGGGAACGCCCGGCATTCGGCGCGCGGCTCGAAGTCGACCGCTTCAACCTGGACGCCTACCTGCCGCCGAAGCCGGAAAAGGAGGAGGCCAAGCCCAAAAAGGCACCGGCCCGGGCACCGGCGTCGCTGTCTCCGAACAAGGAGGAGGAGCCGATCCTTCCGGCGCTCGCTCTCTTGAACGCCTTCGACGCCAACGTGGACGCCAAGATCGGGAGCCTCACCGTCAACAGAATGGAGGTCCGGGGCCTGCGCTTCGACGGCACGCTCCAGGACGGCGAGCTGACGGTCCGCGACGCGGGCGTGACCGATTTCGCGGGCACGGCCCTGACCTTCAGCGGCTCGGCGAAGGGGTTCGGCAAGACGCCGCTGCTCGATGCCGCCTTCGAGGTGAGCGCCGAGGATGTCGCCCGGTTGCTGCGCGCCGTGGCCGTCGAGCCGCCTTCCGTTTCCGAGCGAGTAGGGCGGGTCGCGCTCGAAGGCACGGCCAAGGGACGGGTCGATAACCTCGAGCTCGACGCGGCGCTGCAAGCCGCCGAAGGGCGGGTCAGCGTCAAGGGGGTGATGGGCGTGCGCGACCAGGTGCCGCGCTTCGATCTCGCGGTTGCGGCGGCCCACCCCGATCTCGTCAAGCTGGTGCGGCTGTTTGCCGAGGACTACCGGCCGGCGGCGGAGAAGTTGGGAGACTTTTCCTTGAAGGCCCGAGTCTCCGGCGATGCCGCGGCCGCCCAGATTTCGGGGCTCAGCGGCAAGGTCGGGCCGGTGAACGTCGCGGGCGACATCACGGTGCGCCTCGACGGGCCCCGGCCCAAGATCACGGCGGCGCTCAGCACGAGCGAGATCGTCGCCGACCTGTTCCTGCCGGCGCGCCCCTCCGGGTCGGGCGCCAAGCCCAGGGCCGGGGCGGGCAAGCCCGCGCCGAAGAGGGGCAACCCCGGCCCGCAAGCACCGCCCGGCGAGCGATGGTCCAAAGAACCGCTGGACCTCTCGGCGCTCAGGGCCGTCGACGCCGACGTGCGGCTGGCGGCGCCGGCGATCTCTTACGACAAGTACCGGGTGGTCAAGCCCCAGCTCGTGCTCGCGCTCGACGCCGGTGCCCTGGAGGTCCGGCAGCTCACCGGGACCATGTTCGAGGGCGCCTTCGACCTCAAGGGCCGTCTGATGGCGGCGGACGTGCCGTCTCTCGCCGGCACCGTTACCGTCGCCAACGCCAACATTCACGAGGCCCTGTTCGTCGCCGGCGATATCGACGTCGCCGAGGGCCGCCTCAACTTCAACATGGAAATGGGCGGCGCGGGACGCAGCCCCTTCGAGCTCGTGTCGAGCCTTGGCGGCAAGGGCGGGTTCAACGTCGTCGACGGCGTGGTGCGCGGCTTCGACCTCGCGGCCGTCAGCGAGCGTCTCAAGAGCCTCGACAGCGCCGAGAGCTACCTGGCCTTCCTGGCTTCCTCCATGAAAGGCGGGCAGACGCGGTTCACCAGGCTGGACGGGACGTTTGCCATCGATAGGGGCGTGATCCGCAGCGACGATATCCACCTGTTGGCTCAGGCGAGCGAGGGGAAGGCCGTCGCCGTCGTAGACCTGCCGCGCTGGTTCATCGACATGCAGGCCGAGTTCTTCCTCACGGAGCACCCCAAGGCCCCGCCCGTTGGGATGCGCGTGGTCGGGCCCCTCGATGCGCCGCAGCGCAAGATCGAAACCGACCGCATGCAGGCCTTCCTGCTTCAACGCGGCGTCGGCACGCTGCTGCGCAAGGTCCTGCCGAAGGGGATCGTTCCGGCTGAGCCGGCGCCCGCGCCCGAAGGGGCGCCGGCTCAGCCGGAAGAGCCGCTCGGCCTCGAGTCGCTGTTCAAGAAGATCCTGCCGAAGGAGATCGCCCCGGCGGAGCCGGCGCCCGCCCCGGCGCAACCGGCACCCGCCCCGGCGCAACCGGCGCCCGCGCCCGAGCCGGTCCAGCCCGAGCCCGGGCCGGTCCAGCCCGAAGACGTGATCAAGGACCTGCTCAAAGGGTTGAAGTTCTGAGGGGCTTGACAGTGCGCGGCGAAGCGGATGCATGAATTGAGGGAGAGGAGGCCCGGCCAATGATCGAGTCAGACACCGGCAGTTCTTCAATGGCCGCACTTGGTCCTACGATACGAGCGGCGGCATTGGCGGCGATGGCATTGGCGGCGGCGTTCTGGTTGCTGGCGGCGGTCTCCAGCGGCGATGCGGCGGCCGCGGGCGGCGCGGTTGAAACGGAAGCCGGGGCGGCGCCCGCCGGCGAGCCGGACGAGGGCGCGCCTGAGACGGGCCGCGAAGGCGATGAAGAGGCGGCCGAGGAGGCCGCAAGGCTGGATAGCGAGGCCCGGGAGCGCGCCGAAGACGTGCTCCTCGAGCTCGAGCAGCAACTCCAGGAGGAACTGGGGAAGGGGGCGGCGCCGTAACATGCGGCCAAGCCGCGGCTCTGCCCCGGACTCCGGAGGGTCTGAGGAGACATCACGATGAGACCTATCGTACTCGCGAGCCTTCTGTTATTGGCCCTCGCTTCGCCGGCCCACGCCGATTTCAGCTCGGCCCTCGCGGCTTACGAGCGCGGCGACTATGGGGCGGCGTTCCAGGAGTTCCGCGTGCTGGCGGACGAGGGCGACGCGGACAGCCAGTACATGGTCGGCTACCTCTATGGGGTCGGCCGGGGCACGCCCCAGAGCTATGTGGATGCGCACAAGTGGTTCAACCTGGCCGCCTCGCAGGGCCGGCCCGGAGCGGTGAAGGCGCGCGACGACGTGGCCCGGCTCATGACCACCGACCAGATCGCCGAGGCTCAAGCCGAGGCGCGGGCGTGGCGGTCGATCACCACGACCACCGCCGCCGCGCGGCCCAAATGGGCGCCGCCGGAAGAGGGGGCCGCCTCGCGCTACGGCACCGCTCCGTCGCGGGAGACCGTGGCCGCGATCCAGCGCATGCTCGGCGAACTGGGCTACGACGCCGGCACCGCCGACGGGGTGGCGGGCGCCCAAACCCGACAGGCGATCCGGCAATACCAGGCGGCTGCGGGCTTGTCCGTCGATGGGCGGCCGTCGGACGCCGTGCACGCGCACCTGGCCGCCACCGTCGACGAGCGGCGGGCGGCGCGGCTCGGCCCCTCGCCAGTGCCGGGCGTGCCGGGCGAAGCGGACCGGACCCAGGAACTGGTGGACGAACTCTTGAGACTCGTCGAGACAGGAGAGCGCAGGCACGCGGCGCAGCCCTGGCTTCTGCGGGATTTGCGCGCACTCGGCGAGCGCTACCACTGGCCGTGGCGGGCGGAGCTGTTGCGGGACGATTTCCGCGACGGGGACTTCACCGCCAACCCGACCTGGACCGTGGCGGCAGGGAGGTTCGGGGTCGATTTCAACGTCGGCCTCAGAACGGTGGTGACCCCGCCTCCGGCCACCGCCGCCCGGCGCGAGCCCGAGGACCTCGGGGCCAGGATCCTGGGCACGATTCTGGAGAGGGTCATCCAGCCCGAGGGGCGGGAGGCGCGAACGCCCGCGCCGGACTACGCCGAGATCCACGTCGCCCGGGCGATCCCCAACGCCTTCGCGCTTCATGCCGAGCTGACGTCGCGGGCCGGCGCCGGGCGGCTCGAGATCGGCCCCTATCAGGGCGAGAGCCGCACGGTCGGCTACCGGCTCGTCTATACCCCGGGCGCGGAGCCGGGGCTCGCGCTGGTGCGGCTGTCGTCCTATGGAAGCGGCGTCATCGAGGCCCACCAACGCAGGGTCGAGCTCGAGGACCGGCGCGCGCACACGATTCTCTGGACCCGCGACGAGACCGGGACCATGGTCGTCGTGCTCGACGGCGAGGAAGTGATTCGAGCGACGGACCGCGGGGTCATGGGCGCGTTCGACGGCTTGACCGTCCTCAACCGCGGCGGCGACTACGGGTTGCGGGAAATCGTCCTCTACGGCGCCGGCTCACACGCGCAGTGACCGGCGGCTGAGGCCGCGGGCGGGGCGGGCTAGCCGCCGCCCTTGGCGCGAGCGCGGAAGAAGTCGAGGGCCGCGAGGCGCAGCGCGCTGGACAGGTTGCCGGCGCGCCCCTCGTCGATCTCGGCGACGAGCGCGTTGAGGGACTGCCCGCGCGCCGAGGCCATTTTCTTGAGCGCCTCCCAGAATTCGGGTTCCAGCGACACGCTGGTCCTGTGGCCCGCGATCACGACCGAATGTTTGCGGATGGCGGGCGGCATCGGCGTCTCGAGGATGGCCGGGCCTCGGGGTTCTACCGGGCGGCGCCCGCGGTCAAGGCCGCGGGCCCAGCATCTTCGCAGGATCCACCCACTCGTCGAACTGCTCGGCGGTGAAGAGGCCGAGGGCGATGCCGGCTTGCCGGAGCGTGGTCCCCTCGGCATGGGCCTTCTTCGCCACCTCGGCGGCGGCGTCGTAGCCGATGTAGGGGTTCAAGGCCGTCACCAGCATCAGCGACTCGGTCACCAGCCGGGCGATGCGCTCGCGGTTCGGTGTGAGGCCCGCAACGCAGTTGTCGGTGAAGCTGCGCGCGCTATCCGCGATGAGCCGGATCGACTGCAACAGATTGTAGATCATCACCGGCTTGAACACGTTGAGCTCCAGGTGCCCTTGCGCGCCCGCCACCGTGATGGCGACGTGATTGCCGATCACCTGGGCGCAGACCATGGTCAAGGCCTCCACCTGGGTGGGGTTGACCTTGCCGGGCATGATCGAGGAGCCGGGCTCGTTGGCGGGGAGCGTCAGCTCGCCGATGCCGCAGCGCGGGCCGGATCCCAAGAGCCGGATGTCGTTGCCGATCTTGTTCAACGACGCCGCCACCGTATTGAGCGCGCCAGAGGCCTCGACGATGGCGTCGTGGGCGGCCAAGGCCTCGAACTTGTTGTCCGCCGAGACGAAGGAGAGCCCCGTGATGTTCGCCGCCTCCTCGGCGAAGCGCTGGGCGAAGCCGTGCTTGGCGTTGAGCCCCGTGCCGACCGCGGTGCCGCCCTGGGCCAGGGGAAAGAGGCGCTGCAGGCAATCGCGCAGCCGCGCGATGCCGAGCTCGACCTGCTTGGCGTAGCCGGAGAACTCCTGGCCCAGGGTCAAGGGCGTCGCGTCCTGCAGGTGCGTGCGGCCGATCTTGATGATGTCGTCGAAGTCTTGCGCCTTCTCTTCCAGCGCCGCGCGCAGATGGTCGAGGCTCGGCACCAGGCGGCGGTGAATCTCCTCCACGGCCGCGATGTGCATGGCCGTCGGAAAGGTGTCGTTCGAGGACTGGCCCCGGTTGACGTGGTCGTTGGGGTGTACCGTGTCCTTGGAGCCGAGTTTCCCGCCCAGGATCTCGGTGGCGCGGTTGGCCAGCACCTCGTTCATGTTCATATTGGTCTGGGTGCCGGAGCCGGTCTGCCACACCACCAGCGGGAAATGGTCGTCGAGCTTGCCGGCGATGACCTCGTCGGCCGCCTCGACGATGGCCTTGCCCACCGTCTCGTCGAGCTCGCCCAGCGCCATGTTGGCGCGCGCCGCCGCCTGCTTCTGGATGGCGAGCGCGCGGACGAGCGGCGCCGGCATGCGCTCGGTTCCGATGCGGAAGTTCTCGAGGCTGCGCTGGGTCTGGGCGCCCCAGTACTTGTCCGCGGGGACCTCGATCGCCCCCATGGTGTCGGTCTCGGTGCGGGTCTTGGGCTTGTCCGCCATGGCTCAGCCCCTCAACGTTCGGTTCGCGCCTGGCTTTTACCACATGCGCCGCCGCCCCGCCTACCGAGTGCGGCTAGGAACGGCGGCGCCGCTTCGGTTGGGCCTTGGCGCGGAGCGCGGCATCCAACGCCTTCCTGGCCCAGAGGCACAGGTCTTCCCCGTCCTCGAGCGCGTCCAAGGGCGCCTCCCAGTAAGGCATCGGAAAGGGCTTGCCCTTGACCAGGGGGCGGAACTGCGAGAGCCCGTTGGCCTCGAACTCGGGCGCGCTCATCCCGTCCGCCTTGAGGTAGAGCGTGTCGTCCGCGATCAGGCCGAACATGCGCCCGTCGAGGTAAAGCCCGAAGCCGCCGAACATCCGCTTGGCCGCGACCGGGCCGAGCGGCGACAAGAGGTCGAGGACGTGCTCGCAGAACTCGGGGGACGAGGCCATGGCGGACCCTCAAAGTCCCGACAGGAACTCGGCAAGCTCCGCGAGCGCCTCGTCCCAGTTCTGGCGCTCGGTGCGGCCAGACGATTTGCGCGGCTTGGCGCCCGTGCGCCGCGCCGCCATGTAGGGGAACTCGAAGCGCGCCACGCCGAAGCGGTGGCGCGCCAGCCCCTCGGCGAAGAACGCCATGAAGGGGGAGTCCATGGGCGCGCCCGCGCCGTGCGCCAGCACCACAGTGAGCGGCGCCTCGTCAGGGCCGTCCAAGAGCATGGAGGCTGCCGCCATGCCGGCTGTCGGTCAGGACTTGCGGAAGGTGTCGAGGGCGATGACCTTGTCGCCGGAGCCGGCCGCTTCACCGGTGGGCCCGGGCTCTCCTTCGCGCCCCGCCTCGCCTTGCTCGCCGGCGGGTTGCGTTGGCGGGCCGAGCAGCGTGCCGTCGGGCGCGGTCGCCTGGAGCTGGATGCCGAAGTTGACGGAAGGATCGACGAAGCGCGTGACGGCGGCAAGGGGCACTCTCAGGCGCTCCCCGACCTTGTTGAAGCACACCGTTACCGCGAACGCCTCGTCGTCCACCTCCAGCCCCCAGAACTGGTTTTGGAGGACGATGGTCATCTCATGGGGATGGCGGGCGCGGAGATGGTCGGGCAGGCTGGCGTCCGGATGGTCGGTGCGGAAAGCGATGAAGAAGTGATGGCGGCCGGGGAGACCGTGCTCCGCAACGCTTGCGAGGGCGTCGCGGACGACGCCGCGGAAGGCCCTCTGGACCATCTGGTCGTACTGGAGAAAGTGGTCGGCCATGGAGCGGGCCTGCTGGCGGACGCGGGATGAAAGTGGGGGGCTTCTGTTGCCCGGCGCCCCCCGGGCCGCGCTTACTTAAGCGTGCTTAAGCAGCGAGTGCGAGTTGGTTATCGTTCGCACTTAAGGTTTGGCCCGATAACGGCGGTACCATGCCGGGCGAAAGTCGTACCTTTTCCACGCACGTCGATCCTGGTTCGCCCCCGTTGATCAGCCCGCCGCCCAAAGCGCGGGATTATGGTGGAGGCGCCGGGTACTGCCCCCGGGTCCGCTACGGGTAGTAAGCAAGACGTTTATCGCCATAGCCGGTTTCCCGACACGTTTAATATAAGGGCTGCGGGGCGTCGGTGAAAGACCCGCGATACAAGCAAAACGCGGCTTCGGTCGAACCGCCGGCTGCCTCGCCGTTTGGAAAGCCTCATGGCTGGTGGAGGGCGCGCGTTTCCGCTTGGTTCCGGCCCGCCGGCGCCTGTAGATTGGAGGCCCGACCGGACCGCCCGAGACGAAGACGCCCCATGGAACTGACGCCCGAGCAAGCCCAGGAGATCGACCGGCTGCGCGCCGAAAGCGCCGAATCCCGCCGGGTCACGGCGCCGGCCTTGGAGGAGATCCTCTACCAGGCGATCCCGGTGCTCGACCACGGCTTCGTGCGCGTCATCGACTACATGGGCGACGACGGCGCGGTGGTGCAGGCGGCGCGCGTCTCCTACGGCAAGGGCACCAGGGCCGTGAGCGAGGACCGCGGCCTCATCTTCTATCTCATGCGCCACCGCCACACGACGCCGTTCGAGATGTGCGAGATCAAGTTCCACGTCAAGCTGCCCATCTTCGTGGCGCGCCAGTGGATCCGCCACCGCACCGCCAACGTCAACGAATACTCCGCGCGCTACTCGATCCTCGACAAGGAGTTCTACATCCCCGCGCCGGACGTGCTGGCGACCCAGTCGCACACCAACCGCCAGGGCCGCGAACAGCTGCTCGAAGGCGAGGAGGCCGCGCGCGTTCTGGAGCTGCTCCGCGGCGACGCCCAGCAGTGTTACGACCACTACCTGGAGATGCTGAACGAGGACGAGGACGGCAACGTCATCGACCCGGCGCGGAAGGGCCTCGCCCGCGAGCTCGCACGGATGGACCTGACGCTCAATACCTATACCCAGTGGTACTGGAAGATCGACCTCCACAACCTCATGCACTTCCTGTCGCTCCGGGTCGACCCCCACGCCCAATACGAGATCCGCGTCTACGCCGAGGCCATGCTGGACGTGATGAAGCGCTGGGTGCCGCTCACCCACGAGGCGTTCACCCGCTACCGCATGGGCGGCGCCTATCTCTCGGCGTCCGCGCTCGAGGTGGTGAAGCGCCTGATCGAGGGCGAGACCGTGAGTGCCGAGGAGAGCGGGCTCACCAAGCGCGAATGGCGCGAGCTCATGGCGGTGCTCGAGCGCAACGAGGGATAGCGGGGGCGGAACCGGGGCGAGGCGCGGCGGTAGGGATGGCCCATGCGGAGAGGACCGTGGCGCTGGACGTGCCGGCGGAGCGGGTCTGGGATCTGGTAGGCCCGTTCGACGCGCTGCCCAAGCTGCATCCCGCGGTGCGCGCCTGCGAGCTAACCCGCGAGGAGGGGACCGGCGCCACGCTCAGGCGGATCCACTTGCACGACGGCGGCCTCATCGTGAACCGGCTGGAGGAGAGGGACGACGGGGCGCGCTTCTACCGCTACACCATCGTCGAGAGCCCGTTCCCGGTCCGCGACTATGATTGCCGGCTGGCCGTGCGCGAGAGGGGCCCCGAGTCTTGCGTCGTCGAATGGACGAGCGACTTCACGCCGGCGGGCGCGAGCGAGGCCGAGGTCGTCGAGCTTTTCGACGAAATGATGAAGGAAGGGCTCGACCGCGTGAAACAGGCGCTGCACGGCTGAGCGGCCGGGATGACAAGCCGGTCGCTCATGGCTTAGAGTCGGCCGTAATCAGGCGCCGTCGGTCGGCGCGAGTGAACACACCGTGAAAGGGGGAAACCGCCATGGTCAAGGTGAATCTGTCGACCAAGCTTCCCGTTTCGACGAAGCAGGTATGGGACCTTATCGGGAACTTCAATGCGCTCCCGGACTGGCACCCAGCGGTCGAGCGGAGCGAGATCGAGGAGGAAGAGGGAGGCAGGGGCGTCATCCGGCGCTTGCATCTCCTTGGCGGCGGCACCGTGGTCGAGCGGCTCGAGCGGCTCGACGACAGCGAGCATCTCTACAGTTACGAGATCCTGGAGAGCCCGCTCCCCGTCGCCGACTATCACGCGACGCTCAGGGTGCGCGAGGAGGAGGGCGGCTGCACGGTCGAGTGGTCGAGCGAGTTCGAGCCGAAGGGCGCGCCGGAGCAGGACGCCGCGGCGGTGATCCAGGGCATCTTCGACGCCGGGCTCGAGAACCTGAAGAAGATGTTCGGCGGCTGACGGCGACTCGTCCGCGGGGCGCCCTGGCCCTCTGCGCACGGCTGGATGCGCGCCCCTGTCCACGCGGTGGACGCGCGCGAACACGATCTCATCGGCGTTCCCCACCTCGTCGACGCGACGGATCGGATAAGACTCCGGATGGTGTGAAACCGGGGTGTGCCGCCTCAGTCACGAGCGGGCGGGCGAGATGACATGGATTCT
>JAZGAE010000054.1:0-3840 GCA_036475545.1 Alphaproteobacteria bacterium
CGCTCATCCTCGCGAGCGGCCCGTCGCGCCCGGCATCGTGGCACGGATCGCACCTCCCAGCCCTGCGGCTCGATGAGACAGATCGCAACAGCGGCAGCGGCAGCCACAGCGCCAGCGCCCGTCGCCCGCCACGTCCTTCGAGGAACCCCTGGCGGGGGCCCCGCAGGGCCTGAAAATTTCGCCGGAATTTAAGCATTGCTTAACCGTAAAAGACGCAGACTTCCGGGCGTTTCGAGCGTTCGCGCCATGGCGCAAGCCGCCGCCCGGGGGGCCCGCATTCCACCCCCCACCGCGCGGGAGCGGCGCCTCGAGAGGACCCAGATCGCCGGGGGAGACAACCAGCCGTGAACTCGATCGCCGACATGGAGACGCTCATCCTTTGTGGCGGCCTCGGCACGCGGCTGCGCGAGGAGACCGAGTTCAAGCCCAAGCCGATGGTCGAGATCGGCACCCGCCCCATTCTCTGGCACATCATGAAGCTCTACCGCCACTTCGGCTGCCGGAGCTTCGTCCTGTGCCTAGGCTACCGCGGCGACATCATCCGCGACTTCTTCCTCAACTACCACCGCCGCAACAGCGATTTCACCGTCGATCTGTCGAACGGAGGCCTGGACACTCTCTCGAGCAAACTGGGCGAGGACTGGCGGGTGACGCTCGCCGAGACCGGCACCCATGCGCTCACCGGGCTGCGCATCAAGCGGGCGCTCAAATACGTAGATGGGGACACCTTCTTCGCCACCTACGGCGACGGGGTGGCGGACATCGACATCCAGACCCTTCTCGCCCACCACCGCAAGATGGGCCGGCTGGCCACGGTCACCGCGGTCCACCCTTCCTCGCGCTTCGGCGAGCTCGGCGTCGACGGCGACGTGGTCACGTCCTTCATCGAAAAGCCCCAGGTGACCGAGGGATGGATCAACGGCGGCTTCTTCGTCTTCGAGCGCACCGCCTTCGACCACCTCAACGGCGAAGACGACCTCAGCCTCGAGCAGGGGGTGCTGGAATCGCTGGCGCGGCAAGACGAGCTGGCCGTCTATCGCCATCCCGGTTTCTGGCAGTGCATGGACACCTACCGGGAGATGCAGTTGCTCAATGAGCTGTGGGCCAGCGGCCACGCTCCGTGGCAGGTCTGGCAACCATGTCGGCCATCGGCATGACTCCGGATTTCTGGGCCGGGCGGCGCGTCTTCATGACCGGGCACACCGGTTTCATGGGCGGCTGGCTGGCGCTGTGGCTGGCCCGGCTCGGCGCGAAGGTGTCGGGCTATGCCCTGACGCCGCCGACCGAGCCGAATCTCTTCACCGCCGCCGGCGTGGACCGGGACGTCTCGTCGACCGTGGCGGACGTGCGCGACCTCGCCCGCCTCACCGCGGCGATGACCGCGGCAGACCCCGAGGTGGTCATGCACCTCGCGGCCCAGCCCCTGGTGCGCAAGGCCTACGCGGACCCCGTGGAAACCTACGCCACCAACGTCATGGGGACGGTGAACGTGCTCGAGGCGATGCGCGCCTGCCCCAGCGTGCGCGCGGCCGTCATCGTCACCACCGACAAGGTCTACGACAACATCGAACGCGACAGCGGCTACCGCGAAACCGACGCCCTCGGCGGGCGCGAGCCCTATGGCAACAGCAAGGCCTGCGCCGAGTTCGCCGTGCGGAGCTTCCGGGACTCCTACTTCAACGGTTCGGGCGGCAACGGGGGTACGCTCGGCATCGCCACGGCGCGGGCCGGCAACGTCATCGGCGGCGGCGACTGGGCGGCGGAGCGGATCGTCCCCGACGCGGTGCGCGCGTTCTCGTCGGGCCGGACCTTGGCGGTGCGAAACCCGGGCGCGACCCGCCCCTGGCAGCACGTCCTCGAGCCGCTCAAGGGCTATCTCATGCTCGCCCAGCGCCTGAGCGAGGGCCCCGAGGAATGGAGCGGCGGCTGGAACTTCGGGCCCCCGGAGAGCGAGTCCCGGCCGGTCTCTTGGCTGGCGGACGAGCTCGTCACGCTGTGGGGAGACGGCGCCCGCTGGCGCGCGGACGGGGCCGACGGCGTCTACGAAGCCCGGTTGCTCGCGATCGAGATCGAGAAGGCGGAGAAGCAACTCGGCTGGCGGCCCGTGTGGGGCGCGGACCGGGCCGCCGCCCGCACGGTCGAATGGTACAAGGCCCACGACGCCGGAAAGGACGTCCGCGCCCTCACGCACGCCCAGATCGAGGCATACGCCGATGACTGTTGACGCCAAGCTGGCCGAGGCCCGGCCGGGCGCCGACACGGCGCGCTCGTGCCGGTTCTGCCGGGAGGCGCTGGCGCACTTGTTCGTCGACCTGGGCACGTCGCCCCCGGCCAACGGCTACATCCTGGAGGCGGACCTGAACCGGATGGAGCCGTTCTATCCGCTGCGGGCCTATGTATGCGATTCGTGCTTCCTGGTGCAGCTCGAGGAGTTCCAGACCCCGCAGCAGCTCTTCGGGCAGTACAGCTACTTCTCCTCCTACTCCGACAGCTGGCTCCAGCACGCCGAGGCCTATGCGCAAACGGCAGTCCAGCGATTCGGCCTCGACGCCGCGAGCCAGGTGGTGGAGATCGCCAGCAACGACGGGTATCTGCTGCAGTTCTTCCATCGCCGCGGCATTCCCGTCCTCGGCATCGAGCCCGCCGCCAACGTGGCGCGGGTGGCCGAGGAAAAGGGCATCCCGACGCTGCTCAGATTCTTCGACGTCAACACCGCCCGGGCCCTCATCCTGATGGGCAAGCAAGCCGACCTGCTGGTGGGCAACAACGTGCTGGCCCACGTGCCCGACCTCAACGGCTTCGTCGCCGGCCTCAAGGTCGCGCTCAAGCCGCCGGGCGTGGTGACGATGGAGTTCCCGCACTTGGCGAAGCTGGTGGAGCTCAATCAGTTCGACACCATCTATCACGAGCATTTCTCCTACTTTTCCTTCCTCACGGTGGAGAAGGTTTTCGCCGCCCACGGGCTTCGCGTCTTCGACGTCGAGGAAATCCCGACTCACGGCGGCTCGCTCAGGATCTACGCCTGCCACGCCGACGCCGAGTGGGCGGCCACCGACGCGGTGGCGAAGCTCAAGGCGAAGGAGCGCGCCGCCGGGCTCAACCGCCTCAAGGCCTACCGGGGCTTCGCCGCGCAAGTCGAGGCCACCAAGCGCGAGTTGCTCAAGTTCCTGGTCGACGCCAAGGCGGCGGGAAAGACGACCGTCGGCTACGGGGCCCCCGCCAAGGGGAACACGCTCTTGAACTATTGCGGCATCCGCACCGATTTCCTCGACTACACGGTCGACCGCAGCCCCCACAAACAGGGGCTCTATTTGCCCGGGACCCGCATTCCCATCTGCCACCCGGACAAGATCGGCGAGACCAAGCCCGATTTCCTGCTGATCCTGCCCTGGAACCTCAAGGACGAGATCATGAAGCAGATGGCCCACATCCGCGACTGGGGCGGCCGCTTCGTGGTGCCGATCCCGCGCGTCAGCGTGTACGACTGAGGGCGGTGGCCGTGATCCTTTGCGAGACCGAGCTCAAGGGCGCCTGGGTCATCGAGCCCGAGCCGGTTAAGGACGCGCGCGGCTTCTTCGCCCGCACCTGGTGCCGGCGCGAGTTCGAGGCGCACGGGCTCAACGCCGACCTCGTCCAGTGCAACATCTCCTACAACCGCAAGCGCGGCACGCTGCGCGGGCTGCATTACCAGTCGGAGCCGCACACCGAGGCCAAGCTCGTGCGTTGCACCCGCGGCGCGATCTTCGACGTCGCCGTCGATCTCCGGGAAGACTCGCCCACGTACCTGAGATGGTTCGCGGTGGAGCTCACCGCCGACAACCGCCGCATGCTGTTCGCGTC
>JAZGAE010000055.1:0-9251 GCA_036475545.1 Alphaproteobacteria bacterium
GGCGGAGATGGTGCGCGTCGTCCCCGGAGAGAAGATCGCCTACGTCACCGACGTGCGCTTCCACGACGAGAACGCGCAGAGCATCGCGGATCTCGCGCGGGACGCGGACTTGCTCTTCATCGAGGCGTCGTTCCTGGAGGAAGACGCCGACTTGGCGGCGAGAAAGAGCCACCTGACCGCTGCCCAGGCCGGGCGCCTTGGCCGCATGGCGGGGGTCAAGAAGCTGGTTCCGTTCCACTTCTCGCCGCGCTACGCGGGCCGCGAGGAAGAGCTCAAGCGCGAGGCCCAGGAGGCCTTCGGCGCATGAGGGGGTTGGCCGAGGCGCGCCCCCATGCCGCCCGCGGCCGCCGGCGTCGCGCCGTCCGGCTCATGGGCGGCGCGGGCGCCGCCCCGGTTGCCGGTTCCGCGCCGCGAGCGGGAGGGTCGCCGTGACCCTCGAGCTGGGCGACGCCGTCGCCTTGCCCGAGCCGCGCCAGGCCGGCCCGCTCTCGGTGGAGGCGGCGCTCTCTTCGCGGCGCTCGGTGAGGGATTTCGCGAAGGGCCCGTTGACGCTGGCCGAGGTCTCGCAGCTGTTGTGGGCGGCCCAGGGTATCACCGACCCGGAAGGATACCGTGCGGCGCCGTCTGCGGGCGCGCTCTATCCGCTCGAGGTCTACCTGGTCGCGGGCGAGGTGGCGGCGCTCGAGGCGGGCATCTACAAGTACGACCCTCTCCGCCACCGGCTCACCCTGATGCAGTTGGGCGACAGGCGCGCGGAGCTCGCCGCCGCCGCCCTCGACCAGGACTGGATGGCGGACGGCGCGGCCGTGCTCGTGATCGCCGCCGTGCCGGAGCGCACCGAGAGGAAGTACGGCGATCGGGCCAATCGGTACGTGCCCATGGAGGCCGGCCACGCCGCCGAGAACGTCTACCTTCAGGCGGCGGCGCTGGGGCTGGGGACGACCGTGGTCGGCGCCTTCCGGGACGCGCAGGTGAAGGCGGTGGTCGGCATGGCCCGGGACGAACGGCCGCTCTGCCTGTTGCCGGTGGGCCGACCGGCTGCGTGACGGCGCCGGCGCCTCGCGCCGCGGAGGCCGGCAAGCCCGCCTAGGGCCAGCCGCGGCGCTCGTCGAGCCTGGTGATGCCGGAGCGGCTGGCGAGGTCCAGGGCGTCGCGGTATTCGGGCGAGGTGATGGGTCGGTCGAGCTCGGGATAGCCGCTGGCGCGATAGCAGGGGCGGTACTGGTCCATGAGGTTCACGTAAGTCTTCGGCGAGACCTGTTCGGCCAGGAACCTGAGGACCTGCTCGGTCCCGGCGATGCCCTCGGGCAGGATCAGGTGGCGCACCAGAAGGCCGCGCTTCGCCACCCCTTCCTCGTCGAATTCGAGGTCGCCCACCTGGCGGTGCATCTCCTTGACCGCGGCCTGGTTGAACCGCACGTAGTCCTTTATGTGGGAGTACTTCTTGGCGAGCTCCGAGTCGCCGTACTTCATGTCGGGCATGTAGACGTCGATCACGCCGTCCAGGAGCGCCAGCGCCTCCGGGCTGTCGTAGCCGCCGGTGTTGTAGACCAGCGGCAGGCGAAGGCCGTCTTCCGCCGCGAGGGCCAGGGCGCCGAGGATCTGGGCGACCACGTGGCTGGGGCTCACGAAGTTGATGTTGTGGCAGCCCATGGCCTGGAGCTTCAGCATGGTGGCGGCCAGCTCCTCGGTCGGGGTCTCCCGGCCCTGGCCCTTCCAGCTGATCTCCCAGTTCTGGCAGAAGATGCAGCGCAGGTTGCACCACGAGAAGAAGATGGTGCCGGACCCGCGCGTGCCCCTGAGGCAGTCCTCCTCGCCGTGATGGGGCCCGAAGGAATGGACGACCGCGCGCTCGCCCGTGCGGCACACCGCGCCCCGGATGGTCTGGCGCCGGTTGACGTGGCAATAGCGGGCGCAGAGATCGCAGTCCTCCAGGTGCTTGTCGGCCAGGTGCGCCCGTTCGCCGAGCTCGCCCGTCCGCAACAGCGCCAGGTACGCCGGCTCGAAGGCCGCGGCTCGAGCCTCGGGAATCGGCCCCAAGGCATGGGGTGCGCCGTTCTGCAGGTTCGCCATCGCGCGATCTCTTCGATCAGGCCGCCGCCACCGCGCGGGGCCTCGCCGGGCGTCTGCGCCCGCTGGGGCCCCCATGGCCTTTTCGTTGTGCCGGAGCGGCCAGATCACCATGTGTGCATGTCGCGGACCGGCTCAAGTCTATGGGCCGCGGTGCCGGCCGCCTCGGCCCATCGTCCTCCACGGGGCGCCGGCCTGCAAGGAGATCGAAGGCATTTTCCTGCGGAGATCCTTCGGCGAGTAACATGTGTACGGCGATGCCCGACCCTCCGCCGCAGCCCGCCGCCGGTCGCGCGCGCCGGCGCCAACCGCGTGTCAAGAGCCCGCTTTGGGCCCAAGCCGCCCTCGTCCTCGTCGCCCACGGCTCGGAGCGCGTGGCGGCGGCGGAGACCGCCACCGCCTCCCACGCCAAGGCGCTTGGCCGCCGCGCGCTGTTCCGCGAGGTCAAGGCCTGTTTCCTGAAGGCCGTGCCGGGGCCGCGCGAGACGGTGGCGTCCCTGCACTCGTCGTCGGCCTACATCGTGCCCTGCTTCATGAGCCGAGGATACGCCGCCCGCACCCTCGTTCCCCAAGAGCTCGGGCTCGCGGGGCCGCTCACCCGGCTCTCCCGCGGGGCCCGACAGGCCGCCCCCTTGGAACGTGTCTTCTATTGCGATCCCGTGGGGACGCACCCGCGGCTCACCGAGGTCATCGCGCGGCACGTCGAGGAGACGTGCCGCGTGCACGACCTCGATCCGGCGGCGGTCTCGGTCCTTCTCGTCGGTCACGGGACGCCCCGGGACCCGGTCTCCGGCGAGGCGGCCCGCCGCCACGCGGCCCGGCTCGAAGAGCGGGCCGGGTTCGCCCGCGTCCGTGCGGCCTTCCTCGAGGAGCCGCCGTATTTGAAGGATGCGGCGGAGGGGCTCGGCGGACGCCCGACCGTGGCGGTCGGCTTGTTCGCGGAGGCCGGCGCCCACGGCGAGGAGGACGTGCCCCGGCTGCTCGGACTGGGGCCGGCGGCCGGCCCGCCGGGACGGGCCGCGGCCGGCGATGGCGCGGCGCGCATCTGGTACGCCGGCCCTATCGGCCCCGACCCCGAGATCGCGGAGATCGTCCTCGACCAGGTGCGGGCGTTCGATGAGCGCTACCGCGCCGGCGAGGCGGGAGCCTAAGACCCCCCTGCCCTCTGGCGCGGCGCGGCGCGGCCAAAAAGCCATAGAACGGGCTCCCAAAAGACGTATCATGAGCCGCACTTAGGGGACTGCTTCCGCCGAGGGCGCGGCCGGTTTCATGAGGGGAGTTTCCGGACGGGGCGTCCGCCGGCTGGCGCGGGCGTGCACGAGCGTTTTCGCCGCGGCTGCGCTGGCCGGGGCGACCGCGCCTGCCGCTGGGCAAACGGCCGCGGCCGGCGGCGCGACCGTGGCGCAGTCGGCCTCTCCCACGCCGGCCCGCAGTCCGGTTCACACGCCGATGCCGGGCCATGGCGCCGTCGCGCTGCCCGCCCTTCCATCGGCCGCCCCGGCGCAGCCCGCCTCTCCGCCCGCTCGCCCGGCCCCGACCGCCGCAGGCGGCGGCCCGGCAGCCCTCCCGCCGGGCTACGTGACCCACACGCCGCTTCCGGGCCGCGGCGCCTTTTCGCTTCAGGCCCCGCCGCCGAGCCCGCCGCAGCCGGCCGAGCTCTTCTACCCGGCGCCCTATTATCCGGCCCCGCCTCCGTATCCGGCTCCGCCTGCATATCCGGCCCCGCCTCCGTATCCGGCCCCACCTCCCTATCCGGCCCCGCCTCTGTATCCGGCCCCGGCGCCGGCCCCCTATCCGGCCCAGGTTCAGGCCGCGCCGCCCGCGCCCGCGCCCGCGGCGGCGTTCCCGGCGCCGCCGGACGAGGAGGCCGGCGCGTTCGGGCTCCTCTCCGACGTCCGCCTCGGCCTCCTCCTTCACGACCCCGGCGTCTTCGGGCGGAACGAGGAGGATGGCCTGGACGTCAATGTGGAGCTGGTGTTCGTCTCGCCCGATTTCCTCGACTTCCTGTGGTCGCCCAGGCCCCACCTCGGCTTCACCGTCAACACCCAGGGCGACACCAGCCAGGCCTACTTCGGGCTCACCTGGGAATGGTGGTTCTGGGAGGCGTTCTTCTTCGACTTCGCGTTCGGGCTCTCGGTTCACGACGGAGAGACCGAGACCGACGAGCTGGACATGAAGGAGCTCGGCTCGCGGGTGCTGTTCCGGGCGGCCATCGACCTGGGCTGGAACTTCCTCGGGCCGCACGGCGTGTCCTTCTTCCTCGACCACGCCTCCCACGGCGGACTGCTGGGGGACAAGAACGAGGGCCTGGACACGCTGGGCCTGCGCTACATCTACCGGTTCTGACCCGCCGGCCCGATGATCGGTTGCGGAGCTGGCTCCGGAGCGGGGACGGCGCGGCTCCCGGGCGCACCCGGGCCCGCCGCGGCCTGCCCGCCGGCTACTGTTGACCGAGGACGCCTTCCAGGATGTCGAGGACGACGCCGGTGGCTTCCTCGATCAGCACCACGTCGTTGCCGATGATCTTGCGTGCGAGGCCGATCCCGAGCCTCGGCAATCGCGACTGCAGGCCAAGGGGCAGGTCGCGTTTGGCGAGCCCCGGCGGCAGCGTGCCGAACCGCTCCAGGTGCTTCTGCAAGCCCGGAGGCAGTTCGTCGCGGTTGGCCAGGCCGGGCGGCATTGTCTTGCTCTTGCCCTTGTACTCGCCGGCTCCGGCGCCCTTTTTGCCGACGCCCTTGCCGGTCTTGTCCCCGAAGAAGTCCCGGATCAGGCGCCTTTCCATCTCGGAGAAGACGGCGCGGGCCGCCTGCTCTCCGGTCACGCCTTGTCCTAAGCCTTTTCCCGCCGCCGCCGTGTCCGGGCGGATGAGCTTCGGGCCCTTATTCTTCGACGCTGCGTCGGCTCCGCCGGCCACGGCAACGGCCAGCAACAGTGTGATCAGGAATGTACGCACCAGTTCGGTCTCCTTGCGCCGGCGGGCCTCAGGCCTTCAAGGGGCGCCGGCCGATGGCGTTGTGTGAGCCCCTTAATGTAATGCGGTCTTTTCCCTGGGCACAAGGGACGCCGCGCCGAGCCCCGGGGCGCTTGGCAGGCGCAAGAAAATCCCCTTCCCGGCAGGGGGGACGGAGGGCGCCGGGAAGGGGAGATGGCCTCGCGGCCGGGGAACTGGGCCGCGAGGCGGGGGCTTGGAGGTCCTAGCGGCGCGCGTTCGCGCCGCCCCAGAAGTCGGGGCCCGACCTAGCGTCCAGGGCCGCGGCCCGGGGGTCCACGGCGCCAGCTTCGCCGCCGTGGACCCTGATGCTCTCGGCCAGGGCCAGGTTCTGGAGCAATTCCCGCCGGTCGCTCAGCTCGCCGGACCAGTAGCGCCTGAACTGGCTTCCGATCTCGGGAGCATGGCGCGCGGCGGACCTGGCGAAGACGACATTGCGGTCCTGCCGCTCGACCGGCTGGTCGGCCCAGTAGTAGCGGACGAACTCGCTCGTTGCCGAGGCCGGCGCGGGCGCCACGGTCGCGGCCAAGATCCCCGCCGCGGCGAACAGGGCGACGGCGGATATCGCCCGGCGGGCGATGTTGTCGTGGGTAGCGCTTTTCCTGAACATGATCATACCCTCCTGATAGAGTTCCTTGAATAGAGGATATGATACTTCTAGTGTGATTAATAATCACAAGTCTATGACGGGCCGTCACATAGTCGTGAAAAAGAGGTGATAGAATGATCGATCACGTTTTTATTCACGAGCTCGTGAGATAGTTTCACGAATGCGTGATCTGGCACCTGGCTTCTCTGCAACGAGGCGCCGGAGATAGGTACACGGACTGAGGCGGTTCGGGGCCCGGACGGCAGTCGGGCGCGGCGAGGGAATGGCCGCTAGGACGCGGAGTCAGAATTGCGCGAGGGAAGAATTGCCCTTAACTGGCTCAGAAGAGTGAGCGTTTGGGACACACTCCCACTCGTGCTTCTTTGATAGCGTGTCCCGCCCCGCCGCGCCTGGCGGATCGCCCCGCCACGGCGCAACGCAGTCGATTCCACCTGACCGGATTATGCTTTAGTCCGTGGCGGTGTTGGCGGCGACGAGCTCGAGCTCCCGGATGCTGTTCAGGTACGCCTCGTCGCGGCGCCAGCGCCTGAGGACGGCGTCCGCCGCCTCGGCCTTGATGCGATCGAAGAAGGCGAGCACCCGGGAAAGCTCTGCCGGGTCCACCACCTTGTCTCCGGGCCGGGCCTTGCGGCTCAACAGGAAGATCGAGGCGAAGTCTGGCTTTCCGATGTCGCTGGCCTTGCAGGCGACGGCGAGCCCCTCGCCGCCCGGCTCGTAGAGGAGGCGGCGGGCGAGGTTGAGGCGAATCTCGGTGAATTGGACGAACAGGGCCTCGAAGAGGCTGATCTCGCCCTGGCGGAGCACTTGGATGAGCAGGCGGGGCGTTATGGCTTCGGCTTCCTTCAGGCGGTTGGCGAGCTCGAAGGGCTTGGTCTTCGCCGCATCGTAGTTGGTAACCTCTTGGACCGCGTCCCTGACCGTGGTCTCGAGCGAGTCGTCGAGTTCCGTGGGATCGACGTCGAAATTGTTCAGGATGTGTTGGCGCAGCGCCGCCGACACCCACCAGTACATCTTCTTCGCCAGGTCCGCGCCCAGGTCGGACCGCCCCAGAAGCGGCCTCTGGTATCCGTCGAGGAGCCGGGATTGTTCGACCAGATACTCGAGCGTCGTGTGCGAAATTCTCGCGTTGGGGTTTTGGATGAGGGTCGTGATGACGTCGTCGCTTTCGGTCTCCACCAGCGCGTCGGAGACTGTTTCGCTCACCTCTTCGCGCATGGCGATGGCGAGCTGATGCTGGAGCGTGCGGTGGGCAATGATCTCGATGAGTTCGGGGTCGTGAAGCACCGTGCTCTTGGTGAGGATGGGATGCGCGACCTCGATCTCGTCGTTGGCCAGCGCGATGATGAGTTCGCGCGGCGCGTTGGGCTGGGTGGAGAGCCGCTCGGCCAGCGCCCGGCGGACCGTCATTTCCACGTCGTGGATGAGCTGACGCAGGATGTCGCTCATGAGCGCCCGCTCGCGCTCGCTCAACACGTCTTGCTTTCCGAAGAACAGGTCGCTGACCATCGCGACCAGCCTGGTGCGGCTGGCGGCCGACTTGTCGCGCGCCAGCGCCAACAGTTCGTCGACCTCGGACGGATCGGCCCTGGACCGCCTCGTGCCTGCCGACGCGCTTCGCGGAGGGTCGAGCGAAGGGGCGGCCGCCTGGGTGGTCCCCCGCCGCCGCTGGTTCGTCGGGCCTGACATCGCCGCACCCCTCTCTTGTCGCCGCTCCGAGGCGGCCGAGTCACGTTCCTGTCGGTGTGAACGCGGCGCCGCGCCGGGGAAGCCGCACCGCCCAAGCCGCACCGCCCAAGCCGCACCGCCCTGGCGCGTCCTGATCCTGTCCTGAAAAAAGGTTACGTGCGGGCAATTAGCAAACCGTTAACGACGTTTGCCGGGCGGTCCCCGCAACACTGCGCGATGGCGGCCGGGCGCGGCGGGCAAACACCCTCTCGAAGGCGCCCGCGATACCGCCGGGCTGCCGGTGGCGGCGTCCCCTTGGCCCGTGCGCCGGCGCGGGGCGCGGATGGCCCTGTTGCGGGGACGCTTGCGCGCCGCCATTGTGCTAGGGTTTCGGGTCGCCCGGGACGCAGGTCAGTGACGACGACGCAGGCCAGTGACGACGCAGACATTTCTTTCCGCTCTCTTCATCGCGGCGGTTGTCGCGGCCCCCCTCGCGGCGGCCTCCGAGGTCGTTCAGCCGCCGGGCGAGCGGTTCGAGATCCGCCTCGAAGACCTGCCCGGGCCGTTCGCCACGCGCAGCGCGATCAACCCGCCGAAAGCCATCCCCATGCCGGCCGGCGCCAGCTTGCGGGTGCCGCCCGGGTTCGCCGTGAACGTCTTCGCCGAGGGGCTCGACGACGCGCGGTGGCTGGCGGTCGCCGCCAACGGCGACGTCTTCCTCGCGCAATCCGACGCCGGTCGGGTCACGCTCTTGAGGGACGCCGACGGGGACGGCGCGGCCGACCTCGTCGCCCCGTTCGCCGCGGGGCTGGCGAGGCCCCACGGGCTCGCGGTGCGGCCCGGCTGGCTCTACGTGGCGGACACCGAAGGGGTGTGGCGCTACGCTTACGAGCCTGGTGAGACGAGAAGTCCGGGCAAGGCGGAGCGGGTGACGGCGCCGGGTGCGCTTGGGGGCGGCTCGGGCCACTGGACCCGCAACATCGCCTTCAGCCCGGACGGCGCGCGCTTCTTCGTTGCCATCGGCTCGCGGAGCAACATCGCCAAGGAATCCCCGCCCCGCGCCACGGTGCAGGAGTTCGCGGCCGACGGCACCCATCTCGGCACCTTCGCCTCGGGCTTGCGCAATCCCGTGGGCATCTCGTTCTATCCCGGCACGGGCGACCTCTACGTCGTCGTCAACGAGCGCGACACCCTGGGCGACGGCCTGGTTCCCGACTACTTGACGCGCCTCGAGCGCGACGGCTTCTACGGCTGGCCGTACTCCTATCTCGGCCCCAACCCGCAGCCGGGCCTGGCCGGCGAGCGCCCCGACCTGGCCGGGAAGGCCATCGTCCCGGACCTCCTGTTCCAGTCCCACTCCGCCCCCTTGGGCCTCGTCTTCTACGACGGCGACCGGTTCCCGGAGGAGTTTCGCGGCGACGCCTTCGTGGCGCTGCACGGCTCGTGGAACGCGGGCATACCCACGGGCTACAAGGTGGTGCGGGTGCCCTTCGGCGCGGATAAGCGGCCTAAGGGCCATTACGAGACCTTCGCCAGCGGCTTCTGGGCGCGCGGCCAAGGGCGCGCCCGGGTGTGGGGCCGGCCCGTCGGCCTCGCGGTGGCGGCCGACGGCAGCCTGCTCGTCGCCGACGACGCGGGCGGGCGGGTGTGGCGCGTCAGCTACGGGGACTGAGTAGAGGGTACTGGGGCCAATTAACCAATCCTTAGGCGGCCGCCCTCTATCGTGCGCGTCCGCTCAGCATCCGAGAACCGGACCCCCATGCCCGTCAACCCCAGCGCCTCCATCCTGCAGGCCATCTCCACGCTGCCCGTCCAGGGCGGCGCCCAGCCCCAGCCGCAGCCCGCTGCGCCGCAAGCTGCGAGACGGGCGCCTCCTTCGCAGGAGGCCCAGCCGCCGCGCTTCGTCGGCGGAACGCC
>JAZGAE010000056.1:0-6395 GCA_036475545.1 Alphaproteobacteria bacterium
TCTCGGCCGCCCGCGCCGGGCGCGGCGGAGGAATGTAGAAAGGATAGGTCACGCTGACGACCCGGGAGCCCGGAAAGCGCACGCGGAAGTTGCCCGCGATGTGCTCGTCGGCCGCGACGATCGTGCCCGTAGCGAAGCCGCGGTCCGCGATCTGCTGGGTCAAGACCGGATAGGGCATCGCCAGCCGGCACTTGTTGCAGAGCGGCGGCCCGATCGCGGCCTGGGCCACGCGGAACACGACGACGAGGGCGACGAAGGCGAGAAGCGTAACCGAGTAGCGCCGGACCTGGCCCCGGCCGAAGCCCGAGTCCCGGACGCGGCAGAAGAAATAGATCGGAAAAAGCAAGAGCAGGGGATGCATCCAGCGGCTCGTGAAATAGGTGATGCCGGCGCCAAGCACGCCCAAGAGCACGATCGCGAAGGCGATCAGGAAGAAATGCTCGAGCAGGCGGCGGGCGTCGACTCCGGCCCCGCCGGGCGCGGCGGATTGGGGCGTCCCGGCTGCTTGGGTCGCCGAGACGCCCGGCATGATCGCCCTCGGAAAGATCAGGAAGAGAACCAGCCAAAGCGGCGAGAGGAACATGACCACGGCCTTCAGCAACGTGGCTAGGCCCGAGGCGACGCCCTCGACATAGGGGACGCCCCCGCCCTCCTTCATCGTCTGCCGGAACACGGTCTCGAAGGCGCCCGTCCCTTCGAAACCCCAGGCCAGATAAGGCAGTACGATGGCGGCCGCCAGCCCAACGGCGAGCAGCATCCTGCGCTCGAGCAAGCGGCGCCGGGGCCCTTCCTGCGCAAGCGCCGCGGCGAGCAGCGAGATCGCGAACACGGCATAGCCGTACTTGGACAACAGCCCCACGCCGAGCGCGGCGCCGAGCCCCAAATACGCCGCGGTGGCGCCGGTCTCGAGCAACCGCACCAAGGCGTAGAAGGTCGCCACGCAGGCGAACGCAAGCAAGGCCGTGTTGGTGAAGCCGACGTGGGCGCCCCACCCCACCGCGTAGATGAGCAGCGGCGAAAAGGCGGAAAGCATCTGAAGCCGGGGATCGGCGAAGATGCGGCGCGCGCTCAAGTAAAGAAACACGTAGGTGAGCGTGAGCAACGCGTATTTCATGAGCGCGATGCTGAAGACACCGACCCCGAAGGCCTGGAACAGCGCCCACTGGAGCCAGGTGTAGAGTGGCGGCTGGCGCGGGTAATAGCTCCACTCCAGGCTCTGGGCGAAGATGGCTTCCGCCACGTAATCCGTGCCGATGGTCTCGGAGAGAGCGAGGCGCAGGACGAAATGAAGCGCGACGTAACCCGCGAGCAACGCGACGAAGCCCCCCGGGCCCCAGAGTGCCGCCGCTTCCCCGCGCCTGCCGGTGGCCGTCATCCACCGCCCCCACGGGCCGGGGCGGGACCGGACAAGCGGCCCCGGAGGAGGTGACGAAGGGCGCGCGTCTCATGATATAAGACGGCAATGACGGTAGCGTTGAAGAAGGCGCGGGAGGCGATTGGCGGCGCCGCGCGCGAACGACCGTGGGTTCCTCCCATGACCGTGGAGGAGAGGATCACGAACACGCTTATCCCCGCGCCGTTATATTGGCGAATCCGCGCCTACAGAGGCTTATTGAAAGGCGAGCCGGAATTGCGGTTGTTACGGTATCTGGTCGACCCCGACAAGACAAGCGTGGACGGCGGCGCCAACAAAGGGGTGTACACCTATTTCCTGTCGAAGCTTTCCCGCCACGTCTACGCCTACGAGCCCAACCCCAAGATATTCGACATCTTGAGGCGCTCGGTGACCCGGCCCAACGTCACCCTGTCGCCCGCCGCCCTCTCGGACGTCAGCGGCGAGGACCGGCTCATCGTCCCCAAGGGCAAGGCGGGATACTCCAACCAACGCGGCAGCTTGCGGAAGGACAATTTGACCGGCGCCCACGGCGAGGTGATCGTGACCACCCGCCGGCTCGACGACGAAGACGTCGGCCGGGTCGGCTTCCTCAAGATCGACGTGGAGGGGTTCGAGAAAAACGTGATCCGCGGCGCCGAGGAAACGATCCGCGCTTATCGGCCGGTTCTCCTCGTCGAGATCGAGGAGTTCCACACCCATGAGCCCATCGAGGAGACCCTCGATTTCGTGCGCGGCCACGGCTACGGCGGGCTTTTTCTCGCACAGGGCCGCATCCATGCGCTGGAGCACTTCGACCCCGTCCGCCACCACCGCGAGCCGGCGCGGGGAGCCTATGTGTACAATTTCATTTTCCTGCCGGACTGAGGAGGCCACTCCCGGGCCTTCGCCAGGGGCCATCCGAGTCCCGCGTTCGACGAGCCTGGCCGATCGACGGATCGGCGTGGCCTCGTGACCGCGGTTTTGCTATGACTTCGGCGCGCGCGGCCGACGCGCGCGGGCCGAACGCGGCTCGAGAGCCCTTGCACGGGCCCCACAACTTGGCGCGACATCCATGACCGGCACGCCGAGCCCCGCGGACTCCCTTTCCGTCGTCGTCCCAGTCTTCAATGAGGCCGACAACGTCCTGCCGCTGGTGGCCGAAATCCACGCCGCCCTCGATAAGGCGAAGGTGAGCTTCGAGGTGATCTACGTCGACGACGGAAGCACGGACGGGACGCGCAGGCGGCTGGCCGAGGCCCGGGCCCGGTTCCCCCGCCTTCGCGTCGTGCGCCTGGCAAAGAACTGCGGCCAGAGCGCGGCGACCTGGGCCGGGGTCAAGGCGGCGCGCGCCCACTGGGTGGTCACCCTCGACGGTGACGGGCAGAACGATCCGGCCGACATCGCGAGGCTCATCGCGGCCCTGAGGGGCACCGGCGACGCGGGCCGGGCGCCGCTGATCGCCGGGCTCAGGCGGCGGCGCCAGGACAACTGGGCGAGGCGGGCCTCCTCGCGCGTCGCCAACGACCTCAGGTCGCGCTTGCTGAAGGACCGCACCCCGGACACCGGATGCGCGCTCAAGCTCTTCGAACGGGAGGCGTTCCTGGAGCTTCCCTATTTCGACCACATGCACCGGTTCCTGCCCGCGCTCTTCCGCCGCCAGGGCATGGAGGTGGTCTTGGTCGAAGTCGGTCACCGCGCCCGCGAGCGAGGCGTCTCCAAATACGGCGTCCGCAACCGCCTGTGGGCGGGGATCGCGGACGTGATCGGCGTCATGTGGCTGCAACGCCGCATGAAATCCCCCGAGGTCGAATACGAGGAATGACTCCCATGGAGGGTAATACCATCTGGCTCGCCGTCGGATTCCTGGGGCAGGCCATGTTCTCGATGCGGTTCCTGATTCAGTGGCTTTCCAGCGAGCGGCATCGGCGCAGCATCATCCCCGTCGCGTTCTGGTACTTCAGCGTGGCGGGCGGCTCCATCCTTCTCGCCTATGCGATCTGGCGCCTCGACCCCGTCTTCATCGTCGGCCAAGCCGGCGGCCTTCTCATTTACGGGCGCAACCTCTATTTCATCCGGCGCGGCGGAGCGGAAGCCGGGCAGCCTTGAAGCGGGCGGGGCCGCCGCGGGACAGGACACGGGCCGACCCGGACACCGGAAGACGCGAGAATGACCGATAGGGCCGAGGTCACCTGCCCGGTCTGCGGCGAGAGGCGGGCCGGCTTCCTCGCCGCCAAGAACGGCTACCCCTTGTTCCGCTGCCCCGCCTGCAGCCTGATCTTCGTCCATCCCATGCCGTCGGAAGACGCGCTGGCCGCGGTTTATTGCGCCGACGAAGGTGACATTTCCGAAACCTTCTATCCGAAGGCGCGGTCGCGGTGGCGGCGGGCTCTGGTCAAGGCTTTGAGGTTGGTCCGCCATGTCCGGGGCAAGGACGTCCTCGACGTCGGATGCGGCGGCGGATTCGTGGTCGAGGCGATGCGGCGCGCCGGCGGACGCGCCGTGGGCCTCGATATCAGCCCCCAGTCGGTCGCCTACGCCAGGCGCCACTATCCGGAGAACGAGTTCTTCTGCGAGCGGCTGGAGGAGTTCGCCCGCCGCAACCGGACCTTCGATTTCGTCTATTCCTCGGAGGTGCTGGAGCACCTTCCCGACGTCAACTCGGCCATGGCGGCGCTGGCGAAGATCGCCCGGCCCGGCGGCCACCTGTTCGTCACCACGCCCGACATCGGCCACTGGCGGGTGCCAAAGGATGTCGTCTCGTGGGAGCTGGTGAACCCGCCCCTGCACCTGCACTACTTCAACCACGGCAACCTTCGGCTCCTGTTCAAGCGCCACGGCTTCACGATCGCCAAGAAGCGGTTCAAGCTCAAGCCGGGCCTGCAGGTTCTGGCCCGGCGGACCTGACGGGCGCGTCGCGGCTGCTTGGAACCACGGCGCGGCGGATCTCTATCCCCGCGTTCGCGTCGGCGCCCCGACGGGCGCTAAAGGACGCCGCCCTCGTCGGCAATGAGCGCTTCGACGGAACCGAGCTTGCTGCGGAGGTTCTGCCGCCTGAGCAGTTTCTTTTGGGCTGCCTCGGGGAGGTCGGTCAAGGCGATGACGTTCTTCTCCATCAACACGTCGATCAGGTCCTCGGTGAGGCGGCCCATCGCCATGTCCGAGAGAAGCAGCTCCCACTTGAGCGACTCCTGGCTGGGCTCGGCGCCCGAGAGAAACTTGAGGACTTGCGCGTCGTCCGCGACGAGCTCCTCGGTGGCGTCTTCGGTAGGCAATCCGAAGATTGCGATGATCTTGCCGTCTTTGTCGCGGGACACGTAGGGCATGGCCGACATCCTTTTCCCCTTGGCCGTCGCGGCCGGGAGCCGGTGAGGCGACGCACACTTTACGATACCCGGCCCCGGCCCTCAATAGCGCCCCCTCGCCCGGTCGCGGTGACGCCAAGGCCCCGGCCGCGGCCGGTTCGCGCTCGGATTAACGGCTAACCAAGGCCCCGTTTTCTGCTATTCTTCCGCCGCCGAAACGACGCGTAAGAGGGCCGGATTCCGTGGTCGCGCACCGTTTCTTTCGCCTGGCGGTCATCGTTGGCGCGGTTGTTGCCGCTTCGGCGTCGACGATGGCGGCCCGGCCCGGGCCGGACGCCCAGGCCAAGAGCGAATACCTCACCGGCCAACTCCTGGTCGCGGCCCCCGACATGCCCGACCCCCGATTCGCGGAAACCGTCATCTTCATCGTCAAACACGACTCGAACGGGGCCATGGGTCTGGTGGTGAACCGCCTCTTGGCGGACGGTCCGATCGCGGACCTCCTTGAGGGCTTCGGCCTCGACAGCAAGGGGGCCTCGGGCGACATCCGCGTCCATTACGGTGGCCCGGTCCAGCCCAATTTCGGCTTCGTACTGCATTCCACGGATTACGCGCAGGAAGCCACGCACGTGGTGAACGATTTCGCCGCTCTCACCACCGAGCTCGACATCCTTCATGCGATTTCCGTCGGCGAAGGCCCGCGCAAGAGCCTGTTCGCCTTGGGCTACGCCGGCTGGGCGGCGGGCCAACTCGAGAGCGAGCTCGATCGGGCCTCCTGGTACGTGGCCCCGGCCGACGAGACGATCCTCTTCGACGACGAGCTGGAGTCCAAGTGGGACCGGGTGATCGCCATCAGCGGCATCGAGCTCTAGCTCCCGCCGCCGCGCGCACAGCGGCCGGCCATTCCTATGCGAACGGGCGGGCGGAAGGGTCCGGCGCCGCCGCCCGGGCCCCAAGGTGAGGGCGCGCGCGCCGGCGTCAAATGACTCGGATCTTGCCCGTCATCCCGAAGCCGGCGTGGAAGGGCGCCGTGCATCGGAACTCGTAAACGCCTATCCCCACGGCAACGAAAGAGAGCTCCCTGACCGTGCCGGGGGGAACGGCGATCTCCTCGAGGTACGGCGATTCGACGGTGCCCGAAGGCCCGGTCAGCCGCTGCGCGGCAATCGCCCTGAAGAACGGCCCGGAAGCGAAGAAGTGGGTGACCGAGCCGTCGTTCGTGATGCGAAGCCGGTAGGGCACCCCCGCCCGAAACTCGAGCGCGTCGGGCGCAAACCGATACTCCGAGAGGACGACGGTGACGGCCTCCGCCCGCGACCAGTCGACGGAGGCCACCCGGGCCGCAGCATCCGCCAGGTAGCCCGCCTTCGGATCACCGAACACATCGGACCCGCCGGCGCATCCCGCAAGCGGCGCGAGCGACACGGCCGCGCCGAATAGGGCAGCCCGAAACGATGGGGTCATGGCGCCCTCCTCCGCCGCCCTCGGGACCCCGCGCCGATGGCGCGCCCTGCGCCGCGTTCCGCGCGTGGCGGCGTGCCACTAAGTGGACACACTCCGCCGCGCCGTTCAACATCAATCCGGAATCGGCCGCGGCCGGAGACACCGGTTGCTAACCAGGGGTCTGAGGAAGCGAGGAAGCGAGGAAGCGAGGAAGCGAGGAAGCGAGGAAGCGAGGAAGCGAGGAAGCGAGGAAGCCACCCTGGCGCAGGCCTTGC
>JAZGAE010000057.1:0-19454 GCA_036475545.1 Alphaproteobacteria bacterium
TTAATGGCGGTGAAGATAAACGGACGTTTTAGAAAATAAAACTGTCTGTCTGCTCTCAAATCGTGCGTACATGACTAGACAACAGGAAGTGATAAGAAGCAAGTTTCCAGAAAATGCAAATAAAATGAGCCGCGAACTTTGGCAAGATTTTCGGAGATCGGCGCTGACCCCCGTTCGCCGCCGCCGCGGTTGTTCTTGCGAAATCGCGCGTTTCGTGGCCCCGCGACGGGCAAACCTTATCCAGCTGCCGGCGCGCGACCGGCGAAGGGGACCTTCGCTTAGGAGGCCAAGGACCGCCCCGGCGGCGGCGGCGGGCCTAAGTTTCCTTGCCGCTGGCGAGATAGCTGGTGGTGAAGGGTGGGAAGGTGATGGCGGCGGGCATGCCGGGGACGAAGTTGAGGACCGTGAACGCGTACTGGAGGCCGACGAGCCGGACGGTCACCAAGGGCAGGATGCCGCCCGGGGTGGCGGGATCGCCGAGCCCGCTGGGGCTGTAGGTGAGCTCGACGTTCGCCGCCTGGATGCCGGGCAGGATGGCCTGCATGTAGGCGAGCACGTCGTCGAAGGATTGCTGGGAGGTGACGTTGGCGGCGCCGCAGCTCAGGGTGCCGCCGGCCGCGGTGCAGGTCACCACGGTCCCGGATTCGAGATCGGCGAGGTCCGCCGCCGGAGCGACGATGGTGGCGAGCCGGGCCGCCCGCCGCGTGGCCTCGCCGGCGCGGTGATAGTCGAACATGATCAGGGTGAACTCGAGGATCGCGAAACTCAGGCCCAACAATATCGGCAGGACGTAGGCGAAGGTCAGGATGGTCTCGCCCCGCTGGCAGGCGAGGACCCGGCCGAGGAGGCGCCGGCGCGGCGCGGCGCTCTCTTTCCTGGTTGGCTCAGGTGCCGACATAGGCCTGCTCGTGGGTCAACTCGATGACGAAGGTGCCGCCGAGGCCCAGCATGGACATGACGCCCGGGAACAGCGGCTCGAACGGGACCGAGGCCGACAGGCTGTAGACGGGCACGTCCTGGTCGTCCACGGCGAAGGTGGTGGGCGGCGGGAAGGAGAAGGCCGCCGCCGCATCGGCCCATCCGGGGGCGAGATAGGAGCCGGCCCCGTCGAGCGTCCCGGTCTTGACCAGGTTTTCCACCGTCTGGCTGGCCGCCGCCGGCAGCGGATACTCGGCCCGGGCGGCGTAGAGCCCACCGGCCCGGAGCCCCTTCTCCACCGCGTTGGCCTGCAGGAACCCCCGGCCCAGCTCGGTGAGCGTCAGCAGCACCATGAGCAGCAGCGGCAGCAGGAAGGCGAACTCGACCGCCGTCGTGCCGCGCCTGTCCCTGGCGAGCTTATCGAACCAGCCGCACATTGGCGTGGAAGTCGGGTTCATCGGTTTGCGAGAGCGGGCGCACGATCTCGGCGTAGATCCCGGCCTGGGAAGGATCCTGCACCTGTTCGGTGACGAAGACGTCGATGAAGTTGCCGTGGGTGGGATAGGTGCCCAGTCCGTGGATGTTGTCCTCCACGCACCGCAGCACCGCCACCTTCATGATGCGGCGCTCGTAGCCGTTGCTCGCCACCGTCTGCGAGGGCACGCCGTCCTGGTCGGGATCGTGCTCGTTCAGCAAGGTGTCGCCGTCGTCGTCGCCGAGCGGGTCGGAGGTCTGGGGCACGTTCGCGCCCGGCGGCGTCACCACGGTGAAACCCGCGGCCAGCGGGGCCTCGACGGGATACATGGTCTCGTGGCCGTTATGGGCGTACTCGAGGCCGAGCTCGTAGAGATAGGTCTGATAGCGCGACGCCCCGGCGAGGTCCGGCGGCAACGGCGCGCCCTCGTGCAACTCCGGCCAGTAAACCTCCGGCCCCCAGTCGCCGTCGCCCATCTTGGCGTCCGGATCGTTCACCAGGGCCTGGTCGCGCGGATAGTTGATCACGTCGGGCGCCGGATAGGGCAACCCGCCGGGCAGGTCGAAGCGGGCATTGATGCCGTCCTTGACCTTGTTGGTCTTCGATCCCTCGGCGGTGGTCACGTCGAGGCTGTAGCACTCTTCGGGTTCGACCGCCGCGAGCGCGCCTTCGATGTCGGCGGCGCCGCTGCTGCCGTCGGGCAGCGACAACAGGCCGAAGTTTCCGGGCGCCCAGGGCGTGCCGCCGGCCTGCGGCTCCTTGAGCCTGAGCTGCCTGCCGATGTTCCCGGTCAGCGCGAAATCCATGCTCGGGTCTTCCTCCGCCAGGTCGCAGACCATCAGGGGCGGCGCCTCGCAGATGAACGGCGACGGCTTGGCCACGGCGCTCGCCTCCAGGGTCGTGGAGCCGGCCGCGGCCTGGCCCGAAAACAGGGCCATCAACGGCTCGAAGAAGAAATCCACGACCCTCGGCTCGAGCACGACCTCGATGTACTGGGCCTCGAGGTCGCTATTCGCCGCTACCGGGTCGGGCTCGAGCTCGCTGTAGAAGTTGACGGCCGCGACCGCGAGCTCCGCCTTGTCGCCGGGGATGGCGCTCCACGTTCTCGCCGCATTGGTGGCCACGTCCCTGGCCCGGGTCCGCGCCCCGTCGCGCGCGTCGAGCTGCACGGCGCCTGCCAGGGCGGCGGCGTCGGCGCGGTTCTGCATCTGGGTGCGCAGCACCGTCATCCGTCCGAAGTCGATGGCCAGCGCGCCCGAGGCGAGCGCCAGCGCGGCGAAGATCGCCACGTAGGCGGCGATCGCGCCGTCCTCGTTCGTGAAGAGCGTTCTCATGCTGTAGATAATCCGCCGCCGATCGCTCTTTTTACCGCCGTCGCCTTAACGAAGAGTTAAAGCAACCCTTTGATATAAAACGCTTTTCAGGAAAGTTTCGGAGAATTCGCGGCAAATTCTCGGTGCCCGCGCGGCGCCCGGGCGCGGTTCGTGTCGCCTTCGCTCCGGCCTAGCGGCGCACGCCGAACAGGCGCAGGAGCATGATGAACATGTTGATGAAGTCGAGATAGAGCCGGAGCGCGCCCATGACCGCCTTCTTGCCCGCGACCTCGGGCGAATCGGACTCCGCATAAATTTCCTTGATGGTCTGGGTGTCGTATGCCGTAAGCCCGGTGAACACCAGCACCCCGATCACCGAGACGGCGAAATAGAGTGCCGGACTCTGCAGGAAAAGGTTCACCAGCATGGCGATGATGATGCCGATGAGCCCCATGAACAGGAACGAGCCCCAGCCCGACAGGTCCTTCTTGGTGGTGTAGCCGTAAATGCTCATGGCGCCGAACATGCTCGCGGTGATGAAGAACACGCGGGCGATGCTGGTGCCCGTGTAGACGAGGAAGATCGAGGCCATGGAGAGCCCCATCACCCCCGCAAAGCTCCAGAACACCATCTGCGCCGTCGCAAACGCCATGGCGTGGATCCTCGTGCTCAGGAAAATGACGAAGCCGAGCGGCGCGAGAATCACGACCCACTGCAGCGGCGTGCCGAAGATCACCTGCGTGAGCGCCGGGGTCGACGCCACGATCAAGGCGACGAGGCCGGTGATGGCGAGCCCCGAGGCCATGTAGTTGTACACGCGCAGCATGTACCGGCGCAGCCCCGCGTCGATCAGGACGCGATCGCGGGCGAGGGTCGCGGACGATCTGTTCCCCGAATCGAAAGCCATTGGAAACACCCCTAAACCGAAAAGGAGACTCGTCGCCGTAATATTGTCATGAACGGGGCCTGAATCAACAATCGACCGGCCCCTCTCGGGTGGCGGATGGCAGCTCGCGCGTCGCCTTCGCGCCCCTTATCCGGCACCCCGGCCCGTGTGCGGGAGGGTATGTGCGGGAGGATACTAGAGCAGCGTTTCGGTGGGCTCTCCCTCCTCGGGGGTGGGATGGTCCGGCGCCGGCGGGTGTTCCTCCCGCGGGATGCGGGGGATGATGATGTTCCCGTGTTCATCGATCTCCGGCGGCCCGTATTGCGGGATCGACTGGATGATAAGATCCATCGCCTTCATCAGCATCTCGGTCGCCTGGCGGGCGAGTTCGGCGGCCTCGCGCTGCTTTTCCGTCATCTCGTCTTGCGGCGTCCGCTCGGGCGTGGTCTGGGGGACGGCGGGCGCGGCCATCGCCAATGCCGCCGACAAAAGCACCATCGTCAGGATGGGGCGCATGGACTCACCTCTTCGGTTCGCTATCCATCTCAGAGACTGTAGACAAGAGGCGGCGAAGCTCAAAGGGGCAATCGCCCGCCGCAGGGGGCGTTCCTTTTCCGGGCTGCGTTGTTCGGCCATGCGGGCTTACCGGGGCGCGTTCCGGCTGCTACATTACCGATGGAACCGCCTTCAGCGTCCTTGGGGTCAGGAGTCCGCCGCGCCGGGGACATGGTTACGGAAAACCGCTTCTACGTCGCCCATGCCGCGGGCCCGTGGGCTCGCGCGGCGAAAAACTGCCGGGACCAGCTCGAGGCGGCGCCGGCCGGCGCCAACCTGGGTTTCGTCTACGTCACCGACGCCCTGGGCAACGACCTTTCGAGCATCCTGACGTTCTTGCGGGAGACCACCGGGGTCGAGGACTGGGTGGGCACGATCGGCCTGGGCGTGTGCGCCACCGGCGTGGAATATTTCGACGAGCCGGCCCTTGCCGTGATGGTGGCGTCGCTGCCGTCGGACTCGTTCCGGGTGTTTCGCACCGTCGCCAACGACGCCCAGGCCATCCAACACGACCACCGCGACTGGCTGGAGCGAGCCCAGCCCGGCTTCGGAATCGTCCACGGCGATCCGAGGAACCCGCGTGTGCCCGCCCTCGTCGCCGAGCTCGCGGAAACCGCCTCGGTGTTCCTCGTCGGCGGCCTCACCTCGTCGCGCGGCGCCTTCGACCAGGTGGCGGGCACCGTGACACAAGGCGGCCTCTCCGGCGTCCTGTTCGGCGGCGAAGTGGAAGTGGCGACGGGGCTCAGCCAGGGATGTACTCCGATCGGACCGGTGCATACCGTGACCGAGAGCTTCGACAACGTGCTCGCCGGGCTCGACGGGCGCCCGGCTCTCGAGGTGCTGGAGGAGGACTCGGGCGAGTCGCTCGCCGACGATCCGGCCGGATTCGCAGGGCTCATCGATGCGGCGCTCCCTATTCCCGGTTCGGACACCGGCGACTATCTCGTCCGCAATCTCGTCGGGGTCGACGCCAAGCACGGGTTCATCATCATCGGCGACCGCCTCTCCGCCGGCGACAAGCTGATGTTCGTGGGGCGCGGCCGCGCCGAGGCCGAGGCCGACATGGAGCGCATGCTTGCGAACATTGCGCGGCGCATCTCGCGTCCGCCCCAGGGCGGCCTCTATATCGCCTGCGTCGGGCGCGGCCCCAACATGTTCGCCGACGACGCCGGCGAGTTGAACATGATCCGCGCCAAGTTCGGCGACTTTCCCTTCGTCGGCTTCTTCGCCAATGGTGAAATTTCCCACAATCGCCTGTATGGCTATACCGGAGTCCTGACCCTGTTCCTGTAGCAGGCCCCCGAAGGCCCGGTGGCCCCGGCAACCCGCCAAGGGGACCCACGGACGAGGAAGCAAGGATGCAGTACCGCCGGCTGGGGCGCACGGACCTCACGGTGTCCGCCATCTGCCTCGGCACCATGACCTGGGGCGAGCAAAACACCGAGGAAGAGGCCCACCGTCAGCTCGACGCCGCGTTCGAGGCCGGGGTCAACTTCGTCGATACGGCCGAGATGTACCCGGTGCCCCCCAGGGCCGAGACCCAGGGACGCTCCGAGACTTACATCGGCAACTGGCTCAAGAGCCGGGGCAACCGCGACCGTGTCATCGTCGCCACCAAGGTGTCGGGCCGCGCCAACGACGTGGCGTACTTGGGGCGCGGGGAGACGCGCCTCGACCGCCACCACATCGAGACGGCGGTGGATGCGAGCCTGCGGCGCCTTCGAACGGACACTATCGACCTCTACCAACTGCACTGGCCGGATCGGAAGACCAACTTCTTCGGCCGCTTGGGGTACACCTTCGATAGCGAAGACGTGTCCGTGCCCCTCGAAGAGACGCTGGAAGCGCTGGCGGGCCTGATCGCCGCCGGCAAGGTGCGCCACGTGGGCGTCTCCAACGAGACCCCGTGGGGCCTGATGCGTTTCCTGCAACTGGCCGAAGCGAACGGGGGGCCGCGGATGGCGAGCATCCAGAACCCGTACAACCTGCTCAACCGCACGTTCGAGATCGGGCTCGCGGAGATCGCCATCCGCGAGGACTGCGGGCTGCTCGCCTATTCGCCGCTCGGCTTCGGGGTGCTGTCGGGGAAGTACCTCGGCGGCGCCCGCCCGGAGGGTGCCCGGCTGACGCTGTTCTCCGGCTACAGGCGGTATGCCAACGAACGGGCGCTGCGGGCGACCGCGGCCTACGTGGAGGTCGCGCGAAAGTTCGGCCTCGACCCCGCGCAGATGGCGCTCGGCTATGTCAACACCCGCCCGTTCCTCACCAGCAACATCATCGGCGCGACCACGCCCGGGCAGCTGGAGACGGACCTCGCCAGCATCGAACTCAGGCTGGATCAGGAGGTCGTCGACGCCATCGAGGCGACCCACGTCGCCGATCCCAATCCCTGTCCGTGAGCGCCGCAGAGCGGCCCACGGGGAATGGCGCCATGATCCGGCTTTTCGTCGCCGTCGAGTTGCCCGAGGACGTGCGGGCGGGCCTCGCCAGGCTTTGCGCCGGCGTCCCCGACGCCACATGGGTGAAGCCCGAGAACATACACCTCACGCTGCGTTTCATCGGCGAGGTCGACGAGGGCGGCTTCAGGGACATCGACGCGGCGCTCGGCCAGGTCCTGGCTCCCGGTTTCGACGTGTCCCTCGGGGGCGTCGGCTGTTTCCCGAAGCGCGGGCCGCCAAAGGTGGTTTGGGCCGGTGTGGCCAAGAACGCCGCCCTCGCCCATCTCTACGACAAGGTGGAATCGGCCCTGGTTCGGACCGGGCTCGAGCCCGAGGGCCGCAAGTTCGCGCCCCATGTGACGCTGGCGCGGCTCAAGCGGGCGCGGATGGGCCGGGTTCGGGAATTCGTGTCGCAGAACATGTCGTTCGAGGCCGGGCCGTTTCCGGTTCGGAGCTTCACGCTGTTCTCGAGCTTCCTCGCGCGCGGCGGCGCCATCCACCGCCCCGAAACCGAGTATCCCTTGACCATCGCCTAGAGCATAATCCGGTCAAGTTGAACTGACTGCGCCGGAGGAATTTTGTGCCGCGGGCAGGATCGGGGGCTCGCTCCCGGCCGCCCGTCTCAGAAACCGAACTTCTTGAGCGTGCTCGCGACGCCGTCGACGTAGCCGCCGCCGAACAGGCGCACGTGGACCAGCAGGGGATAGAGATTGTAAATGTCGCGCCGGACTTCGAAGAAGCCGGGCCTCAAGGGGCGCAGCTCCCCGTAGCGGTCGAAGAAGGGGTCCGTGAAGGTGGCGAACATGGTGGAAAACGCGAGCTCGATTTCCGGGTCGGCGTAGTAGATGGCGGGATCGACGAAGCCGGTGATCCGGCCGCCCTTCGCCAATATGTTCCCGCCCCACATGTCGCCGTGGATGAGGGACGCCTGCTCCGGCTCGTCGAGCCACCGCCCGAGATGCGCGGCGAAGCTCTCGATCCGCCCCATCAAGGAGGCCGGCAGCCGCCCGGCGGCGAGGGCTTCACGGCCCATGTACAGGAGACGGTGGTCGCGGAAGAGGGCGAGCCAGGAGGCGCTTTCCGGGTTGGGCTGCGGCAGGCCGCCGATGACCGTGTCGCGCACGAGCCCGAAACGCGGCGCGCCGACGCCGTGGAGCTCGGCCAAAAGCTCGGCGGCGTGCGCCTGGGCGCGGGCGTCGAGCCCGCCCCCGGACTCCACGTAGTCCATCACCAAGAGCTCGTCCGAGGCGTGCACAACCGAGGGAACGGGAAGGTTGCTGTGTTCCTCGAGGTAGGTCAGCATCCAGCCCTCGAGTGCGAGGCCGCCCCCCGGCCCGCCGATCTTGGCCACGACCCTGCGGCCGTCCGAGAGGTCGAGCCGATAAACCTCGCCGACGCAGCCCCCGGAAAGGCGCTGCCCGCCTTCGGGCCGGGCTCCGGTCGCTCGTTCGATCGCGTCGCCCAAGGCGGCGGGAACGGCCATGGGTCTCACGGGCTCCGGGCGCTTCGGATGTCGTCGAGGAGGCCCCGCACCGCCTCCTCGATCAAATCGAGGACGCGGTCGAAGCCCCGCGACCCGCCGAGATAGGGGTCGGGCACCTCCGTCTTGCCCAGGTGGGGCGCGTAGTCCATGAACAGCCCCACCCTGTCGTCTGCGCCGTCGCCGCCGTGGGTTCGGGCCAGCTCGACCAGGACCCGGAACACCGAGCGGTCCATGGCGAGGACGAGGTCGAAATCGGTGAAGTCGGCCGGCAGGACCTGGCGCGCGCGCATCGGCCGGAGGTCGATGCCGCGGCGCCCCGCCGCTTGCATTGCCCGCTCGTCCGGGGGCTCGCCGGCATGGTAGTCCGACACGCCGGCGGAATCGCTCTCGATCTGGTGGGTCAACCCGTGCTCGGCGACGAGCTTGCGAAACACGCCGTCGGCGGTAGGCGACCGGCAGATGTTCCCCAAACAGACAAAGAGGACCCGGACCAAACTTACCTCCCGATGTGCGGGTTGGTTATCATTCGATTCGCCATGGCTGACAAGAGCCGTCGAAACATCTTCGTTCTCACCGGGGCCGGGGTATCGCGGGAGTCGGGGCTCCACACCTTCCGCGATGCGGGCGGTGTCTGGTCAAAGGTGAGGATCGAGGACGTGGCGACGCCGGAGGCGTTCGCCCGCGATCCCGCCCGGGTTCACGCCTTCTACAACGCCCGCCGGCGCCGCCTTCAGGCGCGGGAGATCGCCCCCAATGCAGCCCATTTAGCCCTGGCGGAACTCGAGGCCCGGTGGCCCGGCACGGTCACGCTAGTGACCCAAAACATCGACGACCTGCACGAGCGGGCCGGCAGCGGAGCGGTCATCCACATGCACGGGGAGATCCTGAAGGTGCGCTGCGAGCTCTGCGGCAACGTCGCCCTATGGAGCGAGGACCTGGAGACCGCGACCCCGTGCCTGGCGTGCGCTCTTCCCGGGGGGCTGCGCCCCCACGTGGTCTGGTTCGGCGAGATGCCCTTGGAGATGGACCGCATCTTCCAAGCCCTCGACGCCTGCGACCTGTTCGTGTCCATCGGCACCTCCGGCGTCGTCTATCCTGCCGCCGGATTCGTCGAGGCGGCGGGGGACCAAGGCCGCGCGCACACGGTGGAGCTCAACCTGGAGCCCTCCGAGGGCCACTCGCTGTTCGCGGAGGGCATCTACGGGCCGGCGTCGCGCATCGTGCCGGAGTACGTCGCCAGAATCCTCGAGGGCGGATGATAGGGCCTTCGGTCCTCGAGCGCTTGTTGGCGGAGATGAGCGCGGCGGCGGTCGAGGCTGCTCAGCGCACCAGCAGCATCGGACAGCCGGTCTCGTCGAGAAAGGTTTCGGCCGCCGCCCGCTCCAACAGCTTGGCACCCGCGTCCAGCACCAGCAGGCCGCCGCCGGCCAGGTGCACGGCCTCGCAGAGTTGCGCCGGGCCCGCCTTGACGAGCTGACGGACTTCGGCTTCCAACCCCTCCTCTTTCAGCCGGGCCCTGGCCTTCTTCTCGACCCTGCCGGCCGCCGCCTGGGTTGGCCCGAGGGCGAGCACCGTGAGGTTCGCCGCGCCCCTGGCGGCGCCCGCACGCGCCAGCCCCGCCGCCACCTGGGCGGCGGCGGCCAAGGCCTTCTCGGCGCCCTCCGATCCATCGTAGGCGACGATCACCGCCTCGACCGGGCCCGGCCGGCCCCGCAACAAGAGGACGGACCGCGGCGCCAGTCTGGCGGCGCTTTCGGCGGCCGACACCAGACGGGCGTACTGGGTGAGCGGACGGCTCGCGAGGTCCAGCACGACGAGGTCGGCCTCGACCGCCGCCGCCCTCATCTCCACCTCTACCTGGCCGCGGACCACGCGGAAGGACCACTGCACGTTGGTCCGTTCCGCGGCCACCTCGAGCGCCTGGCGCGCCTCGGCTGCAAACGCCCGCATCTCCTGTTCGATCACGGCGGCGTCGAGCCGCCGCCTGAGACCGGACGGCAGGCTCAGCTGTTGGGCGATGGGAAGCTGGGCGAGGCGCATGAGGTTGATGTCCTCGACGAACAGGCCCTCGATCTCGGCCTCGACGCGCTCGGCCAGCTCGACCGCCGCCTCGAGCGCGGCGAGGCTGTGGGTGGACGCGTCCAGGGCAACGAGGATGCGTCGAATGACAAAGGGATCATCGAGCGCGATCATTCGTCCTGCTCGCCTTCCTCGCCCCCTTGGCCCCCTCCTCGCTCTCCTCCCCGGCGCCGGGCTTCTCCTTCCTGCCCTGGGCCGTTGGCCTGGCGCCGAAGCGGCGGGCCTTGGCGGCGAATCCGATGATGCGGGCCTCCACCAACTGGTTGAAGCTGCGCTTGGGGTAGCGCCCTCTCTTGTCCCGCTCTCCGGGGGTCAGCCCCGTCAAGAGTTCGATGGCCTCGTCCACGGTCTCAACGGCATAGATATGGAACTTGCCGGCCTTCACCGCATCCACCACCTCGCGCCGGAGCATGAGGTGCTTCACGTTCGCGGCCGGGATGATAACACCTTGCTCGCCGTTGAGGCCCGCGTTCCTGCACACGTCGAAGAAGCCTTCGACCTTATCGTTGACCCCGCCGATGGCCTGAGCCTGTCCGTTCTGGTTGACCGAACCGGTGATGGCCAAAGACTGGCGGACCGGCACCTGGGCCACGGCCGAGAGGAGGGCGCAGAGCTCGGCGAGCGACGCGCTGTCGCCCTCGACACCGCCGTAGGACTGCTCGAACACGAGGCTCGCGGACAGCGACAGCGGCCGTTCCGGAGCATACCGCGCTCCCAGGTAGCCCGAGAGGATGAGGACGCCCTTGGAGTGGATTGGCCCGCCGAGCTTCACCTCGCGCTCGATGTCGATGACCCTGCCTTGGCCCAAGCGCACGCGCGCGGTGATGCGGCTGGGCCGCCCGAAGGAGAACCCGCCGAGCTGAAGGAGCGAAAGGCCGTTGACCTGGCCGGGGGCCGCGCCCGCCGTGTCGATCAGGATGGTGCCGCGCTTGATCTCTTCCTGGATGCGCTCGCGCACGCGGCTGGCGCGGCGCAACTGGGCGTCGATGGCATCCTGCACGTCTTCGGCCGCAACGGTGTCGCGGCCGTGGGTCTGGGCCCAGTAGTCCGCCTCGCGCAAGAGATCCGTGATCGACTGCACGCGTGCGGACAGCTTCTCCGCGTCCTCGGAAAGCCTGGCGCTCTGCTCGATCACCCGGGCCACCGCGGAGCGGTCGAAGGGCATCAGGTCCTCTTTGTGGGCCAGCGTCGCGATGAGCCGGGCGTAGAGCGGCACCGTCTCCGCGCTGAGCGCCATGTCCTCCTCGAAATCCACCGCCACCTTGAAGAACTCGTCGAACTCGGGGTCGTAGGCGCTCAAGAGGTAATAGAGGAGTCGCTCGCCGATAAGGACGATCTTGATATCTAGCGGGATCGGCTCGGCCTCCAGCGAGACCGTGCTCACCAGGCTCAGGATTTGGGCAAGCGATTCGATGCGGATCTCGCCCGACCTCAGCGCCCGCTTCAGCTCCTCGTACGCGTAGGGCTGGAAGACCAGCTTGCGCGCGTCGAGGATGAGGTAGCCCCCATTGGCCCGGTGCAAGGCGCCTGCCTTGATGAGGCTGAAGTCCGTCACCAGGGCGCCGAGCTGGGCGATGTGCTCGATTCGGCCGATCAGGTTTGGGTGCGTCGGGTGGTCCTCGTAGACCACCGGCGCTCCTTCGAGCGAACCGTTGTCGACCAGCACATTAACCTCGTACCGGGAGAAGAACGGGGTCTCGGTGGGGGCGGGCAGGAGGCCGGCGAGCGGGGACTCTCCGCCGGTCGCGGCGATGATGAAATCTTCGGCGTGTTCGGTGACGTCCTCCTCCACCCCCCTGAGATATTCGAGGACATTCGGCAGGTCGCCATACCCGCCGCGCAGCTCGTCGATGAGGTGGCCCACCGCAAAGCGGGTGACCTCGCGATTGAGCTCGCGGACCTTCTCGCGCTGCTCCTTGTCCCACTTCGGCACCCGGTGCAGCGTTTCCTGGAGCTCCTGCTGCAGTTCGTCCATATCCTTCTTGAGCCGCTCCTGCTCGCCCGCGGGCAGTTTGTCGAACTCCTCGGCGCTCAACACCTCGCCTTTGCGCATCGGCCCGAGCGCGATTCCGGCGGGCGTGCGGATCAGCGCGATGTTCTTTTCCCGCGCGCGTTTCTGAACCTCCCCGAAGGCCTGCTCGTGCCGCTCCTTGAACTGTTGGACGATGATCTGTTTGCGGGAGCGGTAGTCCTCGCCCTCGAATGCCGCCGGAATCGTGACCCGCAGCTCGTCGACCAGATGCTTCATGTCGGCCCGTAGCGTGACCGCCTTGCCGGGCGGCAGCTTCAGCACCCGGGGCTTGCTGGCTTCCTTGAAGTTGTTGACGTAGCACCAGTCCGGGGGAACCGGCTCGCTCGCCGCCCGCCGGTCGAGGAACTGGCGCGCCAGCGCGTGCTTTCCGACGCCCGTGGGCCCAAGGACGAACAGGTTGTATCCGCGGCGGCGCATGCCGATGCCGAAACGAACGGCGTCCACCGCGCGGTCCTGGCCGAGCGTGTCCTCGAGCGCTTCGATTTCCGCGGTCGTTTTGAACTTGAACTGCTTCGGATCGCAGGTGCGGTAAAGCGCTTCGGGGCGCAAAGACTCGACGGGAGCCATTGCCGGTTACCTTGCCTGTTGGTCACGTGTGCCGGACCGTCAACGCCACCACAAACCGGCCAACCAGTCAAAGCTTAAGGGGGCTGCCGCTCAGCCGTGCGCCTCGATCCGCGCCATGTCTTCGTCGGAGAACCCGAAGTGGTGCCCGATCTCGTGGATCAGCACGTGGCGGACGACCGACTTCAAGTCTTCGCGGCCTTCGCACCAATAGTCGAGGATCGGGCGGCGGTAGAGGAAAATCATGTCGACGTCGTGCGGCGTGTCGAAGACGCTCTTCTGGTCCAGCGACACGCCCCGGTAGAGGCCCATCAGGTCGAACGGGTCGTCGATCCCCATGTCGCGGAGCGTATCCTCGTCCGCGAACTCATCGACGCGGATCACGACGTCGCGGGCGAAGCGGCGCAGCTCGTCCGGGATGGTCGCGAGCGCGCCCGTGGCGATGACCTCGATATCCTCGAGGCTGGGGGGAAGCCGGTCGGATGTCATTGCCGGGCGAAGATACCCCGGCCGGCCCGGGGTTTTCAAACCGTCCTCAGGGCGGCGCCTGCGCGCCCGGCTCGCCGCTCGCGGGCCGCTTGCCCCGGATCGCCTCCCTGAGCCCGATGTAGAGGGTGCTGAGCGCGATCACCGCGGCGCCCGCAAGCGCCCAGAGGTCGGGGACCTCCGCGAACAAGAGGAAGCCGATGACGGCGGCGAAGATCAGCCGCGAATAGCCGAACGGCACCAGGGCCGTGGCCTCGCCCACGCGGTAGCCGCGGATGGCGCAGAACTGCCCGCTGACGGCAAGCAGCGCCAACAGCGCCAGCAGGGCGAGTTGCTGCGAATCGGGCGGCGTCCACACCAAAAGCGCCGGCGGCAACGTCGCCAGCGTAGCGATCACGCCGTAGTAGAAGAGAATCGTCGCCGGCCTTTCGGTCCCGGACAGCTTCTTCACGAACACGATGCCGGCGGAAACGGAGGCGGCGCCTGCGAGCGCCGCGAGGGTGGCGACGACCGGGGCCCCGCCGCCGGGCCGGAGCATGATGAGCACGCCCACGAAGCCGACCGCCGTGGCGCTCCAGCGCCGCCGGTGCACGCTCTCGCCCAGGAACAGGACGGCGAGCACAATCATGAACAGCGTCTTGGTGAACGAGATCGCCACGGCGTCGGCGAGCGGCAGGTGGATGTACCCGTAATACCCGCACAGCATGGCGGAGACGCCGGCGGCGGCGCGCCCCAAGTGCAGCGCGGGCCGGCGCGTGGCGAAGCCCGGGATCCCGGCGCGCAGACAGAAGGGAAGCGTGATGCAAAGCCCGAACAGGCTGCGGAAGAAGGCGATCTCGAAGCTGGTCATGTGCGGGCCCAACGCCTTGATCGTCGTCGCCATGAGCGTGAAGGTGAGGGCGGATGCCGTGATCCAGGCCGCCCCCTGCACGTTGCCGGGAAGGCGCTCCCAGGCCCGGATGACGGCGGTCGCCACGGCGCGCAGCGAGGCGGGGGCGGTCACGGGCGCCGGCGCCATCCCCCGCCCCTTTGCCCGGGAGAGGGGGGCACGCCGCCGTGATCGGTGCCGCCGGCGTCCCGGGACCTGCGTGCGCGCTCGAGCCGGGCCTCGCGGTGGGCGATGTAGAGGGACGAGACGGCGACGACCCCGGCGCCGACCCAGGTCCAGGCATCGGGAACCTGGTCGAACGCGACGAAGCCGATCAGCGCCACGAACGGCAGGCGAACGAAGTCGAATGGGAGCACGGCCGAGGCTTCGGTGGCGGCGAGGGCCCGGGTCACAGACAGGTTCCCGAGGGTGGCGATGGCGGCCAGCGCGGCGAGCCAGAGAAGCTGCTCCGGCGTCGGGGTGCGCCATACGAAGAGGGCCGGAACGAGGGTGAGCGGCGTCATGTAGATCACCGTGTAGATGACGATGGCGTTCACCTGCTCGGTGCGGGAAAGCTCCTTGACCATGAGCACCGTCGCCGCCAGCGCCGCGGCCGAGACGAGCACCAGGATGGCGGCCGGCTCGAAGGTTCCCGGCCCCGGCCTCAGGATCAGCATGGTGCCCAGGAACCCGACCGCGGTGGCGCTCCAGCGCCTGGGCCCGACGCGTTCGCCGAGCACCAGCGCGGCGCCCGCGGTGGCAAAGAGGGGCGCGGTGAAGCTCAAGGCCACGGCGGCGGTGAGGTCCATGATGGAGAGCGCGTAGAACCAGGTCAGCATCGCCACCATGCCTGTTATCCCGCGCACGCTGTAGAGGCGGAGGCGCGCGGTCCGCAGCTGCCGCACGCCCACCCGCATCAGCCACGGCGCCATGAACAGCAACCCGAAGAGGCTGCGGAAGAAGGCGACCTCGAAGGGGTGAAGCCCTTCCGAGGCGTAGCGGATCATGCCGGTGAGGCCGGCGAAGAACCCGGCGCTTGCGGTCATCCAGAGGGCCCCGCGGGTCGTCGCCGGCAGACGCCCGGCCGCGGCCCTCGCGCGGGAAAGACGGGAAAGAAGGGACGGCTGAAACATGAGCGGCAAGGTTAGGTCGAAACGGAACGCCGCACCAGTTGCCGCGGGCCCGCCGCCACGGCCGCCGCTCACCCGCGCTTGCGGCGCTCCGACCCGACGCCGTCAAAATTCTGCCGAAGTTCCGCAATACCTTTCCCGGGACGCCGGCGGGCGGCGACTAACCGGTGGTGAAGGAAAGTGCGAACCGTTATGTTTGGGCCACGATGAAAGCTGGGAAGGCGATGGGGAGACGGCGATCCGCGGTCCGCTCGGCGCTGACGGCGGCGGTGGGCGGAGCCCTCATCTTGGGCGCGAGCCTCGGCGCCGTCGCGGCGGATGATCCCAAGAGCCTGGGAACCTACGATTACTGGACCGCCTTCGCCTACTCAGAGGCCGGGGTCAAGATTTGCTACGCCGCCAGCGAGCCGATCAAGGCGGAAGGGAAGTACACGAAGCGTGGCCTCGCCTTCGCGCTCGTCACCCACGATACCAAGGAGAAAAGCTTCGACGTGGTGAGCTTCGTCGCCGGCTACGCCTACAAGAAGGACTCGACCGTGCTCGTCAACATCGGCGGCAAGAAGTTCAGGCTGTTCACCCAGGATGACCGTGCCTGGACCCCCGACGCGGCCATGGACAAGGCGCTCGTCAAGGCCATGAAGAGGGGGAGCAGACTGGTGGTGGTGGGCACCTCTTCCCGCGGCACGCGCACGAACGACACCTACTCGCTGATCGGCTTCACCAAGGCCTATCAGAAGATCAGCGCCGACTGTGGCGCCAACAAGAAGAAGTAACGGCGCCCGCGACTGGGCGGCCGTCCCGCCGCCGATCGGCCCCGCGCCGTCGAGCGGCCCGGCGCAAGACGGTTGCGGGAGGCGTCTCTCCCCCTATATCAAACCGGTCATGACCAACGCCGATCTCCGTTTGCATCCGCTCGAGCGCGGGCCGGAACCGGGCTCGCGCCCGCTCATAGGGCTCAGCCGCGCGGAGCTCGACGCGGAGCTCCGCGAGCTCGGCGCGGCGCCCTTCCGGGCCAAGCAGGTGTGGCACTGGATCTACCACCACGGCGCCCCCTCCTTCGACGCCATGACGACGCTGGCCAAGGACTTCCGCGAGCAGCTCGCGGCGCGCTACACGCTTGCGCGTCTGGGCATCGCCCGCCTGCAGCGCTCTGCGGACGGCACCCGCAAGTGGCTGATCCGGTGTGAGGACGGCAACGAGGTGGAGTGCGTCCACATTCCGGAAGACGACCGCGGCGCGCTCTGCGTCTCGTCTCAGGTGGGCTGCACGCTCAATTGCCGCTTCTGCCACACCGGCACCCAGCCGATGGTGCGGAATCTCACCGCCGGCGAGATCGTCGGCCAGGTCATGCTCGCCCGCGACGCCCTCGGCGAGTGGCCGTCGCCGCGGTCCGACCGGATGCTCTCCAACGTCGTCGTCATGGGCATGGGCGAGCCGCTCTTTAACTTCGAGAACGTCGCCAAGGCGCTCCGCATCGTCATGGACCGGGAAGGCATCGCCATCTCGCGCCGCCGCATCACGCTGTCGACCGCGGGCGTCGTGCCGATGATGCGGCGCTGCGGGACGGAGCTGGGGGTGAAGCTCGCGGTCTCGCTCCATGCCGTCACCGACGAGCTCCGGGACGAGCTCGTGCCCGTCAACCGCAAGTACCCGATCGAGGAGCTCATGGCTGCCTGCCGCGAGTATCCGGGCGCCAGCACGGCGCGGCGCATCACCTTCGAGTACGTCATGCTCGACGGCGTCAACGACTCGATCACCGAGGCGCGCGAGCTCGTGCGCCTCATTGCCGGCATTCCGGCCAAGGTGAACCTCATCCCCTTCAACCCCTGGCCGGGCAGCCCCTACGAATGTTCAGGGCCCGAGGCCATAACGGCGTTCGCCGAAGTCTTGACGAAGGCGGGCACCGTCGCGCCGGTCAGACTCCCCCGCGGCCAGGACATCATGGCCGCGTGCGGCCAGCTCAAGACGGAAAGCCTGCGGGCGCGGCGCCGGCGCGGGAAAGCCGGCGCCGAGGCTGGCCGCGACCGCGCCACCGGCGGCTGACACGGCGGCCCGGCGGGCCTTGCGGCGCGCGCCCGTTTCCCTAATACTGCGCCGCCAAACCATCGAGTGGTGTCAATTGGTTACGCGCCGCCGGCCACCTAGCGCCGGGGGCGCTGCGGGGGTTGAGCGGCCGTGGGCGCGACGGACGGAAACGACGTCAAGAAGGTGGTGCTGGCCTACTCGGGCGGACTGGATACCTCCGTCATCCTGCGCTGGCTGCAGGAGACCTACGGCTGCGAGGTGGTGACGTTCACCGCCGACCTCGGCCAGGGCGACGAGCTGGAGGAGGCGCGGGCCAAGGCGGAGCAACTCGGGGTCGGGGAAATCTTCGTGGAAGACCTGCGCGAGGAGTTCGTCCGCGACTACGTGTTCCCCATGTTCCGGGCCAACGCGCTCTACGAGGGAGTCTATCTCTTGGGCACCTCGATCGCGCGGCCCTTGATCGCCAAGCGCCAGATCGAGATCGCGCACGAGACGGGCGCCGATGCGGTCGCGCACGGGGCCACCGGCAAGGGCAACGACCAGGTCCGCTTCGAGCTCGGCTACTATGCGCTCGACCCCGACATCCGGGTGATCGCGCCGTGGCGGGAATGGGAGCTCACGTCGCGGGCCGAGCTCGTCGAGTACGCGGAAGCCCACCAGATCCCGATCTCGCGCGACGCCGGCGGCGAGCCGCCGTACTCGACCGACGCGAACCTCCTCCACATTTCCTACGAGGGCAAGGCGCTCGAGGACCCGTGGGTGGAGCCGGACGAGGCCATGTTCACCCGCACGGTCTCGCCCGAGGCGGCGCCCAATGAGCCGGCTTACGTCGAGATCGAGTTCGAGGGCGGCGATCCGGTGGCGGTGGACGGCGAGAGACTTACGCCCGCTTCCCTGCTTGCGCGGCTGAATGAGCTCGCAGGCGCCAACGGCGTCGGCCGCGCGGACATCGTCGAGAACCGCTTCGTCGGCATGAAGTCGCGCGGCGTCTACGAGACGCCGGGCGGCACGGTGATGGCCGCGGCCCACCGCGCCATCGAGAGCATCACGCTGGATCGGGGCGCCGCGCACCTCAAGGACGAGCTCATGCCGCGCTACGCCGAGCTCATCTACAACGGCTTCTGGTTCTCGCCCGAGCGCGAGATGATCCAGAGGCTCGTGGACGAGAGCCAGGGGGGCGTCACCGGCACCGTCCGGCTCAAGCTCTACAAGGGCTCGCTCACCGTGGTCGGGCGGAAATCGCCGGCGAGCCTGTACTCGCCCGAGCACGCCACCTTCGAGGCCGACCAGGTCTTTGACCAGCGCGACGCCGAGGGCTTCATCAAATTGAACGCGCTGCGCCTTAGGCTCGCCAGGATGGCACGGAAGTAGCCCCGCCGACGAGGCCGGCACCGCCAAGACGCCGAGGACACGAAGGTGGCGGGCTCGTGCCGATCACGAACTCATGGGTGAGAACGAAAACGGCGTAGAGCGCGAGCCCGGCCGCGAGCTTCCACAAACCGATCTCTGAAAGCCTCACCCGGTTGCGGCCCCGGAGCGTCGCCGCCAACGGCACGCTCGAGGTCACCGCGGCGAAGCGCGCGAAGGCTTCGCCCTGGGTCTTGGCGTGCTTGGCGTCGAGGAGCGCCGTGCCGGCGAGCGCCAGCGCCGTCGGGGTCCCGAAGAAGATCAGCGACGCCGCGTCGCCGTTGGGAGGGAGATGCGAGGCCGCCCAGAGGATGATCGCCCACATGACCGGGTGGCGGGTCACCTTCAGGATCCCCGGCGCCGGGTCCGCGCCCGCGGGCAGCTTGCCGTCCGAGGTCACCGTCGCGTTCGCTGTGGTCATGCCCGCGACCAGCAGCACCGCGGCCAGCGGCATGAGGGCGAGAGGGACCAGGTAGGTCCACGGTGCCGCGGGCCACAGCTCCACTTGCGGCGCCGCTCGGTAGGCGACCACCAGCCACGCCAGCGTCGCCAGGGCCACCGCCGAGTGAAGCGCGAGAAAGGCCGGCCTCCCCAGGCGCGCCACCAGCCAGCCGCGCAGGCCCGGGCTCGACAGCCCGACGTGGCTCAAGATGAGGACCGCGGCGGCAAGGGCGACGCCCGTGAGAGTGCCGGTCACCTGTGCCTTTCCCTGATTGGTCCGAGCGCTTTTGGCCCCGCCGCGGCGGGGTCAGGCGCCCGGGTCGGCGGGCTCGTCGAGTCCGTGCTGGCGGCAGG
>JAZGAE010000058.1:0-40152 GCA_036475545.1 Alphaproteobacteria bacterium
GCGCGGCGCGAAGGGCGATGCGGGGGCATCGGCCGAGCGGCGCAACGCCGCGGGCGCCCGCCCCGGCGCAACCCGAAGGGCCGGGGTCTTTTGCGGCCACGGGTTCGTCGCGGAGCTCGCGCGTAGGCACCGCTACGTGCTTCACTCCGCTCCTGCCCGCGGCACAAAATTCCTCCGGCGCAGTCAGTTCAACTTGACCGGATTACGCTCTAGCGCGAACCGTATCCGGGCCGCGGCGACCACCCCATGCGCCTATCCCTTCACCGGCCGGCAGGCCGCGGGCGTTAAGTTCGCCGTGCCGCCCGGCAGGTCTCCCAACTCCGCCATGTCATTCTTGCCCGCCGCGGCCCGGCCGGTGCTCGCGGCGGCGGCCCTTACCGTGGCCGCCGCCTGCTCCGGTCCCGTCGCCGATGAGATGCCGCTGCGCGGCCCGGGCGAGCCGGCCACCGCGGCGCCGGCTGCGATCGGGCCAGGCACGGACCCATCCTTCGAGGCGGCGGCCGAGTCGACGGGCGAACCAGATTGGGAGCCGGCGTTTTCCGACTCCTTGGCGCCCGACGGGCCGATCCCGAGCGGGACGGATCCGGCCCGGGACGGGGCCGATCGGCCATCGGGGAAGCCGGCGGCGCCCGGGCCCGGCGACGGGCCCGGCGACGAGCCCGGCGACGGCCCCGACGTCGGCGAGTCTACCGGCCCCGTCCAGTTGACCGCCGTGCCGCCGCAGCCGGTGCCCGATCCCGCCAGCCTGATCGGCCTCCACCCGGATCAGCTCACCGTTGTCCTCGGACCCCCCGGCCTGGTGCGCCGCGACGCCCCCGCCGAGGTCTGGCAGTATGTGGGTGACGACTGCGTGCTCGACTTGTACCTCTACCGGGCCGACACTCATCGAGTCGACGGCGGTGCCGGCGCACGTGGCGAAGAGAAGGCAGGAATGGGCGATACCGAGGCGGGCGCGAGGGCCTATCGCGTGACATATTTCGAGATGCGGGCGCGCGGCGGCGGGCGGGTCTCGGAGCGCGGCTGCCTCACCGGCCTGGTCGCGGCCAGGCACCGCGGCGAGAGAGGCTAGTCATGCGTTTCCAAAGCGGTGTCCGAGCCGGGCTCTGAGGCGTGCCCCTCGGTGGCCCCACCGTGGCTCGCGAGCGAGATGCTGGATACCCTTTCGCAGAAACCGTTTCGACTGCGCGATCCTGGGCCACCGGCCGCGGCGCCTGAGGCCCGGGGTTGAACATGGCCCAGCGCACATACGACCGTATTGCCCGCTTTTACGATATCCTCGACCTTCCTTTCGAGTACGGCCGTTACCGCCCGCTGCGCCCGCACCTGTTCGAAGGCCTCTCGGGGACCGTGCTCGACGCCGGCGTCGGGACCGGCCGCAACATGCCGTTCTATCCGGCGGACGCCCGGGTGGTCGGAATCGACCTCAGCCCCTCCATGCTGGTGCGGGCGGCGCGGCGGCGCGCCCGCTTGGGCGTCAACGCGGAGCTGTTGGAGATGGACGTGCTTCAGACCAGCTTTCCCGACCATCACTTCGACGCCATCGTCGCCACGTTCTTGTTCTGTGTGCTCGAGGAGTCTCAGCAGCTCTCCGCCCTCAAGGAGTTGGCGCGCATCTGCAAGCCCACGGGTTCGATCCGACTGCTCGATTACGTGTATTCGGAGAACCGGTTCGACCGGGCGATCATGCGCCTGTGGGCGCCTTGGGTACGCTTCGCCTACGGGGCGGCCTTCGATCGCAACACGGAACGGTACGTTCCGGCCGCCGGACTCGAACTCGTCGAGCGGCGCTTCCTGTTCCGCGATGTGATCAAGCTGATCGTCGCCCGACCATCGACCCGCCCGGCCTCGACCGTCGCGGCGCCGCCCCCCGGGGCGTGATCCGCACTGCCGCGGCGAGCGCGCCGGGGCGTCACACGGTCGTCTTGCCCTTATAGGCGCAAAGGTCCCGGATCAGGCAGTTGGGGCAGTCGGGCTTGCGCGCCTTGCACACGTAGCGGCCGTGAAGGATGAGCCAGTGGTGGGCGTGCCGCCTGTAGGCCGGGGGCACCGCCTTCGCCAGCTTCTTCTCGACCTCGAACGGAGTCTTGCCCGGCGCCAGGCCGGTACGGTTCGAGACCCGGAAGACGTGGGTGTCCACGGCGATCGCGGGCTCGCCGAAGGCGATGTTGAGGACGATGTTGGCGGTCTTGCGCCCGACCCCGGGCAGCGCCTCCAGCTCCTCGCGGGTTCTTGGGACCTGGCCCCCGTGGCGGCGGACGAGCAGCTCGCTCAGTTTGACGACGTTCTTCGCCTTGGAATTGTAGAGACCGATGGTCTTGATGAAGTCGCGCAGCCGCTCCTCGCCGAGAGCGATCATCTTGGCGGGCGTGTCGGCGACCTCGAACAGCGCGGGCGTCGCCTTATTCACCCCGACGTCCGTCGCCTGGGCCGACAGCACCACCGCCACCAGAAGGGTGAACGGGTTGGTGTGCCGGAGCTCGCCCCTCGGCTCCGGGTCGGCGGCGTGAAACCGGCGGAAGGCCTCCTCGATGTCGCGCCGTCTCATCGGCCCGACTGTAACGGCCGCCCGACGCCGGGCAAAGGCCTTTGGCGGCGGTCGGCATAAGGGCTTTACTCGGCGCGGCGCCGTTGCCATAAGGGATACATGAGCGGATCCCCCACTCAGGTGTCCCCTTCGGGGCAAGCCCTCGGGGCCGGCCCGCAAGCAAGCGAAAAGTCGCTGTTCGACGCGGTCCTGCTCCCGTACCGCAGCCTCAGCCCGCTGGGGTTCGTCGTTCTCATGACGTTCGTGTGCCTGGTCAGCTTCACCGCCGGGATCGTGTTTCTCTTGGCCGGCGCCTGGCCGGTGTTCGGTTTCTTCGGGCTCGACGTCCTTCTGATCTACATCGCCTTTCGGGCGAGCTACCGCAGCGGCCGCCTTTACGAGACCGTGCGGCTCACGCGCGACGCGCTGACGGTCCAGCGGGTCTTCCCCTCCGGCGAGGTCAAGAGCTGGACGCTTCAGCCCTACTGGCTGAAAGTGGAGATGGACGAGTCTCCGGAGACCCGTAGCCCGCTGCGGCTCGTCTCTCACGGCAAGTCGCTCGTGATCGGTTCGTTTCTCACGCCGACGGAGAGGCTCGAACTGGCGCGGGCGCTCAGGGCCGCTCTCACCGAGAGCCGCGCCCTGCCCCAGTCCTGATTGCACCGGCGCAACCCGGTGGCGCCGCGCCGGGCCCGACCACGACAGCCGGCCCCGGCGATGTAATCCTGCTCCTGTTACTCTCGGCGGTCTGGGGCGCGTCGTTTCTGTTCATCAAGGTTGCGGTCGGCACGGTGCCGCCGCTGACGGTGGTCGCCGCCCGCCTCGTCATCGCCGCCGTGCTGCTCGCCGTCTTCGTCCACGCCCGCGGCGTGCGCCTGCCGGCCAGTTTCCGCGCGTGGCGCCCTTTTCTCTTGGTCGGGATCACGGGAAACGTCCTCCCCTTTGCCCTCATCAACTGGGGCGAGACGCGGATCGACAGCGGGCTTGCCGCCACCCTCATCGGCACCATGCCGTTCTTCACGGTGTTGTTCGCCCACCGGTTCACGGGCGACGAGCGCCTCACCAGGAAGAAACTCGCCGGCATCGCGATCGGGTTCGCCGGCATCGCGGTGCTGGTAGGCCCCGAGGCGCTCGCCGGCTTTGGCGCCGACATCGCGGCCGAGTTAGCGGTGTGCGGCGCCGCGGTCAGCTACGCCGCCACCGCCGTCTACTGCCGCAAGCTGGCGCGGATTTCCCCGGAGGTCACGGCGGCGGCCTCGATCATCGCCGGAGCCGCCATCGCCGTTCCTCTGAGCCTAATCTTCGAGCGGCCCTGGAGCATTGCCCCGTCCGGCCCAGCATTGGCGGCGATCGGCGCGCTCGCCGTTCTCAGCACGGCACTCGGCGCGCTCCTGTTCTTCCGGCTGCTGGCGTCCGCCGGGGCCACCTTCGCCGCGTTGTCGAACTATCTCATTCCGTTGAGCGGCGTGCTGTGGGGCGTCCTTCTCCTCGGCGAGAGGCCGGGTGTCAACGCTCTCGTCACGCTGGCGATGATTCTGGCCAGCATCGCGCTCGTCAGGCGGGGCACGCCCAAATCCTCGCGACGCGAAGGGGGGGGCGGGGGAACGGCGAAGACCGGCCGCTAGGACGCTATGTCGTACTCGGCCTTGAGCGCCTCGAGCGTCTCGGTGAAGTCGATGAAGCTCTGGCGGGACTGCTTCCATTCCTCATGGGCCACAGACGAATAGTAGTAGCTCGCCTCGTCCATGATCCCGTTGCTTCGCTCGAGCGCGGCCACGCAGCCGATGAAGATCTGGTGGACCTCGCGGATCTCCGCCTTCAGGCTGGCGAGCCGCCCCTCGAGCGCGTCCGCGCCGCCGATCGCCTCGATGAGCTCTTCGACCCTGCTGATGGCCTCGCCGTAAGAGGGGGTGTCGACCGCATTCGGGTCGCGCAAGCTGACCTGGATCATCCGTCCCAACAGGACGATGGCCTCGCCCAGCGCGGAGTGCTCGTCCCCGATCTCGCCGACGTAGCCCTCCACCTCCTGCTTGGTGACGTCGCCGGCGCGGGCGGCGCCGGGCACGAGCACGAAGAGGGCCAGGAGAACGGGTAGGGCCCTTGCCACACGCCCCATGGCGCGCATCCGGTTTCCTCCCCCAAGGGGCCAAAACGGCGGGCAGGATAAGCGCCCCGCGCGCACCGGCGCAATGAAAAAGCGGCGCCGCCACGGCGGCCGATGCGGGGCCCGGGCGCCGGCTCGCCTCACGTTGCCAGGCCGAGCACGTCGCGCATGCCGTAGAGCCCCGGCGGCCGCCCCTGCGCCCACAGCGCCGCGCGCACCGCGCCGCGGGCATAGATCCGGCGGCTGCCCGCCTTGTGGGTCAGCTCCACCCGTTCGCCGTCGCCGGCGAAGATCACCGTGTGGTCGCCGACGACGTCGCCGCCCCGGAGCGTCGCGAACCCGATGGCCCCCTCGGGCCTCGCCCCGGTATGGCCGTCGCGCGCGCGGACGGCCACGTCGTCGAGCTCCGCTCCGCGGCCCTTTGCTGCGGCCCGCCCCAGGCCCAGCGCCGTTCCCGACGGGGCGTCGACCTTGGCGCGGTGGTGCATCTCGACGATCTCGACGTCGAAGCTGTCGTCCAGCGCCCGGGCGACCTGCTCGACCAGCGCCATCAGCAGGTTGACTCCCAGACTCATGTTCGCGGCGCGCACCAAGACGGTGTGCCGCGCCGCCTTCTTGAGCTCCTCCTCCTGGGCCTCATCCAGCCCGGTGGTGCCGATGACGTGGATGGCCCGCGCCTGCGCCGCGAGATCCGCGTGGGCGACGGTGGCCTTCGGCGTGGTGAAGTCGATGATCGCGTCCGAGCCCGCGAACAGGACCACCGGGTCGTCCGTCACCGTCAGCCCCAGCGGACCGCAGCCCGCGACCTCGCCGAGGTCGCGGCCCAGGGCCTCGTGGCCCGAGCACTCGGCTCCGCCGGAAAGCGCGCAGCCATCCGTTGCGGCCACCTCGCGCACCACGGTCGCCCCCATGCGGCCGGCGCAGCCCACCACCCCGATCTTCAAGTCCGTCATGCCCTGTTCGTTCCTTTCGCTCGCAAGGGTGGCGCGAATCGCCTCGGCGATTTAACCATAAGCTTCGAATCGGAACGGAAAAATAATGGGCGCGGCGGGGGTCGCTCGGCGCTCCGCGGCCGGCCCTACTCCTTGAGGTCTTCCCAGAGCTCCTTCACCTTCTGGAAGAAGCCTTCGGACTGAGGGCTCGTTTGCTTGCGGCTGGCGCCTTTCTCGAACTGGCGCAGCAGCTCCTTTTGGCGGGCGGTGAGGTTGACCGGGGTCTCGATGACGGCCTCCACGAACATGTCGCCCTTGGACGAGCTGTGGAGTACCGGCATGCCCTTGCCCCTAAGCCTGAACTGGTGGCTGGACTGGGTGCCCGCGGGCACCGTGAGCCGGGCGCGGGCCGCTTCGAGCGTCGGCACGTCGATGGTTCCGCCCAGCGCCGCCGTCACCATGGGGATGGGCACGCGGCAGTAAACGTTGGCGCCCTCGCGCCGGAACAGCCGGTGCGGCTTGATGGTGAGGAAGATGTAAAGATCGCCGGTCGGCGCGCCGCGCAGGCCGGCTTCGCCCTCGCCGACGAGCCGGATGCGGGTGCCGTCCTCGACGCCGGCCGGGATCGTGACCGAAAGCCTCTTGTCCTTGTGCACCCGGCCGCTGCCGCCGCATTTCCTGCAGGGCTTCTCGATGACGCGGCCGCCCCCCTGACAGGTCGCGCAGGTGCGCTCAATGGTGAAGAAGCCCTGCTGGGCGCGAATCTTGCCGCGGCCCACGCAGGTGGGGCAGGTCACCGCCCCCGATCCGCCCTCGCCGCCGGTTCCCCTACAGGCCTCGCACGGCACCGAGGTGGGCACGCGGATATGCGCCTGCTTGCCGCGGTAGGCGTCCTCGAGGCTGATGTCCATGTTGTAGCGGAGGTCCCCGCCGCGCACGCCGCCGGTGGCCCGCCTGCGCCCGCCCATGAACTCGCCGAACATCTCGTCGAAGATGTCGGCGAAGCCGCCCGCGAAGTCGAAGCCGCCGGCGTGGAAGCTCGGGCCGCCGGCCTCGACTCCGGCTTCGCCGAACCGGTCGTAGGCGGCGCGCTTGCCCTTGTCCTTGAGGACGCCGTATGCGTTGTTGATCTCGCGGAATATCCGCTCGGCGTTCTTTTCCCCCGAGTTGCGGTCGGGGTGGTATTTCAACGCCAGCTTCCGGTAAGCCTTCTTGATCTCCTCCGCGCTGGCGTTGCGGCTCACGCCGAGCAGTTCGTAATAGTCTCTTGTTGCCATGTCATCGCGACATTAAACGACCGCTCACCGATGATTGGCCCCCCGGCCATGTCGCGCCCCGGCGCCGAAACCGGCGCCGGGGCGGATCGCGTCGCATCCCCTGTGTGAGAACTCGGCTCAGGCGGACTTCTTCTTGTCGTCTGGATCCACCTCTTCGAAGTCGGCGTCGACCACCCTTCCCTCCTCGGATTCGCCGGCGGGGGGCTGGTCCTCGGACGGGCCGGCGCCGGGCTCGCTGGCGCCGGGCTCGCCGGCGGCTTCTTCCTGGGCGGCCTTGTACATGGCCTCGCCCAGCTTCATGGAGGCTTGCGTCAGCGCTTCGATCTTGTCCTTGACGGCCTGGGTGTCGTCGCTTTCCATGACGCCGCGAAGCGCCTCGACGGCCTCTTCGATCGCCTTGCGATCCTCCTCCGAGACCTTGTCGCCGTACTCCTTGAGGTTCTTCTCCGAGGCGTGCATAAGGCTGTCCGCCTGGTTGCGGGCTTCGATCAGCTCCCGGCGCTTCTTGTCCTCGCTGGCGTGCTGTTCGGCATCCTTGACCATGCGATCGATGTCGACCCCGGACAGGCCGCCGGAGGCTTGGATGCGGATCTGCTGCTCCTTGCCCGTCGCCTTGTCCTGGGCCGAGACGTTGACGATGCCGTTGGCGTCGATGTCGAAGGTGACCTCGACCTGCGGAATGCCGCGCGGCGCCGGCGGGAGGCCCACCAGGTCGAACTGGCCCAAGAGCTTGTTGTCGGCCGCCATCTCGCGCTCGCCCTGGAACACCCGGATCGTCACCGCCGTCTGTTTGTCCTCGGCGGTCGAGAAGACCTGGCCCTTGCGGGTGGGGATCGTGGTGTTGCGCTCGATGAGCCGGGTGAACACGCCGCCCAGGGTCTCGATGCCGAGCGAGAGTGGGGTGACGTCCAGGAGCAGCACGTCCTTGACCTCGCCCTTGAGCACACCGGCCTGGATCGCCGCGCCCACGGCCACCACCTCGTCCGGGTTCACGCCCTTGTGCGGCTCGCGGCCGAAGAAGGACTTCACCGTCTCGACGATCTTGGGCATGCGGGTCTGGCCGCCGACGAGGATCACCTCTTCGATCTCGCCGGCAGACAGGCCGGCGTCCTTCAGCGCCGCCTTGCACGGGCCGACGGTGGCCTCGACGAGGTCCTCGACCAGGGCCTCCAGCTTGGCCCGCGTCAGCTTGATGGTGAGGTGCTTCGGGCCCGCCTGGTCGGCGGTGATGAACGGCAGGTTGACCTCGGTCTGGGCAGCGGTGGAGAGCTCGATCTTGGCCTTCTCCGCGCCCTCCTTGAGGCGCTGGAGCGCAAGACGGTCCTCGCGCAGATCGATGCCCTGCTCCTTCTTGAACTCGTCGGCGAGATAATCGATGACGCGCTTATCGAAGTCCTCGCCGCCCAGGAACGTGTTGCCATTGGTCGACTTGACCTCGAAGACGCCGTCGCCGATCTCGAGAATGGAAACGTCGAAGGTGCCGCCGCCAAGATCGTAGACCGCGATCGTGCCCGCATGCCCCTTTTCGAGGCCGTAGGCAAGCGCCGCGGCGGTCGGCTCGTTGATGATGCGCAGCACCTCGAGCCCGGCGATCTTGCCGGCGTCCTTGGTCGCCTGGCGCTGGGAATCATTGAAGTAGGCGGGAACCGTGATGACCGCCTGGGTCACGGTCTCGCCGAGATAGCGTTCGGCCGTCTCCTTCATCTTCTGGAGGATGAAGGCGCTGACCTGGCTGGGGCTGTACTTATTGCCTTGAGCCTCGACCCAGGCATCGCCGTTTTCGGCTCGGATGATCTTGTAGGGAACGAGCCCCTTGTCCTTCTCGGTCATGGGGTCGTCGTAGCGGCGCCCGATCAGGCGTTTGATGGCGGACAACGTGTTCTCGGGGTTGGTGACGGCTTGTCGCTTGGCGGATTGGCCGACGAGGCGTTCGCCGTCGCCCGTGAACGCCACCATCGACGGCGTGGTGCGCGCGCCCTCGACGTTTTCGATGACCTTCGCTTGCGTCCCGTCCATGACAGCGACGCAGGAGTTCGTCGTGCCCAGGTCGATACCGATGACTTTGCCCATTTCCACCTCGCGCCAATGCAGCTGATCCTGCGGCCCTGATCCAGGCGCCGCGGGATCGCCCAATCTACTGAGTCACGGATTGAGGCAACCCCACAAGTTGAACGGTTATATAGGAGCGGCCATGGCGGCCTGCAAGCATCCCCGGCCTGGGTTTTCCACGCGCAGGAACACAGCGCGAACACCTCCTCGCGCCGCCTGTCCCGCCCTTGCCGGCCCCTCAGCCAAGAGCATAATCCGGTCAGGTGGAATCGGCCGGCCCGTCGAGGTGCCGTTCGTCCTCTACGATACCGAGGGTGGCGAGCGTACGGCGGACGTAAGAGTCGATGGCGATGCGCTTGGGCTTGAGCATGGCCGCCCTCTGGCGGAGAATGGCGCGACGGGCAACGGCGATCGACGACCCTCGAAACCGGTGAGGCAGGCAGCGCTTTGAAAGCCCACGCGGAAGGAGACCGGCGCCCGCGGACGCGCCCGTACCGCATCATCCAGGCCGTGCAGGTCGCCGACATCGTGATCGGCGTGGCGGTCTACCTGTCGGCGGACCTCTTTCCGGTGCCGGGCACCGTGATCGGGCTTGCCGTCATGGAGTTCGTGGGCCTCGCGCTGATGACCATCGGCGTCATTGGCTTCGCGCTGTTCGAGGTCCTGGCGCGCCGCGCGGCCGCGCACTGAGCCCGGCATGATCGTCTCCGCCTCTTACAAGACCGACATCCCGGCCTTTTACGGCGAGTGGTTCATGAACCGCGTGCGCGCGGGATCCTGCAAGATGGTCAACCCTTACGGCCGGCAGGTCTACACCGTGCCGCTGGACGCCGACTCGGTGGACGGTTTCGTGTTCTGGACCAAGAACCTCGGCCCCTTCCTGCACGCGCTCCACGAGGTGCGAGACCTGGGCTTCCCCTTCATGGTCCAGTACACGATCAACGGCTACCCGCGCGCGCTGGAGTACTCGGCGACCGACGCGGAGCGCTCGTGCGAGCACATGCGCAGGCTGGCCCGCACCTTCGGGCCCGGTGTCGCGGTGTGGCGCTACGACCCGGTGATCGTGACCTCGGCAACGCCCAGGGATTGGCACGCGCAAAACTTCGAGCGGCTGGCGAGGAAGCTTTCGGGCTCAACCGACGAGGTCGTGATCTCGTTCGCCCATTTCTACGCCAAGACGCGCCGCAATCTCGCCGCCGCGGCGCGTGCCTTCCACTTCACCTTCGAGGATCCGGAAGACTCCTGGAAGCGCGAGACGGCGGCGCGGCTGGCGGAGATCGCAGGCCGATACGGAATGCGGCTCAGCCTATGCTCCCAGCCGGAGTACCTCTCGGGCTCGGCCGGCGAGGCCCGCTGCGTCGACGCCGCGCGACTGTCACGGGTCGCCGGCAAGCGCATCTCGGCGGAGCTCAAGGGCAACCGGCCCGGGTGCGGGTGTCATGCCGCGCGCGACATCGGCGAGTACGACACCTGCCCCATGGGCTGCGTCTACTGTTATGCCGTGCAGCACCGCACACTGGCGCGGAGGCGCTTCAAGGAGCACGATCCCCGAAACCCGTTCCTGTTTGCGCCGCCGGTCGCGCCGCCAGTCGCGCCGCAACAGGCTGCCGCCCGGGCGGGCGCCGGCGCGGCGCCATCGCCCGAGGCCTGACGGCCCCAAGCCAGGGAAGGCCGAAGCGTCGGCCTTCGCTCAGACGGTGGTGTCGACGCCCTCGGGCTTTTCGCCCTCCTCCCCGGCGTCTTCCCCCTTCGGCTCGCCCTTGGCGACGCCGACCATGGCGGGCCTCAAGAGTCGGTCGTTCAGGATATAGCCGGCCTGCATCAGCTCGACCACGGTGCCCGGGGGCTTGCCCGTGTTCTCCACCTCGAACATGGCATGATGGAAGTCGTGGTCGAACTTCTCGCCCAGGGGCTCGATCTTGCGGATTCCATGACGCTCGAAAGCGGCCAACAGCTCGCGCTCCGTCGCCTCGACCCCCACCGCGAGGCTGTCCAGGTTCTGGTCCTCCTCGCGCGCGTGGGCGGGGATGGCCTCCAGCGCGCGGCGGACGTTATCCGCCACCGTGAGGATGTCGCGGACGAATCCCGCGATCGCGTACTTGGCAATGTCCTCGCGCTCGCGCTCGCCCCTTCGGCGCAGGTTCTCCAGTTCCGCGAGCGTCCGCAACAGCTGGTCCTTGAGCCGCGCGATCTCGGCGTCGCGCGGGTCCTCTTCCCAAGCCTTCGCCTCCAGCGCCGGAATCTCGAGCCCGGCTTCGGGCCCCGGCGCTTCTTCCGCGGGCGGCCTGCCGGCGGCTTCGCCCGGGGCCTCCCGCTCGGGCTTCTCCGCGGCCTTGCGCTCCGCCGCCTCCCGCTCGGAAACGGGTTCTTCGGGTTTCGCGCCGGGCTCGCCCGCCTTCTTTCCGTGTTTCCTGCTGCCGTCCGTCATGAGCGAGTCGTCTCCTCAACCAATCAGGCGGCCGATCACCTGGGCGGTGTAATCGACCATCGGAATGATGCGTGCGTAGTTGATCCGGGTGGGTCCGATGACGCCGATCGCGCCGACGATCTGCTCGCGGCCGTCGCAGAACGGCGCCACGATCATCGAACAGCCGGCGAGGCCGAAGAGCGCGTTCTCGGAGCCGATGAAGATCTGGACGCCACCGGCCTGCTCGGTCTCGTCCAGGAGCCGGATCATGTTTTCCTTCGTCTCCAGCGCTTCGAACAGGGCGCGGATGCGTTCCAGGTCCTCGATCGCGTTCACGTCCTCGAGAAGGTGCGCCTGGCCGCGCACGATGAGCGCCCCGCCCCGCGACTCCCCGGACCAGGTGGCGAGCCCGGCCGCCACCACGCGGCTCGCCAGTTCGTCCAGTTGCACGCGCTGTTGCTCGAGCTCCCCGAGGATCTCGCCGCGCGCCTCGGTAAAGGTGCGGCCGATGAGCCGCGCGCAAAGATAGTTTCCCGCCTCGACCAGGCTGGAGCGGGTGATCCCCAGCGGCACCTCGATGATCCGGTTCTCGACGAGCCCGTTTTCCACGACCAGCACCACCAGCGCCCGGCCCGGACCCAAGTAGACGAACTCGATGTGTTTGAGCGGGCTTTCCGTCGTCGGCGCCACCACCAGCCCGGCGCAGTGCGACAGGCCGGAGAGCGCCTCGGTGGCCTGCTCCATGGCCGCCTCGATGCTCTTGCCCGCAGCCGCGCACTTGCCATCGATCTGCGCGCGCTCCTCGCGGGTAAGCGCGCCGACCTCCAGGAGCCCGTCCACGAACAGCCTCAGCCCGACTTCCGTCGGCACCCGCCCGGCGGAGGTGTGGGGCGAATGGAGGAGCCCGGCCCCTTGCAGGTCGGCCATGACGCCGCGGATCGTCGCGGGCGAGAGGTGCGCGCCCATGATCCGCGAGAGCGTGCGCGAGCCGATGGGTTCTCCGGTCTCCAGATAAGCGTCGACGATGAGGCGGAAGATCTCGCGCGAGCGCTCGTTGAGCTCGCTGATCAATCGGTTGTCCACGGGTCGCATGGTTTAAACATTCGCCAAGGGGCGCATGCCCCGGGGGATGCGAACCGGCGCGTAGCTTCCCTGTGGAAGCGGCTGGTGCCGAAATCCCCCTAGTTGCGGTGTTGCTATGTAATGAGTACCACGGATCGCGTCAACGCCGCCATGCGCCCGCGCCGGGGCGGGACGAGAGCGCCGCGGCCGGGCTGGACGCCCCGGCGCGGGCGCGCTAGCTTCACGGGCCCGGGCGCCTCCGCGCCGCGCCCGCCTGAAGAAGTCTGGGAGCGCCCATGCGACCGTCGGGCAGAGCCCCCGATCAGCTTCGCGAGATCGGCCTCGAGCCAGGCGTCAACAAGCACGCCGAGGGCTCGTGCCTGGCCCGGTTCGGCGACACCCACGTGCTGTGCACCGCCAGCGTGACGGGCCGGGTCCCCATCTGGCTCCGGGACTCGGGCCGCGGCTGGGTGACCGCGGAGTATGGGATGCTGCCGCGGGCGACCGACACCCGCACCGAGCGCGAGGCGGCGAAGGGGCGCCAATCGGGCCGCACCCAGGAGATCCAGCGACTCATCGGCCGGTCGTTGAGGGCGGTGACCGATCTCGAGGCCATCAAGGACATTCAGATCCAGGTGGACTGCGACGTGCTCCAGGCCGACGGCGGCACCCGGACCGCCGCCATCACCGGGGCCTACGTGGCGCTCTACGAGGCGTTCCGGCACCTGCACAGGATCGCGGTGGTCGAGACGATCCCGCTGCGCGAAGAGGTGGCGGCGGTCTCCTGCGGGATCTACGAGGACACCGCCGTACTGGACCTCGACTATGCCGAGGACAGCGCCGCCCAGGCCGACGCCAACTTCGTGCTCACCGGCGCCGGCCAGATCATCGAAGTGCAGATGACCGCCGAATCGGAGCCCTTCTCCGAGGCGCGGCTCATGGACATGCTGGCGCTCGCCAAGAAGGGCGTGCGGGAGCTCGTCGCCTTGCAGCGCACGGCCCTCGGCCTCGACGCAGCCGTCGCCTCCCGGCAAGCCGGGACCTGACCGGGGTCCAGGGCGTGCCGCGGCGCCTCGAGGGCGGCAAGCTGGTCGTGGCGAGCCACAACCCCGGCAAGGTCCGCGAGATCGCGGAGCTTCTCGCCCCCTACGGCGTCGAGGTCGCCTCGGCGCGCGACTTCGGCCTCCCCGAGCCGCAGGAGTCCGGGGCCAGCTTCCGCGACAACGCCGAGATCAAGGCCCGCGCCGCCGCAACGGCGACGGGCCTGCCGGCGCTGGCGGACGATTCCGGCCTCGTGGTTCCGGCCTTGGGCGGCGCGCCCGGCGTCCAATCGGCCCGCTGGGCGGGACCGGAAAGGAACTTCGGGGCCGCCATGGAGCGCCTCGAGCGTGAGCTCCAAGGCAAGGCGGAGCGCGGCGCCCATTTCGTGTGCGCGCTGAGCGTCTGCTGGCCGGACGGGGTTTGCGAGACCTTCGAGGGCCGGGTGGACGGCCGGCTGGTGTGGCCGCCGCGGGGCACCCGCGGGTTCGGGTACGATCCCGTGTTCCGGCCCGACGGCTTCGAGGTCACCTTCGCCGAGATGGACCCGGCAGAAAAACACGCCATCAGCCACCGGGCACGGGCCTTCGCCAAGTTCGCCGCCGCCTTCCTCGGCGCCGGGGAGGAACGCTAGTACCCTAGGACGGTACGTGTGCCGTCCTATTATGATAGAGGGTACTAGGATGAATGCCGTCTTCGAGGCCCAGGCCGACACCCGAACGGACCGTAAGGCCAGGGCGCGGGCGCCGACACGCACGGCGAGCCGCTCGAGCCCGCCGGCGAAGAGCTTGGCGCGCGACGCGGGTTTCGGGCTCTACATCCACTGGCCGTTCTGTTCGTCCAAATGCCCCTACTGCGACTTCAACAGCCACGTGCGGGCGTCCATCGACGAGGCCCGCTGGCGCGCCGCGCTTTTATGCGAGATGGACCATTTCGCTGCGCTCACGCCAAGCCGGACCGTCACCAGCATCTTCTTCGGCGGCGGCACGCCGTCGCTGATGGCGCCGGCGACGGTGGCGGCGCTCATCGAGCGCGCCGCCGCCCGCTGGCCCCTGGCCCGGGACGTGGAGGTGACGCTGGAGGCCAACCCCACGTCGGGCGAGGCGGCGCGCTTCCGCGCCTATCACGAGGCCGGCGTCAACCGCCTGTCGCTCGGCGTGCAGGCGCTCGACGACGCGGCGCTCCGGTTTCTGGGGCGCGGGCACGACCGCGGCCAAGCGATCGCGGCGCTCGAGGCCGGGCAGGCCGTGTTCCCGCGCGTCTCCTTCGACCTCATCTACGCCCGCCCGGGCCAGACCGCAGCCGCCTGGCGGGCGGAGCTCGGCGAGGCGCTCGCCTTGGCGGAGGGGCACCTTTCGCTCTACCAGCTCACGATCGCGGAGGGCACCGCGTTTCACGCCGCCGTCCGTCGCGGCGATCTCGAGCCCCTGGCCGACGACCCCGCCGCCGCCCTCTACCAGGTCACCCAAGAGGCGTGCGAGGCGGCGGGCCTTCCGGCCTATGAAGTCTCCAACCACGCGGCGCCCAAGGCCGAGTGCCGCCACAACCTCACCTACTGGCGCTACGGCGAATACGTAGGCCTGGGGCCCGGCGCCCACGGCCGGCTTAGCCTCGGGCGCGGGCGCGGCGGGCGGGAAGGGCGCGGGGACGCCGGCAAGGCCGCGCTCCGCCAGATCCGAACGCCCGAGGCCTGGCTCGGGGCGGTCGAGGCGCGCGGCCACGGCGTCGCGGAATGGGCGGCGCTCTCGGCCCGCGAGCGGATGGAGGAGATGCTGATGATGGGGTTGCGCCTGAGCGAGGGCGTGAGCCGCACGGCCTTCCGCCGGGAGTCGGGCCGCGCCTTCGAGGCGGCGCTCGATCCGGCGCGGCTCACGCGGCTCGTCGAGGCCGGCTTCCTCGTCCTCGACGAGGCGGGCCTGCGCGCGACGCCCGCGGGGCGGCGCCGGCTCAACGCGGTGCTCGCTCACCTGCTCGCCTGAGCGCGGGCCGCGCGGCCCGCGCCCCGCGCCCGGCTCGTTGCCCGGCTCGTTCTTGACGAAGGTCCGGGCCGCCCGTCGTCTCCCGGTGTCGGGCGGAGCCAGAGCACAATCCGGATCATGCTCTAGAACACCAGCTTGGTGAATACCTCCGGCGCCGGGCTCACCGCCCGCAGCTCGTTCCGGTGCATCTCGAGCACCGCCAGCCCACGCTCGGCGGAGCCGTCCGCCAGCAGCCGGAAGATGCCGTCGACTCCGGCGTAGCCGTGCTCGGCCGTGATCTCCTCGACGGAGAAGTCGGGGTGGTCTCCGGCCCGCGCCAACACCGCGGCCAGCGCGGTGGCGTCGTAGCCGAGCGTGGCAAGCCGGTGGGGCGCACGGCCGTAGAGCTCGGTGAAGCGGGCGACGAAATCGGCCCGCGCCTCGGGCGGCGACGCGGCAAACCAGCCGCCGATCAGGTTCGGCTCGGTGCCGAGCGAGGGGTCGTCCCACTGGGCGGTGCCTAAGAGCTGCACCCTCGCGGGGTCGATGTCGTAATAGGCCAGAAGGGGCGCGACGGCGCGCAGTCGGTCGCCGCCCTCGGGGATGAAGATGGCGTCGAAGGAGAGCTCGCCGAGGGTTTCGCGCGTCTGGAGGCGCCTGAGCGCCTGGCGCGCGACCTCGTCGCCGCGTGCCTCGAGCTCACGGATCTGGGCCTCGAGGGCCCCCCGCCGGGTCTCGTAGTTTGCGAGGCGGCGCACCATGTCGGTCGCATCCCCGAGCGGGTCGTAATACTCCACCTGGGTGACGAGCGCGCCCTTCTCGGCCGCCGCGAACCGAAGCGCATTCACGACCGCCGCGCCGTAGGCGGTGTCGGGCACGAGCGCGGCGAAGCGCAGATGCCCTTGCGAGAACGCATAGGCCACGACCCGTTCAACCTGCTCCTGGGGCAACATGCCGATGATGAAGACGCCCTCCCCCGCCACCGTCCGGTCCGTCGAGAACGCCACCACCGGCACCCGCGCCGCGCGCGCCGCGGGCGCCACCGCCGACACCGACGTGGCGAGCAGTGGCCCGAGGAGGATGCGCGCGCCCTCATCGAGCGCCTCGCGTGCGGCGCGACGCGCGCCGTCCGGGGTCCCGCCCGTGTCCCGCGGAATGAGGGTCAGTCTCTCGTCGGCCATCTCGAACAGCGCCATCTGGGCGGCGTCCAGGAGCGCCGCCCCGACCTTGGCGTGACGCCCGGAAAGCGGCACCAGGAGCCCCACGGGCACGATCTCGCGGACGCCCGGCGGCGGCGTGAGCATCACTTCTGGAACCGTCGGCAGCATCGAGAGTTGTGGCGGCTCGGTAACCGGCGCGGCCGGTCCCGGCGCCGGCCGAGTGGTCGGCGGAGGACGCTTGGCGATGACCACGGGCTGCGGCCGCGCGACCGCCCTCGCCTTGGGCACGCCCTCGGGCGGGCGTACCTCTTCCGGCGGCGGAAGCAGCACCCGGCCCGCTTGCGGGGCGCCCCGCCGGTCCGCTACGGTCGGGGCGCAACCCGCGATCAGCGCAACCAGGATAAGCAGGAATGGCACGGCGGAGAGGCGCAAAGGAGACAAAGGAGACACAGTCACAGGTGTTTACGACGGCACAGGTGTTTACGACGGCGGATATCGAGAGCCAACATCAAAGGGGGCCCAAGCCTAATGACGCCGGCGCGCGAAGTAAACCTGCGCCGGGACTGCATCTCGTCGCGACCCCGATCGGAAACGCCGCCGACATCACGCTGCGCGCGTTGGACACGCTGGCCGGCGCGGACGTGATCGCCTGCGAGGACACCCGGGTGACGCGCAAGCTCGCGACCCGCTACGGCATCAAGACGCGGCTGTTGTCGTATCACGAACACAACGCCGAGAGGGTGCGGCCCCTGTTGCTGGCGCGGCTCGAGCGCGGAGAGGCGGTGGCGCTGGTCGCCGATGCCGGCACGCCGCTCATTTCCGATCCCGGCTACAAGCTGGTCCGCGCCTGCATCGCGGCCGGCCATGGGGTCACCGTCGTGCCGGGGCCGTCGGCGCCGCTCGCCGCGCTCGTCGTCTCCGGCCTGCCCACCGACCGGTTCGTCTTCGCCGGCTTCCTTCCCGGCCGGGCGGCGGCCCGGCGCAAGGCGCTGGCCGATCTCGCCGCCATCGACGCCACCCTGGTGTTCTTCGAGTCGGCGCGCCGCCTTCCCGCGGCGCTTGCCGACATGGCCGCCGTCCTCGGCGAGCGCGAGGCGGCGGTGGCGCGCGAGCTCACCAAGCTTTTCGAGGAGGTCCGCCGCGCCCCCCTCGGCGAGCTCGCCGCCCACTACCGCGACGAGGGCCCGCCCAAGGGGGAGGTGGTGGTCGTGGTCGGGCCGCCGCCGCCGGGCGCCGCGCGCGAGCCCGTGGCGCAAGAGGCGCTGGACGCCCAAATCCGGCGCGCGCTCGAGACTTCGTCGGTGCGGGACGCCGCGGCCGAGGTCGCCGCCGTCACCGGGCTGCCGCGCCGCCGGGTCTATGCCCGGGCGGTCGAGCTCGCCCAGGCGCGGCGCGGCCGCAAGCCCCGCGCCAGCGGACCCGGCGGGCGATGAGGACGAGGGGACGGCGGGCGCGGCGCAAGGCGCTCAGGCGCGGGCGGTGGGCCGAATCGGTGTGCGCGTGGTGGCTGAGGCTCCACGGATACCGGGTGCTGGGCCGCAATGTCCGCACGCCGGTGGGCGAGATCGACATCCTGGCGCGGCGCGGCGCCACGCTCGCCGTCGTCGAGGTCAAGAGCCGCGAGAGCCTGGCCGAGGCCGCCGAGGCGCTGACGGGCGCCCAACGCCGGCGCATCGGGCGGGCGGCCGAGTCCCTCCTGGCGGCGCGCCCGGACTGGGCCGAACTGAGCGTGAGGTTCGACGCGATGCTGGTGCGGCCCTGGCGTCTACCACAACATATTATGGATGCTTGGCGAGAGGACCCCAAATAGGCTATTATGTGCCATATCTCCGTTCACAGGAGCAGGCAGATGACCACGGTATTTCCTCCCCCTGTGGCATCTCCGACACGTCTTCTCGCCTTCGCCACTCTCGCGGCCCTGGCGCTCGCCGGGTGCGCCACGCCGGCCATTGTCGTTGGCGGCGGGGCAACGGCGGGAGTGGCCATCGCGCAGGAGCGCAGCGTCGGCGATGCCATCGACGACACCACCATCGCCGTCACCGTCGACAAGCTCTGGTACGAACACGACTGGAAGCTGTTCGCCAACGTCGCGCAGGAGGTCCACGAGGGCCGCGTGCTAATCACCGGCACGGTCAAGGACCCCCAGGACCGCCTGGACGCGGTGCGACTGGCGTGGCGGGCGCAAGGCGTGCGCGAGGTGATCAACGAAATCCAGGTGACCGACAAGGGCGGGGTCGTCAACTACGCCCGCGACTCCTGGATCACGACTCAGCTCTGGACCAAGCTCACGTTCGACGAGACGGTCCGCGCCATCAACTACAGCGTCGAGACCGTGAACGGGACCGTCTATCTCATGGGGATCGCCCAGGACAAAGACGAACTGGACCGCGTGACCGAATACGCCCGCAACATCCGCTACGTGCACTCGGTGGTGAGCCACGTCTGGCTCAAGACCGACCCGCGGCGCTACTCCTGAGCGGATGAGTCGGCGCACGGGGCAGGGGCGGCCGGACGCGCCGCGAGCAAAAGGCTGCCGATCCCCCTTGGCGTGACGGGCGGTCGACGGGCTCGACCTCGCCGGGGCGGCGCTCCGGGGCGGCGCCACGAGCGAGATCCGCACCACGGCGTTGGCGCGGCGGCTGCGCCGCGACCGGACGTAAGGGGGCGCCCGGGCGAGGCCGCGCCGGTCCGCCACCGAAGGGACGAACATGAGCCTGGCCGTCGCCATTCAGATGGATCCCGTCGACAGGATCGACATCGACTCGGACAGCACCTTCGCGCTCGGCCTCGAGGCGCAGCGGCGCGGGCACGCGCTTTTCTACTACCTGCCCCAAGACCTCGCCTTTCGCCAGGGCCGGGTGCTGGCGCGGGCGCGGGCCCTGGAGCTGCGCCGCGAGAAGGGCAACCACTACACCCTGGGCGAAGCGCGGATGCTGGACCTGGCCGGGCTGGACATCGTGCTGATGCGCCAGGACCCGCCGTTCGACATGGCCTACATCACGGCCACGCACCTGCTGGACCACGTGCATCCCGACACGCTGGTGGTCAACGACCCGGCGCACGTCCGCAACGCGCCCGAGAAGCTGTTCGTGACCCAATTCGGCGAGCTGATGCCGCCCTCGCTCATCACCTCCGACCGGCAGCAGATCCTGGAGTTCCGGGCCGAGCACAAGGACATCGTGTTGAAGCCGCTCTATGGCAGAGGCGGCGCCGGCGTGCTTCACATCCCGCCCGAGAACGAGAACCTGAACGCGCTCCTCGATATGTTCACGAAGCTCTACCGGGAGCCCATCATGGTGCAGCGGTACCTGCCGGAGGTCCGCGACGGCGACAAGCGCATCATCCTGGTCGATGGCGAGCCCGTGGGCGCGATGAGGCGGCTGCCGGCCCCGGGCGAGATGCGCGCCAACCTCGGCGCCGGCGGGCGGCCCGAGAAGACGGAGCTTTCCGACACCGACCGGGGGATCTGCGAAGCCATCGGCCCGGCGCTGCAGAGCCGCGGCCTGATCTTCGCCGGAATCGACGTGATCGGGAGGTACCTGACCGAGATCAACGTCACCTCGCCGACCGGCATCCAGGAGATCGACCGCTTCGACGACATCTGCATCGAGGCCCGCATCTGGGACGCGATCGAGGCCCGCTTCGCGGCGCGCCGCAAAACCCCTCCGACGTAAGCGCGCCTCACCTTTCGCCGTTTCATCGAGTCCCCCGCAAGCGGGCCGCCGCGCCGAGCAGGAGCTTTCGGCTCGTTCCCGTGTGGCGCGTGGGCCGCGCCGCGCCTACAATCGTACTCACTGTCGTACTCACTGTCCGGCAAGAACGCCCTTCGGGGGGGAGCCACGCGCGATGGTGGCACGGGTCAACACGGTGGCGTTCCAGGGGATCGACGCCTTGGACATCGACGTCCAGGTGCGGATCGCGGCGGGCCTGCCCGTCTTCACCATCGTCGGCCTGCCCGACAAGGCGGTGGGCGAGTCCCGCGAGCGGGTGCGGGCGGCGCTGGGGGCCATGGGCCTCGCGCTTCCGCCCAAGCGCATCACCGTCAACCTGGCGCCGGCGGGCGTGGTCAAGGAGGGCAGCCACTTCGACCTTCCCATCGCGCTCGGGCTGTTGACCGCCATGGGCGTGCTGCCGGCCGACGAGATCGCGGGCTATACCGCGCTGGGCGAGCTGGCGCTCGACGGCGCGCTGGCGCCGGTGGCGGGCGTGCTGCCGGCGGCGATCACGGCCGCCGCACAAGGGCGCGGCGTCATCTGCCCCAAGGCATCGGGCCCCGAGGCCGCCTGGGCCGGAGAGATCGAGGTGCTGGCGGCGCCGAGCCTGCTCGCCCTCGTCAACCACTTCAAGGGCACGCAAGTGCTGACGCCCCCGGAGCCGGCCATGGCGGAGGACCCGGCCGATCCCCTCGACCTCGCCGACATCAAGGGCCAGGAGACGGCCAAGAGGGCGCTCGAGATCACCGCCGCCGGCGGCCACAACCTCTTGATGATCGGCCCGCCCGGGGCCGGCAAGTCGATGCTGGCGGCGCGCTTGCCCGGCCTGCTGCCGCTCTTGAGCCCCGCCGAGGCGCTCGAGGTCAGCATGATCCACAGCGTCGCCGGGTCGCTCGACGGCGGGCGCCTGATGCGGCGGCGCCCGTTCCGCGACCCCCATCACTCGGCTTCGCTCGCCGCCTTGATCGGCGGCGGCCAGAGGGCGCGGCCGGGCGAGGTCTCGCTGGCGCACTTGGGCGTGCTGTTCCTGGACGAGCTGCCCGAGTTCTCGCGGCCCGCGCTGGAGGCGTTGCGCCAGCCCCTGGAGTCGGGCCGCGCCGTGGTGGCGCGCGCCAACGCCCACATCGTCTATCCCGCCCGCATCCAGCTGGTGGCCGCCATGAACCCGTGCCGCTGCGGCTATCTGGACGACCCGGCGCAGGCCTGCTCGCGGGTGCCCAAATGCGCCATCGAGTACCAGTCCAAGATCTCAGGGCCGCTGTTCGACCGCATCGACCTCCACGTGGAGGTGCCGTCGGTGAGCGCATCCGACCTCAGCCTGCCGCCGCCGGCCGAGGGCAGTTCCGACGTCGCCGCCCGGGCCGCCGCCGCCCGGGCCCGCCAGACCGAGCGCTACGCCGAGCTTTCGCCCGATCACCTCATCCGCACCAACGCCGAGGCCGACGGGGCGCTCCTGAAAGAGGTCGCCGAGCCCGGCGAGGCGGGGCAAAGGCTGCTCGTGCAAGCGACCGAGAGGATGAGGCTTTCGGCGCGCGGCTACCACCGGGTGCTGCGGGTGGCGCGCACCATCGCGGACCTGGAGGGCTCGGACAGGGTCGCCCGCACCCACATCGCAGAAGCCTTGTCCTACCGCCGCATCGCCCCGCAGCAGTACACGTAAAGGGCCGCCTGCGCCGTCCCGGCGACCCGGCGCCGCTCGGCGGGCCAGCCGGGGCCCATTCGCGGCTTCGGGCGGGGCTTCGGGCGGCCGGGAGCCGTTGCGGCGCAGCTCATGGCGGTGGGGGGCGATTCCGCCTGCGATTGCAAGGCCTTATTGTGCGCCGCACAATTTCATTGTGCGGCGCAGCATAATTGCCATATGATTCAAGCACTATCCATCGCCCGGGACGATTCCGGCTCGGGAAATTCACCCCACATCACGTGTGCAGGAGGAGAAAAAAATGATCAAGGTTTGCACCCTTCGCACGATGCTTCTCGCCCTCTCCCTGGCGTTCGCCGCATCCCTCGGTGCCATCGCCGGGGCCCACGCACGCGCCTTCATTCCGTGGACGGAGGTCATGATGATAGCGGACGCCGATCAGGACCGGGGCGTCACGACCGACGAAGTGAAGGAACTGGTGAAAGCCCGCGGCGAGCTGGCCGGATTCGGCCCCTGGATGATCGACAACTTCGACGTCATCGACGCCGACGGCAACGATTCGCTGACCCTGTGGGAGGTCAAGAAGCACCTGATGGAGAACGGGATAAGCGACGGAGAGCTCATCCTCCTGTGGTGGCAGTAACCGGCCCCAGAGCCGGGCATACCGCTCGAAACCAAGGTCGAGGCCCACCGGTGCGGTGGGCCTCTTTCTTTGCGCCCGTCTCACCCGGACACGGCCCCGGGCATGGCTGGATCGGAGCCCGTTCCCTCGCTCGCCCGGGCGTTCGCCGGGTCGCGGCCCGGCTCACCCCCTTCGCGCGAGCATGGGCCCCAAGGGGCGGCCGGCGAAGATGTGGACGTGGAAGTGGGGGACCTCCTGGCCGCCGTCGCGGCCGTGGTTGGCGAGAATCCGGTAGCCCGCATCAACGACCCCCAGCTCGCGGGCGATGCGGCCGACGGCGCGAAGGAGCGCCGCGATCTCCTGATCGGAGGCGTTCCCGGAGAAATCGTCCACGCCTTCGTACTCCCCCTTGGGGATCACGAGCACGTGGACCGGCGCCTGGGGATGGATGTCGTGAAAGGCGAGCACGTGCTCGTCCTCGTAGACCTTCTTGCAGGAAAGCTCGCCGCGGAGGATCTTCGCGAAGATGTTGTCCGGATCGTAGGCCATCTCTCCCCTCCCGGCTTTGCCGGTCCCCGTGCCCGTGAGCGGAGCGCGTCTAGAGCGGTTCTGGGTCTCGCCGCGGGCCTTCTTCTCGGCCAGCCCAGAGGTTCCCTCGCGGGCCTCCAGCTCCGCCCAGACGTCGGCGGGGGTGACGCCCGTCGCGGCCCACAGCACCAGAAGATGATACAGCAGGTCGGCGCTCTCCTTCACCACGTCGGGCGGCTTGCCCTTGAGCGCCGCGATCATCGTCTCGACGGCCTCCTCGCCGACCTTGCGCGCGACCCCCTCGGTGCCCTGGACGAGCAGGCTCGCGGTATGGGAAACGCCAGGGTCGGCGCCGCGCCGGCTTTCGACCACGGCGAAGAGCCTGTCCAGGATGCTGCCCCCGTCCGCAGAGTCCGTCATGCCCGCTCCCCCTCATCGACAGCGCCCGCGCTTGACGGCGGCGCCGCCCGCACGGGTCATCGCGCCTTGCCTAGCAGATTTCCCCGCGCCTGTCACCGCGGCGCCCGGCGATCGGGTCCGGCCTACGGGGCGGCGGCCTCTCGCGTCAGGCGCACGGGGATCCCCGCGGCACTCATGTGGGTCTTGGCCTCGGCGATGGTGTAGGTCCCGAAGTGGAAGATCGAGGCGGCCAGCACGGCGGTGGCGTGGCCGTCGCGGATCCCCTCCACCAGATGGTCCAGGGTGCCGACCCCGCCCGAGGCGATCACCGGGATGGTCACCGCGTCGGCCACCGCGCGGGTGAGCGCCAGGTCGAAGCCCAGCTTCGTCCCGTCCCGGTCCATCGAGGTCAGCAGGATCTCGCCGGCCCCATGCGCCGCCATTCGCTTGGCCCACTCGAGGGCGTCGATCCCGGCGGGCCTGCGGCCGCCGTGGGTGTAGATCTCCCACTTGTCCGCGCCGACCTTCTTGGCGTCGATGGAAACCACGATGCACTGGCTGCCGAACTTCTCCGCCGCCTCGGCCACGAACTCGGGACGCGCGACCGCGGCGGTGTTGACGGCGACCTTGTCGGCGCCGGAGGTCAGCAGCTTGCGGACGTCGTCCGTGGTCCTGACCCCGCCGCCCACGGTCAGCGGCATGAAGCACTGATCGGCGGTGCCGGCCACCACGTCATAAAGCGTGTCGCGGGCATCGACGCTCGCGGTGATGTCGAGGAAGCAGAGCTCGTCCGCCCCCTGGGCATCGTAGACGCGCGCCTGCTCGACCGGATCGCCGGCGTCCACCAGGTCGACGAAGTTGATCCCCTTGACGGTGCGCCCGTCCTTGACGTCGAGGCAGGGGATGACCCGCATCTTGAGCACCGGCCGGCCTCACGCCTTGAGGGCCGCGAGCGCGGCCTCGAGATCGAGGCGGCCGTCATAAAGCGCGCGGCCCGCGATGACGCCTTCGATGCCGGCGTCCTCCACCGCCTTGAGGGCGCGCAGGTCGTCGAGCGAAGCGGCCCCGCCCGAGGCGATGACCGGCACGGAAAGCCCCCGCGCCAGCGCCGCCGTGGCCTCGACGTTGAGCCCGGCCATGGTCCCGTCGCGCTCGATGTCGGTGTGGACGATCGCCGCCACGCCCGCGTCCTCGAAGCGCCCGGCCAGCTCCGCGGCCTCGACCCGCGTGTCCTCCACCCAGCCCTCCACCGCGACGAGGCCTCGGCGCGCGTCGATGCCGACGACGATGCGTCCGGGCCACAGCCGGCAGGCCTCGCGCACCAGCTCCGGCTGGCGCAGCGCCGCGGTGCCCAGGATCACCCGGCGCACGCCCGCCGACAGCCACCGCTCGACGGTGGCCAGCTCGCGGATGCCGCCGCCGAGCTGGACCGGGACATCGACGGCCGCGAGAACGGACTCGACGGCGGCGGCGTTCACCGGCCGGCCGGCCACCGCGCCGTCGAGGTCGACCAAGTGCAGCCAGGCGCAGCCCGCGCGCACGAAGGTGCGGGCCTGGGCGGCCGGATCGGTGTTGAACACCGTCGCCCGGTCCATCCGCCCTTGCCACAGGCGCACGCACTGGCCGCCCTTCAAGTCGATGGCGGGGAACAGGATCATGGCCGCCACTCGAGGAAATTGGCGATGAGCTTGAGCCCCGCCGCCTGACTCTTCTCCGGGTGGAACTGGGTGCCCACCATGTTGTCGCGCCCCACGGCGGCGGTCACGGGCCCGCCGTATTCGGTGCGGGCCAGCACCTCGCCCTCATCCTCGCAGACCATGTGGTAGCCGTGGACGAAGTAGACGTCGGTGCCCGAGGGAAGACCCGCCAGCACCGGGTGGCCGCCACCCTCCACCTCGAGGTCGTTCCAGCCCATGTGGGGGATCTTCAGGTTTGGGTCGGCGGGCGCGATCGGCCGCACCTCGCCGTCGATCCAGCCCAGGCCCTCATGCTCCCCATGCTCGAAGGCGCGCCGCGCCATCAGCTGCATGCCGACGCAGATGCCGAGGAACGGCTTGCCGCCGTCGATCACCTGTTCCTCCAGCGCCTCGAGCATGCCGGGCAGCCGGCGAAGGCCGCGCAGGCAGTCGCCGAAGGCGCCGACGCCCGGGAGCACGATGTGGCTGGCGCGCGCGAGCGCGCCCGAATCCGCGGTCACGGTGATGGGTTGATCGAGGCCGCACTCGGCGATCGCGCGCTCGAACGCCTTGGCCGCCGAATGCAGGTTGCCCGAGCCATAGTCGATGATCGCGACGGTCATGCCGCGCCCCAGAGCTTGAGACGCGCGCCCAGCCTCTCGAAGACCCGGTGCTCGGCCGCGTCCAGCCCGGCGGCCGCGACCACGCCCGCCTCCTCGTAGCCGCGGCTGGTCAGTGCCCGGCGCCGCCAGTCGTTGGCGAAGGCGCCTACCAGCCCGAGGCAGCCCAGGCTCACGACGGCCTGGATCGCCCGGTCGGGGGTCCACGCCTCGAGCGCCGCGCTCAAGACGGCGCCGCCGACGAGCAGCGCCACCGCGGTCAGCCACATGCGGTGGTAGAGCGCCCACAAGACGGTGAAGACGTAGGCGGGCCAGCAGAAGCCCTCCTTGACCAGCACCAGCTCGCGGGCCGCGCGCTTCGGGCCGGCGTCGGGCGCGAGCTCCGGGATTGGACCCAGGTGAATCGTGTAAACGCGCATCCGCTTTCTCTCGGGGACGCCGGCGCCCGCCCCAAACAGGGGGAGCCGCCGCGCTAGAGCGAGCCGCCGAGCACGCCCTTGGTGGAGGGCACCTCTTCGGCGCGGCGCGGGTCGATGGCCACCGCCGAGCGAAGCGAGCGGGCCAGTCCCTTGAAGCAGGACTCGATGATGTGGTGGCTGTTCTCCCCGTAGAGGCATTCGACGTGGAGCGTAAGCCCCGCCGCATGGGCGAAGGCCTTGAACCACTCCTTGAACAGCTCGGTGTCCATCTCGCCCAGCGTGTCCCGGGTGAACGCCACCTTCCACACCAGATACGCCCGCCCGCTCGCGTCGACCGCCACCCGGGTCAAGGTCTCGTCCATGGGCGAGAGCGCCGAGCCGTAGCGCATGATCCCGCGGCGTTCGCCGAGCGCCTTGCGCACCGCCTCGCCGATGGCGATCCCGGTGTCCTCGGTGGTGTGGTGGTGGTCGATGTGCAAGTCCCCGTCGGCCTTGACCTCGAGGTCGATCAGGCTGTGGCGGGAGAGCTGCTCCAGCATGTGGTCGAGGAATCCGATCCCCGTGGAGACGCTGGATCGGCCCTGGCCGTCGAGGTCCACGGCAACCTTGATGCAGGTTTCCTTGGTGCTGCGCTCGACGCTGGCCCGGCGCGGTGCGCTGGTCATGCGGCTTCGGGCCTCCTTGGCTTCAGTTCGGCGCCCTTGTAGCAGGAACGGTGCGGCCACGCCAGCCCCGGAACCGGGCGGCGCGCGGGTCTCCAAGGGGCCGCGTCCGCCGGGCAGGTCGCCGGAATCCCCGCCCCCCGGTCTTGACGCGGTGGCGGGAAATCCCACATCTGATATCCTTTGCCCGGCATGGTTTGCCGCCAGGCCCCCTCGGGGCGCGGCGGCGGAACTTCTTCCTCGAGGTCCCATGAGCAACCAGCAACTTCTGCACGGCACCACCGTGCTCTCGGTCCGCAAGGGCTCGGACGTGGTCGTCGCCGGCGACGGCCAGGTCACGTTCGGCGAGACCATCATCAAGTCCAACGCGCGCAAGGTGCGCCGGCTCGGAGACGGCAAGGTCATCGCCGGCTTCGCCGGCGCCACCGCCGACGCGCTGACGCTCTTCGAGCGGCTCGAGGCCAAGCTGGAGAAGCACCCGGGCCAGCTCACCCGCGCCTGCGTGGAGCTGGCCAAGGACTGGCGCACCGACCGCTATCTGCGCCGGCTCGAGGCCATGATGGCGGTGGCCGACTCGTCGGTGTCGCTGGTGCTGACCGGCACCGGCGACGTGCTCGAGCCCGAGGACGGCCTGATCGGTATCGGCTCGGGCGGCATGTACGCGCTGTCGGCGGCGCGGGCGCTCATCGACATCGACGGCTTGGATGCCGAGGCCATCGCCCGCAAGGCCATGGCCATCGCCGCCGGGGTCTGCGTGCACACCAACGAAAACGTCACCATCGAAAAGCTCTAGAGCCCATGACCTCCTTCAGCCCGCGGGAAATCGTCTCCGAGCTCGACCGCTTCATCATCGGCCAGAACGACGCCAAGCGGGCGGTGGCCATCGCGCTCAGGAACCGCTGGCGGCGGCGCCAACTGCCTGACGACCTGCGCGAGGAGGTGCTGCCCAAGAACATCCTCATGATCGGCCCGACCGGCGTCGGCAAGACGGAGATCGCGCGCCGCCTCGCGCGCCTGGCCCAGGCGCCGTTCCTGAAGGTGGAGGCCACCAAGTTCACCGAGGTGGGCTACGTCGGGCGCGACGTCGAGCAGATCGTGCGCGATCTGGTGGAGATCTCCATCGCCATGATCCGCGAGCGCCTGCGCAAGGAGGTGGCGGCCAAGGCCGAGATCCTGGCCGAGGAGCGGGTCCTGGACGCGCTGGTGGGCGAGAATGCCGGCGCCGATACCCGCGCCCGGTTCCGCAAGATGCTGCGCGAAGGGGCGCTGGACGCCAAGGAGGTCGAGATCCAGGTCGTCGAGAGCCTGTCGCAGACGCTGCCCACCTTCGAGATCCCGGGCGCGCCCGGGGCGCAAATGGGCATGATCAACCTCGGCGAGATCCTGGGAAAGGCGCTCGGCGGGGCCACCCGGCCCCGGCGCATGACCGTGGAGGAGTCCTTCGAGGCGCTCCGGACCGAGGAGAGCGACAAGCTCCTGGATCAGGAAAAGGTGGTCAAGGACGCGCTCATGGCGGTCGAGGAGAACGCCATCGTGTTCCTCGACGAGATCGACAAGATCACGGTGCGCTCCGAGCGCATCGGCGCCGACGTCAGCCGCGAGGGGGTGCAGCGCGACCTTCTTCCCCTGATCGAGGGCACCACGGTCGCCACCAAGTACGGGACGGTCAAGACCGACCATATCCTCTTCATCGCCTCCGGCGCGTTCCATCTGGCCAAGCCCTCGGACCTGTTGCCGGAGCTCCAGGGGCGGCTCCCCATTCGGGTCGAGCTCAAGGCTTTGACCCGCGACGACTTCGTGCGAATCCTGAGGGAGCCGGAGAACAGCCTGATCCGCCAGTACCGCGCGCTGCTGGAGACCGAGGAGGTGACGCTCAACTTCACCGACGACGCCATCGAGGAGATCGCGACCCTGGCCGCCGAGATCAACCACAACGTGGAGAACATCGGCGCGAGAAGGCTGCACACGGTGATGGAGAGGCTCTTGGAGGAAATCAGCTTCACCGCCACCGACCGCGCCGGCGCCGAGATCACGATCGACAAAGCCTACGTCGGCGAGCGGGTGGGCGAGCTCGCCAAGGACACCGACCTAAGCAAGTTCATTTTGTGAGCCGGGCAGCCGCAACTGCCCTTATCCTCTTGTCCGCTAGGGGAGCGATCGCCCGGCCGTGGGACCGGCCCGGGCTGCGACCGGCCGAGCGGTTGGCGGGTGCCGCTGGTTCGGCTCAGCGCTTCTTCTTGAGCAGCACGTAGAGGGCGCCGGCGCCGCCGTCTTTGGGCTGGGCGTGACAGAACGAGAGGATGCGGGCCCGGTTCGGGGGCTCGTTGAGCCAGACGGGGACCTTCTCGCGCAGCACGCCCTTGCGCATCACCCCTTCCTCTGCGCCCGCGCGCAGCCCCCTGCCGGTGATGACCAGCACGCAGCGCACGCCGCCGGCCGAGGCGGCCTCGAGAAAGGCGTCGAGCGCCGGGTGGGCCTCGGCGAGCGTGTGGCCGTGGAGGTCGATCCGGGCCTCGGGCTGAATCTGGCCGCGCCGGAGCCGCGCCGCGGTCCGCTTGTCGACGCCGGCGGCGGACCCGTGGGTCAAGGCCTCGAGGCGGGGCGGCGGCGGCGGCGGCGGCGGAGCGGGCCGGCGCGCGGCGGGCGCCTTCGCCTTCGACGCCGCCTTGGCCTTACCCGCGCCGGGCGGCGCCTTCTCCGCAACCTGCTCCGGCCCGGCCTCCCCGGTTTCGGGGCGCGCGCGCCGGGCCCGGGCCTCGGTCTCGAGCGGGGTCACGGATTGAGTGACCTGGCGCCACAGATCCGTCTCGGCATCGCTCACCCTGCGCCGGCCGGGCCGGGCCGACGGCGGGCGAGGCCTTCCGCTGTCGCGCCGCCGCGTCATTCGGCGTCCTCGTGGACCCGTGCCTCAGCCGTGCGCCCTTCGACGCCGGGCCCGGGAGGCCCCTGCGCGGCCAGGACGATGTGAAAGCGGCGCGGGCCGTGGGCGCCCATCTGGATCGTCTGCTCGATGTCGGCGGTGCGCGACGGGCCGGTAATCAGCGTCACGGCGCGCGGCATGACCGGGACCGCGCCCCCGCCCTCCCGGCCGGAGCGCTCTCGAAGCCGCGCCCAGGCGTCCTCGTAGCTTGCCACGATCCGGCCGGCGAAGAGCACCACGATATGGGTGTCGACGAGCAGATTGAGCGTGGCCGGGCTGGTGCCGCCCGATAGCAGCATGCAGGTCCCGGTCTCGGCGATGCCGGCGAAGGCGCAGGTCACGCTCACCTTGTCCCCGGGCTCGGCGCGGCCGCGGCGGATCGTCAGGCGCGGCTCCTCGGCCCAGGGAACGGCCTCGAGGGCCGGGTCCGGGGCCATGCGGACCTCGAACGAGAGGCCCCGGCTGCCGAGATAGTCGGCCACCGCCCTGGGCAGCCCGGCGAGGATTTGGGTTTCGGCCTCCACCCGGGAGACGGTCGCCTTCGCCTCGAGCGCCATGTCGACGAAGAGCTCGGTGAGCCCGGCGTGGTCGAGATCGACCCGCGAAGGCACGAGATTCGCCTTGGGCCGGGCGAGCCGCCGGGTGAGCTCGCGCCGCGCCGCCTGGTCGAGCGTGCCGCGCCCGAGGCCGCTGCGCACGGCGGCGAGGATATGGTCCCGCGCCCGGCTCATGGGCCTCTCCCGGTTGCCGGTTCGGGCGCCCCGCGCCCGAGGCCGCTGCGCCTTTGCTCGCGCGCCCACAAGGACTGGAAGGTGGCGCCCTCGGGGGCCGCGAAGTCGCGGGTCCGGGTCCAGGCGGCCGCCAGCGGCAACCGGCGGAACCGGCCGGACCGGCGCCCGAGGCGGCCCAGCAGCCAGGCCGCCAGAGCGGCCGCCCGGTGATAAAGCCACGGGCGCCTGGCGAAGAACGCCCACAGGCCCAGGGCGAAGCGGGACGCCGGAGGCGTGATCCGATCGGCGAACTCGCGCTCGCGCCAGGCCCTCAGCATGCGGGGAAGCGGAATCCGCATCGGGCAGACCTCCTCGCACCGCCCGCACAGCGTCGAGGCGTTGGGCAGGTGCCTCGCCTCGTCGAGCCCGACGAGCCAGGGGGTAAGCACGGCCCCCATCGGCCCCGGATAGACCCACCCAAAGGCGTGCCCCCCGACCGCGCCGTAGACCGGGCAGTGGTTCATGCAGGCGCCGCAGCGGATGCAACGCAGCATCTCCCGGAACTCGCTTGCCAGCATGCGCGCGCGGCCGCCATCCAGCAACACGACGTGGAAGGCCTCCGGGCCGTCCGGGTCGCCCGCGCGCTTGGGACCGGTCGCGAAGGTCGTGTACGCGGTCATCTCCTGGCCCGTCGCCGAGCGGGCCAACACCCTCAAGATCGTGCAGGCGTCCTCGAGGGTGGGGACCAGCTTCTCGATGCTGGCGATCACCACATGGACCTTGGGCAGCGTCAGCGTGAGACCCCCGTTGCCCTCGTTGGTGACGATGACGGCCGAACCGGTCTCGGCGATCAAGAGATTCGCCCCGGTGATGCCGACGTCCGCCCTCAAGAACTTGGCCCTGAGCACCTCGCGCGCTTCGTCGACCAGCTCGCGCGGGGTCTCGAGCGGCCGGCTCGTGTCGAACTCGCGGTGGGACTCGAGGAAAGTCTCGGCGATCTGGCCGCGATTGAGGTGAATGGCCGGCGCGATGATGTGGCTGGGCGGCTCGCGGCGCAGCTGGATGATGTATTCGCCGAGGTCGGTCTCGACCACCTCGAGGCCGTGGGCCTCCAGATGGTCGTTGACGGCGATCTCCTCGCCGATCATGGACTTGCCCTTGATGACCGTCTCGGCGCCCGCGGCCTCGCAGATCCCGAGCACCGCGGCGCGGGCCTCGTCCGCGTCCCGGCACCAATGGACCTGGCCTCCCCCCGCCAGCACGCGCGCCTCGAAGGCCTCGAGGTAGAAGTCGAGGTTCTCCAGCGTGTGGTCCTTGATGTCCCGGGCGGCGTCGCACAACGCCGCGAACTCGGGCATTCGCGCGACCGCCTCCGCGCGCTTCTCCTGAAATCCCGCCGGGATGTTGCCGAGCGCCGCCTGCAGCACCGGATCGGCGAGCGCGCGGCGGGCGTTCTCCGGAAAGTGGCGGCTGGTGGGCAGCATGGGCACTCCCCCCCGTCAGTCCCTGTCGCGTTCGCCGATGGCAGGCGTTCGCGGCCCGCCCGCCAGCACCTCGGCGACGTGGCGCACGCGCACCTTGGCGCCCCGTCTCAAGAGCTTCCCCGCCAGGTGCAGGAGGCACCCGAGATCCCCGCCAATGAGCGTGTCCGCGCCCGTGGCGACCACTGCGGCCGCCTTGGCGTCCGCCATGTGGTCGGAGATTTCGGCGTATTTCACGCAGAAGGTGCCGCCGAAGCCGCAGCACTCTTCGGCTCCTTCGATCTCCTTGAGGGTGAGCCCCTCGACGCTCCGGAGCAGGACGCGGGGCTGGTCCCTGACGCCCAGCTCGCGAAGGCCCGCGCAGGAGTCGTGGTAGGCGGCCACGCCCTCGTAGCCGGCCTCGATGGAGTCGACCCCAAGGACGTCGGTCAGGAACGAGACCAGCTCGTAGGTGCGCGCGCCCAAGCGGCGGGCGCGATCCGAGAGCGCCGGATCATCGCCGACGAGCGCCGGGTAGTGCACCCGGATCACCGCCGCGCACGAGCCCGACGGCGCCACGACGTAATCGAACCCCTCGAAGGCGGCGATGACCTGGGCGGCGATGGCCTTGGCGGCGACGCGGTCGCCGGAGTTGTACGCCGGCTGGCCGCAGCAGGTCTGGGCGCGGGGCACGGTGACACGGCAGCCGGCCCCCTCCAAGAGCCGCACCGCGGCGAAGCCGACGCTGGGGCGCATCAGGTCGACGAGGCAGGTGACGAACAGCCCGACGTGAAGGGGGTCGCGCGGCATCGAAGGTCTTTCCGTCCAGGGTCCGGTGGCGGCTCGGGCTACGTTGCGGCCCAGCGGCGGGCGGGTCAAGGATAGGGCGGGCGGGCGCGAACGCAAGGCCACCGGGAGCGGGGAGCGGCGCGGGCGGACCGGCGCGGGACTAGCGGCCGCTCGCGAGTGCGGCGGCCTTCGGCAGCAACACGTAGTAGCGGCCCTTCGATTTCATGCGGCCGGCGCGCTCGCCGGCTTCGCGCCCCGTGCCCCAGAACACGTCGCCGCGGACCGGGCCCCGGATCGCGCCGCCCGTGTCCTGGGCCACCATGAGGCGCCGCCAAGGCTCGTCAGGCTCAAGCGGATCGACGGTGTCGACCCAGACCGGCACGCCGAGGGCGATGAACCTTCGGTCCACCGCGAGGCTGCGCTCCGCGGTCAAGCGCACGCCCTGGGCGCCCACCGGCCCGTCGCCTTCCAGCTCGCGGAAGAAGATAAAGGAAGGGTTCGCCGCCATCACGTTGGCCGCCTCTCCGGGGTGCGCCTTCAGCCAGGCGCGGATCGACTGCATCGTGACCTCGTCGCGGCGGAGCCCGCCACGGGCGACGAGCTCGCGGCCGATCGCCACGTAGACGTGGCCGTTGGTTCCGGCAAAGGCGACCCGCACGGCGCTCCCGTCGTCGAGGACGACGCGCCCCGACCCCTGGATATGGAGGAAGAAGGCGTCCACCGGGTCGTCGACCCAGAGAAGCTCGAGGCCGCGGCCGGAAAGCGCGCCGGCGTCGATCTCGCCGCGGTCCTCGTAGGGCCTGAGCTGGCCGTCCTCGACACGGCCGGCGATGCGCATCCCCTTTAGGCTCTCGCGGAAGAGGCCGAGGTTGACCGCGACCAAATCATCCGGACTGCGGTAGAGCGGCACCGTGTAGCGCGCGGTGGGCCGCCGCGCGCCGCTGAGCTCCGGCTCGAAGTAGCCGGTGAAGAGCCCGCCCGGCTCGCCGTTGTTGCCGGCGAGGTTCGGCGTGAACCAGCGCTCGAAGAATCCACGCGCCGACGAGCCGCCCGCCGCCAACGCGGCGTCCGCCTCGGCGCAGACCGCGCGCCAGTCGGAGACGGTGCCGAAACCGGCTCGAAGCCCGTCGGCGGACCCCATGGCGGTTTCCCCCGGGAGATCCCCGAGCCGGGCGCACGAGAGCCGCAAGGCGGCCAGGGCCTCGCCGTGGCGGTCGTCCGCCCAACCTTCGAGATCCGCGAAACGGACCGGGTGCAGCGTCAGCCGGTCGGCAGGCGGCGGCTTCGGAGCGCAGGCGGCGAGCGCCGAGGCCAGCGCAACGGCGAGCGCGCAGGCCCGCAGCGCGAAGGCGAGCGCGGCCATGGGGTCAGTGCGGGCTGCGGGTGGCGACGAGGGTCCAGTTAGGATCCCGCGAGCGGGTGTTACGGGCGAAGGTCCAGATGTCGGTGACCTCGACGACTCGCCCGGGTTCTCCGTCGATCACCTCGCCGTCGCGGTCGCGGGTCACATTGACCTGGTCGGTGATGAACTTTACGGTGACGAAGGCGGCGCGGCCTTCCAACTGCGCCTCCAGGAGATCGGTCGACTTGATGCGGGCGAGGTTCGTCTCCAGGGTTTCGCCGGCGCGCTCGCGCGCCTCGATCGCGGTGGCGAAGTCCTCGTAGACATTGTTGCTCAACAGCGGGCGCAGGGTCTCGGTATCGCCTTTGGCAAAGGCCTCGACGATCCAGCCGAAGGCGGCGGCGGCACCGGCACGGAAGACCTCTTTATCGAAGGTGCGGTCAGCGGCGGCGATCCGCCTGAGGTCCATGGCGAGGGTCAGGGCCTCGGCGCCAACGGACGCCTCGTCCGCCTCGGCGGCGCCGGGTATCCGGACCACGTTCGCGCCTTCCTTTTCGGACAGGCCCCTCTTCGCGGGCTTGGCGAATGGATCGCCACGGCGCTTCTCGTGGCCGGTGCGCCGGCCGAGTATGCTGCGCAGCCGAAAGATTAGGAACGCCGCCAGCGCCGCGAAGACAATGATGTCGAAATAGGCGAGGCCGTCGCCCATAATCCCAACTCCGGTATTGCGGTAACGGGACGGCGAACGCCGAATGCCAACCCCTCGCCCGCAGTGTGGTCTCGGGCGCTCTCGGGGCCGACCGTGCCCTCCACGGATGACGACCGGCCGTGGGAGGCCCTCGAAACAACAGATAAGGGTTTGAACCGAAAAGAGCAAGCAGCATGGGTGTTCTCCTTCTCTTCCTCCTGCTCGTTGGCATGCCTCTCCTCGAGATCTCCGTGTTCATCACGGTCGGCGAGCGTATCGGCCTGTGGCCGACCCTGGGGCTGGTGGTGGCGACGGCCTTCGTCGGGGCGTCACTGTTGAGAGTCCAGGGCCTGGCGGCCGTCAACCAGGCGCGGGAAAGCTTGGCGCGGGACGAGTTTCCGGTGACCCAGGTGTTCGACGGGCTATGCCTGCTCGTTGCCGCCGCGCTGCTGATCACGCCCGGCTTCGTCACCGATGGCGTCGGCCTCATCCTGTTCGTTCCCGCGTTCAGGGGGTGGCTGCGCCGTGGCCTGTGGCGCTACCTGGTGACCAGGGGAGAGGTGCGGGTGTGGACCGACGAGGAGGAGTTTCGCGCCGGTCCGCGCGGCGGCGGTCCCCCGGTCATCGAGGGCGAATACCGCGAGATCCCGCCGGACGAGGACCGCGACGAGACCGGTGGCGACCGCCGGGGATCCTGACCGATGCCGGTCCTCCCCCGGCCCGCGCCCGGGCCGGGCCGCCGCAAGGTTGTACGGTCGCCGCTTCCATGCTAACCACCCACATTCCCCACGCAGGAGCGCCATCGCATGGTCGATCCGCCCGAGGACCAGCCCTCCACCCCGGAGGAGGGAGCGGAGGGGGGAGGTGTCCAAGCCACCCCGTTTCAGATCGTCGTCAACGCCCAGTACATAAAGGACCTGTCGTTCGAGAACCCCCGGGCCCCGGCCAGCCTGATGGCCTCGAAGGAGCAGCCGCAGATCAGCGTCGACGTCAAAGTCAACGCCCGCAAACTCCAGGAGCCCGCCTACGAGGTGGCGCTGACGGTGCGGGTCGAGGCGAAGGTCGGCGGGGAGGTGGGTTTCATCGCCGAGCTCGTCTACGGGGGCGTGTTCACCCTCGCCGACATGCCCGATGAGACGCTCCGCCCGGTGCTTCTGATCGAGTGCCCGCGTCTTCTGTTCCCGTTCGCGCGCCGGGTCATCTCCGACGTGACCCGGGACGGCGGCTTTCCCCCGTTGCTCATCAATCCGATCGACTTCGCCGAACTCTACCGCCGCCAATTCGCGCTCGAGGAACAGGCGCCCGCCGGCGAGGCCTAGCGGCGGCGCCACCCGCGGCGCGAAGCGCCTTTGCCTGGCGGGAGCGCCGCTCAGCCGTTCCAGATAGGGTCCTTCAAACGGGCCAGGAACTTCTCGTGGGCGGCGAGTTCCGCCGGGCTCGCGGCGTGAGAGCGCGCCGCCCGCAGCGGACGTGCCGCCTCGGTCCCGGGGCCGGCGGCCTCGCCGTCGCCGCTCAGGCGGAGGTCCGCCTGGCGACCGCCGACGAGTTCCAGATAGACCTGCGCAAGCAACTCGGCGTCGCGGAGCGCGCCATGCAACGCGCGGCCGGAACTGTCGATCGCGAAGCGGCGGCACAGGGCGTCGAGGTTCGCCGGCGCACCCGGATACTTACGCCGCGCAAGCGTCGCCGTGTCGACGGCGCGGCTTGCCGCAAGGCCCGCGAACCCCAGCCTCTCGAGCTCCGCGTTCAAGAATCCAAGATCGAACTCGGCATTGTGGATGACCAACGACGAGTCCGCGATGAAGTCGAGGAAATCGGCCGCGACCTCCGCGAAGACCGGATGCCGGCGCAGGAATTCCTCGGTCAGCCCGTGCACGGCGAAGGCGTCGGGGGGTATGTCGCGTTCCGGATTGACGTAGCGCTGGAAGCTCTGGCCGGTGGCGACGTGGTTGACGAGCTCCAGGCATCCGATCTCCACGATCCGGTGGCCGGTCCCGGGATCGAGCCCGGTGGTTTCGGTGTCGAGGACGACCTCACGCATACCGTCTTTGCCTGTGTTCGCTTTCTCGCCGGGCCGTGCCGAAGCCGAAGGCCCCGGGCGCCGCCGCCGCGCGGCGGTTGAGGGGCGTGCCGCCGAGCGCGCGAAGGCCCTTATCCGCGCTTACCCCCGGCACGCATCAGTGTGACGATGCGGCGCAGGCGGTTCAAGGTCTCGCCTTTGCTCAGCCCCGTGGGAACGATGAAATCGGCGCGCCGGCGCTTGTCGCTCTCGGCCATCTGGCGGGCGCGGATGGCGGCCAGCCGCGCCCGCGTCATGCCGGGGCGCCCCAATACCCTGGCTTCCTGCACGAACGGCGGCGCGGTCACCAGGATGGTGGCGTCGCAAAGCCGGTCGGCGCCCGTCTCGAACAAGAGCGGGATGTCGAGGACCACCATATCGGCGCCCCTGAGCGCCGCCTGACGCAGGAAGCGCCGCTGGGCCGCCCGCACCAGGGGGTGCAGGATGGCCTCGAGGCGGGCGAGCTCCCGCTGATCGCCGAAGACGCGCTCGCCAAGCGCCGCGTGGTCCACCGCGCCCCCCCTGACCACCCCAGGAAAGGCCGCGTCCACCGCCGCAACCGCCCTGCCGCCCGGCCCGATCAGGCGATGGACCGCGCCGTCGGCCTCGAATACGGGCAGGCCCATGCGCCTGAGCACCCGCGCCGCATGGGTCTTTCCCATCCCGATCGATCCCGTGAGGCCCAGAACGATCATCGCCCGGCCGCCGCCCTCTCGCGCCCGCGACCTTATGAGGCGAGCGCCTGGGCGAGGAACGCCCGAAGCTCCGGCGTCACCTCGGGCGCCACCCCGAACCACGCTTCGAAACCGGGCCGCGCCTGGTGGATCAGCATGCCGAGCCCGTCCACGGTCGGGTTGCCGCGCGCCGCCGCCGCTTCGAGCAACGGCGTTTCGAGCGGCGTGTAGACGACGTCGGTCACGACCGCGTCCGGGGCCAAGCCGCCGAGGTCCAGGTCCAGGGGCGGCTGCCCCTCCATCCCGAGGGTCGTCGCGTTGACAAGCAGCGCGGCCCGGTCGAGCGCCGCCGCGCGCTCCGCCCACGGCACCAGGATGATCTGCTCGCCGAGCGCGTCGGCCAGCGCTTCGGCCCGCCCGGCGGTGCGGTTGACGAGGCGGATCTCGGGAACGCCGGCATCCAAGAGCGCCACGCAAACGGCGCGCGCCGCGCCGCCGGCGCCGACCACGACCGCGGGCTTGTGCGCCGGATGCCAATGGGGCGCACCCGACCTCAGGTTTTCGAGGAAGCCGAAGGCGTCCGTGTTGCGCCCAAGCAAGCCGCCGTCCGGGCGCACGACCACCGTGTTGACCGCCCCGATACTGCGCGCCAGGGGCTCCGCCTCGTCGACCGCGGCAAGCGCCGCCTCCTTGTGCGGCACGGTGACGTTGACCCCGGCGAAGCCCATGCGCGGCAGCAACCGGAGCGCCTCGGCGAAGTCCTCCGGCCTGACCGCCAGCGGCACGTACGCCCCGTCTATGGACAGGCGCTCCAGCCAGTAGTTGTGCAGCCGGGGCGAGGCCGAATGCGCCACTGGCCATCCGACCACGCCGGCGAGTCTCGCTTTGCCGGAGACGATCACGTCCGCGCCATCCCGCACCCGCGCAGGAACTCCAGGAGCGGCACCAGGGGCAGTCCGAGAATGGTGAAGTAGTCCCCGGTGACCCGGGCGAAAAGCTGCGCGCCCAACCCCTCGAGCTGATACCCGCCAAGAGAAGCAAGGGCGGCATCGTCGGCGGCGTCGACGTAGGCCTCGAGAAAGTCGTCGCTGAAGGGACGCATGACCAGTTCCGCGACCGCGGTGTGACGCCACGCTCGCGCGCCGTCGCGAACCACGCAGGTGCTATTGATGAGACGGTGCGCACGCCCGCGTAGCGCGCGCAACTGCGCCCGCGCCTCGTCAGCATCGGTGGGCTTATCGAACCAGACCCCGCCGCATTCGAGCACCTGGTCGGCGCCCACCACGAGGGCGCCCGGATGACGCTCGGCGACCACGCGCGCCTTGCGCTCGGCGAGCGCCTCGGCAAGCTCCCCCGCGGCGATCCCGTTGGCCCTCAGAGCCGCCTTGACTTCATCCTCGTCGACCGCCGCTGGCTCTTGAGTGAAGAGGACGCCGGCGCGCGTCAACAGCTCCGCCCTAGCTAGGCTCGCGGAGGCCAAGTACAGCTTTTCCGGTGCCGCGGCGGGGCCGGCAAGAGGCCAAGCGGCGGCCTTTTCCTCCATGCAGATTCCCTTGTCCCTGGACGGGCCGGCAAGTTACCACGGATTGCGAAACCGCGAAACGACCCGAGAGACAGGCTTTGAGCTGGCGAGCCGCTAAGTGATCCGACCGGCGCGGCGGTCGTAGAGCTGCATGATCGCGGCCGCCACCTCCTCGATCGATCGGCGGGTGACGTCGATCACCGGCCATTTGTGACGCGTGAAGATCCGCCGGGCCGCGGCCATCTCCTTCTTGACCGAGTCGAGATCGATGTAATCGGTCGCGTCGTCCTGCTTGAGCACGCGCATCCGGTTGCGACGTACTTGCACCAGCCGCGCGGGATCCTTGGTAAGCCCAACGGTGAGCGGGCTCGTGGCGCTCACGAGCTCGGCGGGGAGCGCACAACCGGGAACCAACGGCACGTTGGCAGCCTTTATGCCCCGATTCGCGAGATAGATGCATGTCGGCGTCTTGGACGTTCGCGATACCCCGACAAGGATGACGTCGGCCTCATCCAAGTCCTTGGCCGCCTGCCCGTCGTCATGGGCAAGCACGTAGCCGATGGCGTCGATGCGATGGAAGTATTCCGCATCAAGCGCGTGTTGCAGGCCAGGTTTCCCTCGGCTCTTCACCCCGAGATAGCCGCTGAACGCGGCTATGGCCGGGTCCAGGATCGAGACGTAGGGAACCTCGACGCTGCGGCACGCCTCTTCCAGGGTGGAACGCAGCTTCGGATTGACCAGCGTAAACATCACCATGCCTGGGTTCCGCTCAATCCCGCTGATGACGTTCTCGAGCTGGCGCTTCGTCCGCACCAAGTTCCAGGCGTGCCACACCGGCTCGGCCCCCTCGAACTGGACCAAACATGCGCGGGCGATGCTCGTGGCGGTCTCACCAGTAGCATCAGACACAAGATGCAAGTGGAACTTCTCCATCACACAGTGCCTTTGTATGAAAACGCAAAGCCGGGGATAAGGCGGGCCGTTCCCGGCCTCACCATATATTTAGACACAATCCGTGTGCCGGAAAGACCCTATTCACCCCCACGGGGATAGATTTCTCACACGCTACCACAAACGAGGGCAACTCGACTCAGCCTTACCCTTATCCACGCTATCCCCGATTCGAGCGGCATGTTGAATTTACCACGAACTCGTTCCAGCACGGTCCCAATCGTTGCACAACCAACACTCCATCCATA
>JAZGAE010000059.1:0-21632 GCA_036475545.1 Alphaproteobacteria bacterium
CAAGGGGGCACGCGATCCCCGGGGCCGGGCCTTGCCGCTCTGGTTTGGGCCCGACCGAGGCGAAGGGCGCGCAGGCGTTAAAAAGCGTCAAAGACTGATTGGCGCTGCACGCAAGCGGCTAGGCCCGCTCTCCGCGGAAAGAACGCATTAAAACTGCCTTTTCGCGAAGGCTCGTCCCGAGCCAGATTTCAGATACCGCTCGAAACGGAAGGCTTTACGTCGATCGGCAAATGCGATGTAGATTGCCAGTTTCCAAGGCTCGTATTTGGCCGTATGACTGGACTTTCCGGAGTTGTGTTCTTTCAGACGCTGATCGAGATCGGCGGTAAGGCCTACGTAGAACCGTCCCGGACTGGGTTCGCTTGCGAGAATATAAACGTAATACATTTGGGTCCGCCTTCGCTGACGCTACGGCGTGACATCCGCCTCCATTCGAACTCCGAGGATTCATCCCGCCGAAGCCCTCGCCTCTGGCGTAGCCTTCGGCGAAGCCAGGTCGGCGGAGCCGGGTTGGCGGAGGCGGATGGCGGAGGGGGTGGGATTCGAACCCACGGTACGCAAAGCGTACAACGGTTTTCGAGACCGCCCCGTTCGACCACTCCGGCACCCCTCCGCGGGCGGGCCCTCGCGCGGTCCCTGCGCGCCTGTATCGGCCTGGAACGTAGCGCAGCAACATGGCCCCCGCAAGCGCCCGCGCCCGCGCCCGGCGAGCCTTGACACCCGGTATCGCGCGGCTATAGTGCCGCGTCCCCAGCGGCCGCCCATGGCCCAACCAGGCGGCGTGCGGGCGCATGGTCCGCCCGGCAGCCGATTTGTCGGATCCGCAGAATCATGTTCGCAGTCATCAAGACCGGCGGCAAGCAGTACAAGGTCGCGCCAGGCGACGTCATCCGCGTCGAGAAACTGGCGGGCGACGTGGGCCGGCCGGTGGCGCTGGATCAGGTGCTCATGATCGGGGACGGCAAAGGTATCGCCGTGGGCACGCCGGTCATCGAGGGCGCCAGCGTCTCGGCCGAGGTCCTCGACCAGACCCGCGGGGAAAAGATCATCGTCTTCAAGAAGAAGCGGCGCAAGGGCTACCGCCGCACCCAGGGCCACCGCCAGGACTTGACGGTGCTGCGGATCACGGATATCCACCCCACCGGGGCCGGCAAGAAGGCCCCGGCGAAGCCGGAACCCGCGGAGACGCCGGCGGTCGAGGCCAAGGCCCCGGTTCTCAAGCCGGCGGAAGAGAAGGCCGAGGAAACGGCCGCAAAGGAAGCCAAGCCGGCGGCGAAGAAGGAAGCCAAGCCCGCGGCCAAGAAGCCGGCGCCGAAGAAGCAAGCCAAGCCGGCGCCGAAGAAGGCGGCGGCGAAGAAGGAGGCCAAGCCGGCGGCGAAGAAGACGGCGGCCAAGCCGGGGCCGAAGAAGACGACCGCGGCGAAGAAAGCGGCCAAGGCCGGCAAGCCGCGCAAGGAGAAGTCGTAATGGCACACAAGAAAGCGGGCGGCTCCTCGCGCAACGGGCGCGACTCCATCGGACGCCGCCTCGGCGTCAAGAAGTTCGGGGGCGAGATCGCCCTTCCCGGCAACATCCTGGTGCGCCAGCGCGGCACCAAGTTCCACCCCGGCGAGAACGTCGGCATCGGCAAGGACCACACGCTCTTCGCGCTGGTCGACGGCAAGGTGGTCTTCCGCCGCAAGGCGGGCGGGCGCACCTACGTCGCGGTCGTGCCGGTCACCTGAGGCGCGGCCTGGACCGCGCGCCGCTCGCGGGATCGGAGGGCGAAGAAGGGGAACGGACCGCCGTTCCCCTTTTCGATGCCGTGGAACAGGGGGGATGGACGCCGCGCCTCGGGCGCGGCCGCGCGGCTCCGCCGCTATTTCTTCGCATTGGCGAACGCGTTGGCGTCGCCGGGCCCGCCCTGTTCGCAATCCAACCGGGGCTTGCACACCGCCTTGGAGGCCGGCGCGCCATGCCCTTTTCGCCGCCTTTTGATGTAAAGTCCGGGCCATGAAGTTTCTGGACCAGGCCAAGGTTTACGTTCGGAGCGGCGACGGCGGCAACGGGTGCGTCAGCTTCCGGCGCGAGAAGTTCATCGAGTTCGGAGGCCCGGACGGCGGCGACGGCGGGCGCGGGGGCGACGTGGTCGCCGAGACGGTGGCCGCCCTCAACACCCTCATCGACTTCCGCTACCAGCAGCACTTCCGCGCCAAGCGCGGCGGCCACGGCTCGGGCCGCAATCGCACCGGGGCGAAGGGCGACGACCTCGTGATCCGAGTGCCCGTGGGCACCCAGGTGCTGGAGGAGGACAACGAGACCCCGGTCGCCGACATGGTGAGCCCCCGCCAACGGGTGGTGCTGGCCCGCGGCGGGCGCGGCGGCTATGGCAACACGCACTACAAGTCCGCCACCGACCGGGCGCCGCGGCGGGCCGATCCCGGCGGGGCGGGCGAGGAGCGCTGGCTGTGGCTGCGCCTCAAGCTCATCGCCGATGCCGGGCTGGTGGGCCTTCCCAATGCCGGCAAGTCGACGTTGCTCGCCGCCACCTCGCGGGCGCGCCCCAAGATCGCCGACTATCCCTTCACCACCGTGAGACCGCACCTCGGCGTGGTGTACACGGACGGCGACGAGTTCGTGCTCGCCGACATCCCCGGCCTCATCGAAGACGCGCACCTGGGGACCGGGCTCGGCGACCGCTTCCTCGGCCACATCGAGCGCTGCACCGTGCTGCTCCACCTGGTGGACGGAACGGCGGACGACGTGGCGGCGGCCTACCGCACCATCCGCCGCGAGATCGAACGCTACGGCCACGGGCTCATCGACAAGCCCGAGGTGGTCGCGCTCAACAAGTGCGACCTGCTTTCGGACGACGAGGTCGAGGCGCGGTGCGAGGCTCTGGCCCGCGCCGCGGGGGGCCAGGCATTCGCCATTTCCGCCGCGGTCGGCACCGGCGTGGACGAGGTGTTGCGGGCGCTCTTGAGCGGCGTGCGCGAGCACCGCGCGGCCGGGGCCCGCAAGGCCGCGCCGGCGCAACGGGCCTGGACGCCATGACGGCGTCCCCCAAGGACGAGATCGCCGGCAGCAAGCGCCTGGCCGATGCCCGGCGCATGGTGGTCAAGATCGGCTCCATCCTGCTGGTGGACGAGGACGCCGGCACCATCCGCCACGACTGGCTCGACGCGCTGGCCGACGACGTGGCCGCGGCCCACGCCAAAGGGCAAGAGGTGATCATCGTCTCTTCCGGGGCGATCGCGGTGGGCCGCCATCACCTCAAGCTCGCTGCCCGGAACCCGAGGCTGGAGGAGAGCCAGGCGGCAGCCGCCACCGGCCAGGCCCGCCTGGTCCATGCCTGGCAGGAATCATTGGCCCGCCACGGCATCACCGTGGCCCAGGTCTTGCTCACGATCGACGACACCGAGGAGCGCCGCCAGCACCTTAACGCCCGCCAAACGCTGGAGACGCTTCTGCGCCTCGGGGTGGTGCCGGTGATCAACGAGAACGACACGGTGGCGACGGAGGAGATCCGGTTCGGCGACAACGACCGTCTCGCCGCCCGGGTGGCCCAGATGGTGAGCGCCGACAGCCTCGTGCTGCTCTCGGACATCGACGGTCTGTATACCGCCGACCCCCGGGTCGACCCGGAGGCGACGTTGGTTCCCGAGGTGCGCGAGATCACCCCCGAGATCGAGGCCATGGCGGGCCAGGCCGGGCCCGGCCGCGGCACCGGGGGCATGGTCACCAAGCTCGGGGCGGCCCGCATCGCGCTCAACGCCGGCTGCCGCATGGTGCTCGCCTTCGGCCGGCCCCTTCACGCGCTCTCCGCCATCGACGAGACCGGCGGCGGCACCTGGTTCCTGCCGGCTTCCACGCCGCGCACGGCGCGCAAGCGCTGGATCGCGAGCACCATCAATCCGGCCGGCAGCGTCATCGTCGACGCCGGTGCGGAGACGGCGCTGAAGCATGGCAGAAGCCTGCTGCCGGCGGGCGTCACGGCGGTCGACGGCACCTTCAAGCGGGGCGACACGGTGGTCGTGAGGAACGCGGACGGGCGCGAGCTGGGGCGCGGGCTGATCGCCTATTCTTCGCAAGACGCGCGCCGCATCATGGGCCACAAAAGCCGTGAAATAGAGCGGCTTCTGGGATACCGTGGCCGCGAGGAAATGATCCCCCGGGACGACCTCGCGTTGAGCTGATCCCGGACACCGGCCCGAGGCAAGCTGACATGGGTGCCGTACAACCCCTTACGGCCGACGAGATCCACGAGCAGATGTTGCGGCTGGGCGAGGCCGCCCGCGCCGCGGCGGAAAAGCTCGCGGTGGCGCCGAGCGAGGCGAAGGACCGGGCGCTGAGAGAGGCCGCGGCCGCCCTCCGCGGGGACGCAGGCGCGATCCTGGAGGCCAACGCCGCGGACATGGCGGACGCGAGCGAGCGGGGCCTCGCCGCCGCCATGACGGATCGCCTCATGCTCGACGAGGCCCGCGTCGAGGCCATGGCCAAGGGTCTCGAGGACGTGGCGGCGCTGCCGGACCCGGTGGGCACCGTACTCGCCGAGTGGGACCGGCCCAACGGCTTGCACATCGCCCGCGTGCGGGTGCCTTTGGGCGTCATCGGCATCATCTACGAATCGCGGCCCAACGTGACGGCCGACGCCGGGGGGCTGTGCCTCAAGTCAGGCAATGCCGCGATCCTGCGCGGCGGATCGGAGAGCTTCCGGTCTTCGGGCGCGATCATGGAGTGCCTGAGGGCCGGCCTCGGCGCCGCGGACCTGCCGGAGGCCTGCGTCCAGCTCGTCCCCACCCGCGACCGCGCCGCGGTGGGAGAGATGCTGAGGATGTCGGACTACATCGACGTCATCGTGCCCAGGGGCGGCCGCTCGCTCATCGAGCGGGTGTCGGCGGAGAGCCGGATTCCGGTGCTCGCGCATCTCGAGGGGATCTGCCACGTGTTCGTGGCCGAGGACGCGAACCTGGAGATGGCGCGCCGCATCGTGCTCAACGCCAAGATGCGGCGGCCCGGAATCTGCGGCGCGGCGGAGACGCTCCTGGTGGACCGGCGCGTGGCCGAGACCCATCTGCCGCCCATCATCGATGACCTCGTCGCCGCCGGCTGCGAGGTGAGGGGCGACGCCGCCACCCGGGCGCTGGACGAACGGGTGGTGCCGGCGACGGACGCGGACTGGGTCACCGAGTACCTGGACGCCATCATATCGGTCCGGGTCGTGGACGACGTCGAGGCGGCGATCGCCCATGTCAACCACTATGGCTCGCACCACACCGACTCGATCGTGACCGACAGCGAGGCGGAGGCGGAGCGGTTCTTGCGCCATGTCGACAGCGGCATAGTGATGCACAACGCGTCGACCCAGTTCGCCGACGGCGGCGAGTTCGGCATGGGGGCCGAGATTGGCATTTCGACCGGCAAGCTGCACGCCCGCGGCCCGGTCGGGGCCGAGCAGCTCACCATCTACAAGTACGTCGTCCGCGGGACGGGCCAGGTTCGCCCCTGACCTCCCCCGGGCAAGGCCGGCGATGCGCCCATGGCCGCGCGCGGCCGCGGGTGGGGCTGTTGGGGGGCTCCTTCAATCCCGCCCATGAGGGCCACCGTCACATCAGCCTGCTGGCCCTTCGGAAACTCGGGCTCCATGAGCTGTGGTGGCTCGTCTCCCCCCGGAATCCGTTGAAGCCGGCGGCCGGCCTGGCCCCCTTCGAGGAAAGGCTGGCCGGCGCCCGCGCCGTCGCCGACCACCCCGCGATCCGCGTCACGGACCTCGAGCGCCGGTTCGGCACCCTCTACACCGTGGACACCCTCGAGCGGCTGCGCGCCTGCTTTCCGGACGTGCGGTTCGTGTGGATCATGGGCGCCGACAACCTCGCCCAGTTCCCCCTCTGGGAGCGGTGGACCGCCATCTTCGAGGCCGTGCCCATTGCGATCTTCGACCGCCCCTCCTATTCTTTAAGGGCGCTCGCCGGCAAGGCGGCGCGGCGCTATTGCCGCTATCGCCTGCCTCCGCGCCTGGCGAAGGAGCTCGCGGGCCAGCCGGCGCCGGCCTGGATCTTCTTCCACGACCGGCTGAGCCCTGCGTCCGCGACGCGGATCCGGGCCCAGGGCAAGCGAACGTGGTGACGCCGAGAGCGGCGTGCCCGGGCGGGTGGCAGACACGGCAACCGGGACCAAAATGACTGAAGACGACAGTACCGCGATACCAGGTCACACCGGGACAAGACGCAAGGTCTCCCCTCCAATCCCCACAAAGCTGCTCGAGATCGTCAAAGGGTCGCTCGTTGACGACAAGGCCCGGGAGGTGGTCGTCATCGAGCTGGCCGGAAAGACAAGCTTCGCCGATTACATGGTCATCGCGTCCGGCACCTCGATCCGGCAGATGGCGGCCATGGCCGAGCACCTGCGCGAGCGGCTGAAGACCCGGGGGCTCAAGACGGTCCCCATCGAGGGGCTCGAACAGTGCGACTGGGTCCTGGTCGACGCGGGCGACGTCATCGTCCATCTTTTCCGCCCCGAGGTCCGCGTCTTCTACAATCTCGAGAAAATGTGGGGAACCAGCATCCCCGCGTCCGGCTCCGCCGCGGGGCGGCTCGTCAGCTAGGCTGACGGGGCGCCAAGCCGCGACCGGTGATCGGCGTGCGGGTTCTGGTGGCGGCCATCGGCAAGGCGAAGACGGACCCGGCCGGCGCGGTGTTCGACCATTACGCGGCGCGGCTCGCCTTTCCGCTCAAGGTGCGTGAGGTGACCCTGCGCCGCCCCGTTCCTCCCGACCGGCTCAAGGCGCGCGAAGGCGAGTTGCTGCTTGCCGCCGTGCCCGAGGGCGCCGTCAAGGTGGCTCTCGACGAGCGCGGCGTCGCGCTCTCGAGCGAGGCGTTCGCGCGCCAGATGGCGGCCTGGAGGGACCGCGGGGTAAAGGATGTCGCCTTCCTCATCGGCGGCGCCGAGGGCCTCGACGCGGCGGTGCGGGAGACGGCCGACCTGGTGCTCTCGCTGGGTCCCATGACGTGGCCCCACATCCTGGTGCGCGCGCTCCTCGCCGAGCAACTCTACCGCGCGCAGACGATTCTCGCCGGCCATCCGTACCACCGGGCCTAGGGAAGAGGGCCGGATTTTTACCTTATGCTTACGGTTCGTTTGCCATATATAGTTAAGGTCTTGGGGCAATGAGCGAATCGCAGCCACAGCGCCCGGTCGTCCTCTGCATCCTCGACGGCTGGGGCCACCGCACCGATTCCAGCTACAACGCCGTCCTCCAGGCGAACACGCCGGTGTGGGATCGTCTGCTCAAGACCTGCCCCAACGGCCTTCTGCAGGCCGCCGCCGTTCACGTCGGTCTGCCGGGAGGGCAGTTCGGCAACTCCGAGGTGGGCCACATGAACATCGGCGCCGGGCGAGTCGTGCTTCAGACCCTGCCCAGGATCGACCAGGTGATCGCCGAGGGCCAACTGGCGCGCAACCCCGTGCTGGAGGAGTTCATCGCCAAGCTGCGCGAGAGCGGCGGCACCTGCCACATCATGGGGCTCATTTCGCCGGCCGGGGTGCACGCGCATCAGGATCACATCGCGACGCTGGTCAAGATCGTGACCGCGGCGGGGATTGCCGTCTGCATTCACGGTTTCCTCGACGGCCGCGACACCCCGCCCGAAAGCGCCGACGGCCACGTGGCGCGCTTCCTCAGGGGCGTGCGCGGCCTCCCGGGCTTCCGCATCGGGACGCTTTCCGGCCGCTACTACGCCATGGACCGCGACTGCCGCTGGGACCGCACCGGGCTCGTCTACGAGGCGGTCGTGAAGGGCTGGGGCCAGTCGGCCGACGATCCCATCGCCGCCATCATCGACAACCACGTCCTCGGCGTCTCGGACGAGTTCGTCAAGCCCACGGTGCTCGGCGACTACGACGGCATGAGGGACGGGGACGGGGTGCTCTTCGCCAATTTCCGCGCCGACCGCATACGCCAGCTTTGCGCCTCGCTGGTCGATCCCGAATTCGACGGCTTCGAGCGCGACCGCGTCGTCAAGTTCGCCGCCGCCCTCGGCGTGACCGAATATTCGAAGCGGCTGAACCGGTTCCTGGGCGCGATGCTTCCGCGGGTGCATATCGCCAACACCCTCGGCGAGGTGGTGGCGAAGGCGGGCATCGCGCAACTTCGCATCGCCGAGACCGAGAAGTACGCCCACGTCACCTTCTTCCTCAACGGCGGCGAAGAACAGGAGTTCGCCAAGGAGGAGCGGATCCTGATCCCGTCGCCCAGGGTGGACACTTACGACCTGAAGCCGGAGATGTCGGCGTTCGAGATCACCGACCGCCTGATCGGGGAGATCGAAAGCGGGCGGTTCGGCTTCATCGTCGCCAATTACGCCAACCCGGACATGCTCGGTCACACCGGTATTCTCGGTGCGGCCACAAAGGCGATCGAGGTCGTGGATGCTTGCCTGGGCCGGCTCGTGGACGCCGTGGAGAAGGCGGGCGGCGTCATGCTGATTACCGCCGACCACGGCAACGCCGAGATGATGCGCGATCCCGAGACCGGCCAGCCCCACACCTCCCACACCCACAACCAGATCCCGGCGGTCGTCGTGGGCGCGTCGGATGAGGTGGTGGGCCTGCGCCAGGGCCAACTCGCAGACGTTGCACCGACGATCCTCGCCTTGCTGGGCCTTGAGAAGCCCGCGGAGATGACCGGTGAAACGCTCCTCGTCGAAGCGGCTGCGTCTCATGCCGGCGCCGCGCAGCGCGCCTCGGCCTGAGCCGGGAGGCCTGGGCGGCCGCGTGATGGCGGCGGCGCTCGTCGCCGCCTCGCTCGCGGCCGTGCCGGCCGGCGCCGGCGAGCCCCGGAGCCAGCTCGACGAGATCGAAAGCGCCCTCGAAGAGGGACAGATGCGCCAAGCCGAACTCGACCGCAAGGCGGCGAACCTCTCGCGGGAGATTGCGTCGATCAAGACGCAGACCGTCGTTGCCGCAAGAGTGGTCCAGGATCATGAGGAGCGCCTGTTGCGGACCGGACGGCACCTCGAGGACCTCAACGCCCGGACCGCGGCGCGGCGGGGCGCGCTCAATCGCCGTCGGACGCAGATGGCGGGCACCCTTGCGGCCCTCGAGCGAATCGCTCGCCGCCCGCCGGAAGCCCTGGCGGTGTTGCCCATGTCACCCGTGGACGCGGTACGCGGAGCCATCCTGCTCCGCGCCGCACTGCCGCCGCTCGAGGGCCGGGTCCAAGCGCTCAGCCAAGAGCTCGCGGCGCTTGCCGAGCTCCGGGGCGGGATCTCGCGGGAGCGGCAGGAGCTGCGGGCCGGAGCCCGGGCTTTGCAGGAGAAACGGGACACCCTCAACGCCCTGATGGCGCGCAAGACAGAGCTTAGATCTCAGGTCCGGGCGGACAGCGAGGAGACGTCAGAGCGCCTGAGGCAGCTGGCGGAGGAGGCCAAGGACCTCCGTGACCTGGTGGACCGGCTGGCGGCCGCGTGGCGGGGCCTGCCGCCGACGGCCCCGGCCAAGGCGCCGGCGGTGGAAGCACCCGGGGCGCCCGAGGCCGTGAAAGAGTTGGCCGGCCCCATGTTCGCGCTGCCGCCGGCGCGTCCCTTCGCCAAGGCACGCGGCAACCTCGCCATGCCGGTTCGCGGACGCACGGCCCGGCTCTACGGCCAAACGACCGGGGCCGGCACGCCGAGCCGGGGCATCGTGATCGAGGCCTTGGGCAGCGGCCGGGTCGTGGCGCCCCATGACGGCGAAGTCGTCTTCGCCGGCCCGTTCCGCAGCTACGGGCAACTCTTGATCATCGCGCACGGCGAAGGCTATCATATTCTTTTAGCTGGATTATCCAGGATCGATTGCGTCGTGGGACAGTGGCTCCTGGCCGGGGAGCCGGTGGGTGTCTTGACACCGTCGGAAGACGGGAATGCGCAAATTTACATCGAGTTACGGCACAATGGTGAGCCGATCAACCCGCTGCCGTGGATGGCGGCTCGTGACGAAAAGGTAAGTGGATGATGCGAAAGTATGGACTGGTCGCACTTGCTGCGGGTCTTCTCTTTCTGTCGCCGGTGATGCCGCTGGGGCAGGAAAGCAGCTCCGAAACCTACCGCCAGCTCAACCTCTTCGGCGAGGTCTTCGAGCGCGTGCGGGCCGATTACGTCGAGGAAGTCGGTGACCGCGAGCTGATCGAGGCCGCCATCAACGGCATGCTGGTCTCGCTCGATCCCCATTCGAGCTATCTCAACGCCGACAATTACCGCGACATGCAGGTTCAGACCAAGGGCGAGTTCGGTGGGCTCGGCATCGAGGTCACGATGGAGAGCGGGTTCGTGAAGGTGGTCTCGCCGATCGACGACACGCCCGCCTTCGACGTCGGCATCCACCCGGGCGACTTCATCACCCACCTCGACGGCGAGTCGGTCCTGGGGCTCACGCTGACCGAGGCGGTGGAGAAGATGCGCGGACCGGTGAACACGAAGATCCGGCTCACGATCCGGCGCGAGGGCAAGGAGCCGTTCGACGTCAGCATCACCCGCGCCGTCATTCACATCAAATCGGTGCGTTGGCACATGGAGGACGACGTGGGCTACGTGCGCGTCACCACCTTCAACGAGCAGACGACGTCGGGCCTCAAGGACGCGATAACCGAGATCCGGGGCGACGCCGGAGACGACCTCAAGGGGATCGTGGTCGACCTGCGCAACAATCCCGGCGGCCTGCTGGACCAGGCGATTGCCGTGTCGGACGTGTTCCTGGACAAGGGCGAGATCGTATCGACCCGGGGCCGCCGCCAGGAGAGCGCCCAGCGATTCAATGCTCATTCCGGCGACATGTTGGGCGGGCTGCCCATGGTGGTGCTGATCAACGGCGGCTCGGCTTCGGCCTCCGAGATCGTCGCCGGGGCCCTGCAGGACCACCGCCGCGCAATTCTATTGGGCACGCCCACCTTTGGGAAAGGCTCGGTGCAGACCATCATCCCGCTGGGCAACCAGGGGGCCATGCGGCTTACCACCGCGCGCTACTACACCCCGTCGGGGCGATCCATCCAAGCCACGGGGATCGAGCCGGACATCGACGTCGAACCCGCCCGGATCGAACGCATCGAGGTGACCGAGCGGCGCCGCGAGGCGGACTTGCGCGGAGCGCTCGGCAACGGCGAGGAGGCGGCGCCCGAGGGAGCGGAGACCGCCCCGGGGGCGGAGGCAGAGCCTGAGCCCGACAGCGGCACGGGGTCGAGCGCCCCGGAGGATTACCAGCTCTCCCGGGCGCTCGACCTGCTGCGCGGGATCTCGCTGTTCCCTGCCCGCGCGGTGAACTAGCCCGTCCCGGGCCGGGCGCAAGGGACCGGTGCGGGGAAGGGAGTGACCACGGGCGACAAACCGGAGACATCTGCGCAAGGCGGATTCAAGGCGCTTGGCGTCGCCTGGCTGGTAGCGCTTGCGTCGATCGGGGGCGTTGTCGGCTGGCTCATGGTCGCCCCCGAAGACACCGGCGGCGACGCACGGTTGGCGACGCCTGAAGTGGTCCTTCCGCTGCCGGCCGCCGGGACCGCGCCGGAAGCCCGGGCGGAGACGGGGCCAAGCCCACCAGGGCCGCCGCCGGCGCAAGCCCGCGCGCCGCAACCCGAGACCGGCACCGAACCCCTCGCCGAGCCGGCACCCCCCGTTCCGGCACCGCCGCCGCCGCCCCGAGTCGAGCTGCCACGGGCGGAGCCCGTGCCCGAGACCGGGGTGCCGGAGCGCGCCCAGGAGGCCCTCGCGCCCGAGCCCTTGGCCGATGCCGCCACGGCCGAGCAGGCGGGTGAGGCCGCTCCGCCGAGCACGCTCGGTGAGGCCGCGGCGCCCGAGCCCGCCCAGGAGGCGCTCGCGCCCGAGCGCGCCCAGGAGGAGGCGCCGGAGCTTACAGAGGAGGCCGGCCCGCCGGGGCCCGCCCAGGAGGCCCTCGCGCCCGGGCCCTTGGCCGATGCCGCCACGGCCGAGCCGGCGGGTGAGGCCGGTCCGCCGAGCCCGCTCGGTGAGGCCGCGGCGCCCGAGCCCGCCCAGGAGGAGGCGCCGGCGCTTACAGAGGAGGCCGGCCCGCCGGAGCGCGCCCAGGAGGCCCTCGCGCCCGAGCCCGTCGTGGCGCTGCTGGCACCCGAGCAACCGGACGACGACGCGCGGGAGACAGCCGCCGAGCCGACAGGTCCCGGCCCCGAAACAGGGCCGTCGCCGGCCGCAACCGAAACGCCGCCCGCGGCGAAGGACGAGGCCCCGGGCGGGGAGACCGCGGAAGCCCGCGAGGCGGCCGACCGGGAACGCACGCCGCCTGCGCCGGCGGACGAGGCTGGCCCGGGAGCGCCGGGCGAGGCGGAAGAGCAAGTTGCGGCCCTGCTGCCCGAGGCCGCGCTGAGGCCCGCGCCAGACCCGGCCCTGACCGAAGAGGGCCGCGAGGGGCTGCTTCCCATCATCGGCCCGACCGGGCACCAGCCCTGGCAGGTTTACGCCCGGCCCTTCGACGACAGCGACAAGCGCCCGCGCATCGCCGTGATCATTACCGATTTGGGTTTGAGCGGCGCCGCCACCGAAACCGCGATCCAGCAGCTTCCCGGTGAGGTCACGCTGGCCTTCTCGCCCTACGCCCGAAACCTCGACCACTGGATCGATCTCGCCCGCGCCGCCGGCCACGAGGTGCTGCTGCATTTGCCCATGGAGCCCATCAACTACCCGCTCCAGGATCCCGGCCCGTACACCCTGCTCACCACGCTGGAGGCCGAGCAGAATCTCGATCGCCTGGAGTGGCTGCTGAGCCGTTTCTCCGGCTACGTCGGCGTCACCAACTTCATGGGGTCGCGCTTCACCGCTTCGGTCAAGGATCTGAGGCCGATCATGGCCGAGCTCAAGTCGCGCGGCCTGATGTTCGTGGATAGCCGGTCGTCGGCCAACAGCGTCGCCGTCAAGGTGGCGAGCGCGGCGGACGTGCCCTGGGCTTACAACGACCGCTTCATCGACACCGAGGCCTCGCGCAAGGCCATCGACCGCCGCCTCGAGGAGGTGGAGGACGTTGCCCGCAAGGCCCGCTTCGCCGTCGCCATCGGGTCCCCCTATCCGGTCACCATGGAGCGCGTCGCCGTGTGGCTCGAGAAGGTGGAGCGCAAGGGCTTCGCCATCGCCCCGATCTCGGCGCTCGCCGGCAAACAGGCCGCCAAGTGAACCGGTCCGAGGTGGTGAACCTTCCCTACCGCCGCGGGGTGGGGCTGATGATCCTCAACCGGGACTCGCGGGTGTTCGTGGCCCGGCGCATCGACACGCCGTCCGCCGCCTGGCAGATGCCCCAAGGCGGAATCGACCCCGGAGAATCGACGCGCGAGGCCGCCATGCGGGAGCTCGAGGAGGAGATCGGCACCGACAAGGCCGAGATCATCGCCGAGCACAAGGGCTGGCTCAAATATGACCTGCCCCGGGACCTGGTGCCGAGGATCTGGGGCGGGCGCTACCGCGGGCAGATGCAGAAGTGGTTCGCGCTCCGCTTCTTAGGCCAAGACTCGGACATCAAGATCGACACGGAGCGCCCCGAGTTCCTGGAGTGGAAGTGGGTGGAGATGCGCGAGCTCCCGGACCTCATCGTTCCCTTCAAGCGCCAGTTGTACCGGGATCTCGTCGCCGAGTTCGGGCACCTGGCGGAAGCCTGAGCCGGGCCGTCCTCTCGCGCCTCTTACCGGGTCACCCCCCTTTGCGCCGCCTGGGTACCCTTCGCGGGCTTCCTGGTCGGCTCCGCCTTTCTCGTCTTCGAGATCGTGGGCCGCCTCCCCTGGTGATCGGGGGGTGCCGGCGCGCCCGTCTGGTTGGAGACGCCTTCTCGGAAAAATGAGCCCGCGCTTAAGAGGTGCGGCCAGCGGCAAGGCCCCGCTCAGGCCCCGGCCGCAGCCAGGCGCCGGCTGCGGCGCCGCATGAAGCGGTAGACGAGGCGGGCGAGCGCAAGGTTGAGACGCCCGTGGGGCTTGAGGCCGACGACCTTGAAGATCATGGCGATGCCGCGCTCCACGTGCCACGGCCGGTAGAACCCATAGGCCCGCCGCACGTAGGCTTGGCCGTACCGGCGGCGGTCGTACGCGCCGCCGCCGTTGGCCGCGAAATAGGCGTAGGCGAGTTCGTCGTCTTCGGTCTCGATGAGGCGGCCGAGGGCGACCCTGAGCCGCGCCCAGGTCCCAAGCCGCTCCTTCTCAAGATAGCGCTTGAGATGGGTGTAGAAGAGCTTGTAGTGGCGCAACTCGTCGGCCGCGATGCGCTTGCAGATCGCCTTCAGGACCGGCTCCTCGGCGGCCTCGGCGAGCGCCGTGTAATACGAGCTGGTGCCGCTCTCGACGACGCAGCGGGCAACGAGCTCGCCGCTCAGCGAGCCGCGCACGGATTGGCGCGCCTCCAGGGGCAGGCGATAGCCGTCGGTGAATCGCTTGAAGGCGGCCTGGAAGTCGAATTCTGGGTCGGCCAACTCCGCCCATCTGGCGAGCGCCTCGCCGTGCTGGACCTCCTCGTCGGCCCACTCGCGCGCCGCCCGCTGGAACTCGGGATCGTCGTGGAAGACGTTGCACAGGTAGACGGCGTAGTCCGCGCCGTTGCGCTCCACCATGCCGGCCGCCTTGACCACGGCCAGCATGTCCTGGTCCACCCGGGCGGGCTCGAACCGCTGCCAGGGAATGTCGTCCAGGGTCCAGTGCTTCATGACGGTCCGCCGAGCCGAGGCTTGGCCCCCTGCGCCGCCATTATAGGGGCCACCGGCCCCGCAGCCAAACGCCGCCGCCGCCGCCGGGGGCGTCCCCCATGGATCGCCCGCGGCCGGCATCGATCCTTTTGCGGTCACGATGTCGGGCGTCGTCGCGCCAGCGCGCGAAGGTCAGGGGGAGCAGGCGGCCAGCATCGCCTCGGCGACGGCGAGCCGGCGGAGACACTTCTCGCGCTCGGCCTCGTCGGGCGCGTCGGCGACGTCCTCGTGCAAGTCGCGGATGCCGGCTTCGATTTCCTCGCGGTCCAGCTCATCAACCGGCACGGCCTCGTCCGCCAGAACGATGCAGCGTTTCGCGGTCGCCTCCGCGAAGCCGCCCGAGACGAAGATGCGCTCGGCCACCTCGTCGTTGTTGAAGACCTCGATGACGCCTGGGCGCACCGACGAGATGAAAAGCGCGTGACCGGGCAAGACCGCGAAGTCGCCGTCGGCCCCCGGCACCACCACCATGTCCACCGAGGCGGAAAGGAGGATCCGTTCCGGCGAGACCAGCTCGAAGGCGACCTGTTCGGCCATGTGCCCTTCCCCTACGCCGCCTCGGCCGCCATCTGCTTGGCCTTCTCGACGACCTCCTCGATGGTGCCGAGCATGTAGAACGCGGCCTCGGGCAGGTCGTCGTATTCGCCCTCGATCAGCCCCTTGAAGCCCCTGATGGTGTCCTCGAGGTTGACGAACACGCCGGGTAGGCCGGTGAACACCTCGGCGACGTGGAAGGGCTGGGACAGGAAGCGCTGGATCTTGCGCGCCCGTGCCACGGTCAGCTTGTCGTCTTCCGAGAGCTCGTCCATGCCCAAGATCGCGATGATGTCCTGCAGCGACTTGTAGGTTTGCAGCACCCTCTGGACCTCGCGGGCCACCTGGTAGTGCTCTTCGCCGACGACGCGGGGATCGAGCACCCGCGACGTGGAATCCAAGGGGTCCACCGCAGGATATATGCCGAGCTCCGCGATCTGGCGCGACAGCACCGTGGTGGCGTCGAGATGCGCGAACGACGTCGCAGGCGCCGGGTCCGTGAGGTCGTCCGCGGGCACGTAAATGGCCTGCACGCTCGTGATCGAGCCCTTGTTGGTGGAGGTGATGCGCTCCTGCAACTCGCCCATTTCGGTGGCCAGCGTCGGCTGGTAGCCCACCGCCGAGGGCATGCGCCCCAAAAGGGCCGAGACCTCCGAGCCCGCCTGGGTGAAGCGGAAGATGTTGTCGACGAAGAAGAGCACGTCCTGGCCCTCCTCGTCGCGGAAATACTCGGCCACCGTCAGGCCCGAGAGCCCCACCCGGGCGCGGGCGCCGGGCGGCTCGTTCATCTGGCCGTAAATGAGCGCCGCTTTCGAGCCCTCGCCGTCGAGGTCGATGACGCCCGATTCGATCATCTCGTTGTAGAGGTCGTTGCCCTCGCGGGTGCGCTCGCCGACCCCCGCGAACACCGAGTAGCCGCCGTGGGCCTTGGCGACGTTGTTGATGAGCTCCATGATGATGACGGTCTTCCCCACCCCGGCGCCGCCGAACAGGCCGATCTTGCCGCCCTTGGCGTAGGGCTCCAGGAGATCGATGACCTTGATGCCCGTCACCAGGATCTCGGTCTCCGTCGACTGGTCGACGAATGCCGGCGCCGGCCTGTGGATGGGCAAGCGCATCTTGGTCTCGATCGGGCCGCGCTCGTCGATGGGCTCGCCGATAACGTTGAGGAGGCGCCCCAGGGTCTCGGGGCCGACCGGCATCATGATGGGCCCGCCGGTATCCGTGACCTCCTTTCCGCGCACCAGTCCGTCGGTGGTGTCCATGGCTATGGCGCGCACCGTGGACTCGCCGAGGTGCTGGGCGACCTCGAGGACGAGGAGCTTGCCATGGTTGTCGACGTTAAGGGCGTTGAGGATGGCGGGAAGCTCGCCCTCGAAGCGCACGTCGATGACGGCGCCCAAGATCTGCGTGATCGTGCCGACCGTATTCTTGGCCATCTAAAACTCCTGTCGCTTCGTCCGGTTCCCCACGCACCCGCCCGTTACAGCGCCTCGGCGCCCGAGATGATCTCGATGAGCTCCCTGGTGATGTGGGCCTGGCGGGTGCGATTGTAGAAAAGGGTGAGGTCGTCGATCATGTCGCCGGCGTTGCGGGTCGCGCTGTCCATCGCCGTCATCCGCGCGCCCTGCTCGCCGGCGGCGCTTTCCAGCAACGCACGGTAGACCTGCACCGCCAGATTGCGGGAAAGCAGCTCGGGCAGGATCACCTCTTCCCCGGGCTCGTATTCGTAGACGCCGCCGGCCCGGATCTGCTCTTCCTCCTCTTCGGCCTCGCCGACCGCCGCGAGCGGCACCAGTTGCTGGGGGGTGACGACCTGGCTGATCGCCGACTTGAACCGGTTGTAGATGATGGTGCAGACGTCGAAGGCGCCTTGCTCGAACAGCTCTTTGAGGCGCCCGGCGATCGCCGCGGCGGCCGCGAAGCCGAGGCGCGGCCGGCCGACGTCCTCGATCGTGTCCAAGATGAGTCTGCCGTATTCCCGCTTGAGTTGGTCATGGCCCTTGCGGCCGATGCAAAGAATCTTGACGGTCTTCCCATTGCCCGAAAGCTCCCGGACGCGCAACCTCACCTCGCGCACGATGGCCGAGTTGAAGGCGCCGCACAGGCCCCGGTCCGAGGTCACGACGACGAGCAGGTGCACGTCGGCCTTGCCGGTCCCGGTCATGAGCGGCGGCACGTCCTCGCGCCCCTCGTAGGCGGACGCCACCGACGCCAGCATGCGCGCCATGCAGTCGGCATAAGGGCGCCCCGCCTCGGCCTGCTCCTGGGCGCGCCGCAGCTTCGCCGCCGCCACCATCTTCATCGCGCTCGTGATCTTCTGGGTGGATCTGACGCTGCTGATGCGGATCCTGAGATCCTTGAGACTGGGCATCCGGCGTCACCCCTCGCGGCGAAAGCGTCCGGGTCCGATCAGGCGAAGGTCTTGGTGAATTTGTCGAGGAAGGCCCTGAGCTTCTGTTCCGTCTCGTCCGACAATTCGCCCTCGGTGCGGATGGCGTCCAGGATGTCGGCACCGTTGGCGCGAACGTCGGTGAGGAACGCTTCCTCGAAGCGGGTCACGTCGCCGACGTCGATGGAATCCAGATAACCGCGCACGCCGGCGAAGATCACCACCACCTGCTCCTCCACCGGCGACGGCTGGTACTGCGGCTGCTTGAGGATCTCGGTCAGTCGCGCGCCGCGGGCCAGCAGCTTCTGCGTCGCCGGGTCGAGGTCGGAGCTGAACTGGGCGAAGGCCGCCATCTCGCGGTACTGGGCGAGCTCGAGCTTGATGCGGCCCGCGACCTGCTTCATCGCCTTGACCTGGGCGGCCGAGCCCACGCGGCTCACCGACAGCCCCACGTTCACGGCCGGGCGGACGCCGCTGTAGAAGAGCTCCGTCTCGAGGAAGATCTGGCCGTCGGTGATCGAGATCACGTTCGTCGGGATGTAGGCCGCGACGTCGCCGGCCTGGGTCTCGATCACCGGGAGCGCGGTCAAGGACCCGCTGCCATTGTCCTCGTTCATCTTGGCGGCGCGCTCCAGGAGCCGCGAGTGCAGGTAGAACACGTCGCCCGGGTAGGCCTCGCGCCCCGGCGGGCGGCGCAGCAGCAGCGACATCTGCCGGTAGGCCACGGCCTGCTTGGACAAGTCGTCATAGAAGATGACCGCGTGCATGCCGTTGTCGCGGAAGTACTCGCCCATGGTGCAACCGGAATAGGGCGCCAGGAACTGCAGCGGTGCCGGCTCCGACGCGGTGGCCGCGACGATGATGCAGTAGTCCAGCGCCCCCTGTTCCTCGAGCGTCTTGACGATCTGAGCGACGGTGGAGCGCTTCTGCCCGCAGGCGACATAGATGCAATAGAGCTTCCTGCGTTCATCGCCACTTGCGTTGATGCCCTTCTGGTTGATGATGGTGTCGATGGCGATGGCCGTCTTGCCGGTCTGGCGGTCGCCGATGATGAGCTCGCGCTGGCCCCGGCCGATGGGGATGAGGCTGTCGATGGCCTTGAGCCCGGTCTGCACGGGCTCGTGCACGGACCGGCGCGGGATGATGCCCGGCGCCTTGACCTCGATCCGGGCGGGGGTCACGTCCGAGATCGGTCCCTTGCCGTCGATGGGATTGCCCAAGGGATCGACGACCCGGCCGAGCAGCCCCTTGCCCACCGGCACCTCGACGATGGCGCCGGTGCGCTTGACTATGTCGCCTTCCTTGATGTTGCGGTCGTCGCCGAAGATGACGATGCCCACGTTGTCGGTCTCGAGGTTCAGCGCCATGCCCTTGATTCCGCCCGGGAACTCGACCATTTCGCCGGCCTGCACGTTGTCGAGGCCATAGGCGCGGGCGATGCCGTCGCCGACGGACAACACCTGGCCGACTTCGGCGACATCGGCCTCGGCCCCGAAATGGGCGATCTGTTCCTTGAGAATCGCAGAGATTTCCGCGGCGCGGATTTCCATCAACCAACCCCTTTCATGGCGCGTTCGAGTTTCTGCAACTTGGTCCGCAGAGAACTGTCGAACAGCCGCGAGCCGACCTTGACGATCAGCCCTCCTATCATCGCCGGATCGACGTTCAAATCGATGGTCACCTTGCTTCCAAGCATCTTCCTGAGCGTTGCGGCCAGCGTCTCCACCTGTTCATCCGTGAGCGCGCTCCCGGCGGTCACTTGCGCCGTCACCTCGCCGCGGTGCCTCGCCAGCTCCGCAAGGTAGGACTCGATCATCGCGGCCAGGGCGAACAGGCGGCGGTTGCGCGTCACCAGCGCTACGAAGTTGCGCGTAAGGCCGCTGGCACCCGCCTTCTCGAGCATCGCCGCCATGGCCTTTCCCTGGTCCTCCCGCGCGATGACGGGGCTCGTCACCATACGGCGCAGGTCCGCGCTTTCGGCCAGCATTGCCTTGATGTCGCGCAGGTCGCCCGCAACCTCGTCCAGCTGTTTGTTTTCGTCCGCCAGCTCGAAGAGGGCGGTGGCATAGCGGCCGGTGATTTCCGATATTCCCGTTACTCCGGACGCCACCCCGCAAGCCCCCTATCCCCTTGGGACGAAGCCCAAAAAGCATGGAAAAGTCGGTGTAACAAAAAAGCTCTTCCTACGGAGCCGTCCCCGGCCGGAAAAGCCCGCGATACCTATCACAGACCCCAGGGCGGTGCAAGCCGACTCGCGGCGCCAGTTTCGCCCCTTCGCGCGCGGGTCGCAACCGTCCGCGACGGCGGTTCCGCGCCCCCCCGCTGCCGGGATGGCGCTGGCCCTTGGCGATCGCCGGGGGCCGGATTCGCCCCGGGACGGCGATCCGTCCGCCAGCGAGCGGAAGCGTCCCCGGCCACGGCTTCCACTCTCCGCCTGAGGCCGAGAAGCCACGCAAACACAATGGGTTATGGTCGATCCCGCCTAGGGCGCTTAACGGGATTTTAAACCCTCGATCGTAGAAAGGCGCAGCCCGCGCCCCCAGCGCCGGGGCGGTGCGGGGCGGGTCGCGCGGCGGTGCGCGGCGGGGCCGTCGAGTCCTAGAGACCTGGGCATGGATCAGAGGCTGAGAGATGACCGTTGCGACGGAATCGGTCGCGATCGCGCCGGGATGGCTGCGCAGACCGGCCTTCGACGTCAACTTCATCATCGGCATCACCGCGCTCGCGCTCGTCTCCGGCTGGGTCGTGGTGGAGGTCCCGGCGCTCTTCATGCCCATCCTCCTGGCCGACCTCTGGCTACTCGGCTACCACCACGTGATCGCGACGTACACGCGGCTTTGCTTCGACCGGGAGAGCTTCCGCGCGCACCGGTTCCTGGCGGTGGGACTGCCGCCGATCGTCATCGCGGGCGTCCTGCTGCTCGCCGTCACGGTCGGCCTGTGGGCGGTCGCGACCCTCTATCTCTACTGGCAGTGGTTCCACTACACCCGCCAGAGCTGGGGCGTCGCGCAAGTATACCGGCGCAAGGCCGGCGGGCTGGCGGACGAAAACCCGGCCGTCGCCAAAGTGGTCTTCTACCTGCTGCCGCTCTGGGGGATCCTGCACCGCTCGTATCAGGATCCGGGAACATTCCTGAGCATGGAGCTCAAGGTGATTCCGGTGCCCGAGTTCGCGGTCGACCTCGTCGGCGCCGCCGCCCTCGTCGCGTTGGGCTGGTGGCTGCTGGTGCGCGCATACATGTGGTGGAACGGGCGGCTGCCGCTCGCCCACACCCTCTACATGCTCTCGCACTTCGCGATCTTCTACGTCGGCTACATCGTGATCGACGACATCAATTACGGCTGGCTGGTCCTCAACGTCTGGCACAACGCGCAGTACATCGTGTTCGTGTGGATGTACAACGCCAACCGCTTCAAGTCCGGCGTCGATCCCAAGGCCAAGTTGCTCTCCACCATGAGCCAGGAGCGCAACTTGTGGCTCTACCTCGTCGTGTGCCTCGGGATTACGACCGTGCTCTACACGGCACTCGAAACCACGATCGTGGAGCTGCCGGTCTTCGTGCTGATTTACCAGGCCATCAACTTCCACCACTACGTCGTCGACGGGGTGATCTGGAAGATCCGCCGCAAGAGCCTGCAGAGGACCCTCGGCATCGCCTCCTGACCGCTCGATGATGGTCCTTGACGTCCCCTTCCCACGGCGGCGGCTTGCGGACCTCCTACCGCCCGGGAGTCTCGCGGGGCGGTCGCGGCGCCGACGCGAGGTGTCGTAAATGAACTCCAAAGGGCCCCAGCCGAGGCCGCCGCTCAGGGCGTGGCTGTGGGCGGTCACGTTCAGCTTTTGCGCGGTGTGGACCTTCTTCCTCGCCGCTTACAAGTTCGAGCCGCCCAAGTCGCAGGCGTTCTACGAGTTCAACATGGCGCGGATCGACCAGTTCGCCGAGGCGTCAACGGGCCGACCGGCGGACGGGCTCAGCGTGGTCATGCTCGGCAACTCCAGGCTGAAGTACGCGACG
>JAZGAE010000060.1:0-10043 GCA_036475545.1 Alphaproteobacteria bacterium
CCGGCCTCCACCGCGCGCTTTATCGCCGCCGCCATCTTGACGGGGTCGCGCGCGCGCGCCACGGCGCTGTTCAGGAGCACCCCGTCGCAGCCCATCTCCATGGCGATCGCCACGTCCGAGGCGGTGCCCACGCCCGCGTCGACGATGAGCGGGACCCGGCAGGCCTCGCGGATGATCTGGACGTTGTAGGGGTTGCGGATGCCCATGCCGGAGCCGATCGGCGCCCCCAGCGGCATCACCGCCGAGCAGCCCAGGTCCTCGAGCTTCTTGCACGTCACCGGGTCGTCGTTGCAATAGGGCAGCACCTGGAAGCCGTCCTTGACCAGCTCGTCGGCCGCAACCAGCAGGTGCTCCACGTCCGGGAACAGCGTCTCGTCGTCGCCGATCACCTCGAGCTTGATCCAGTCGCATCCCAAGGCCTCGCGCGCCAGCTTCGCGGTCAAGACCGCGTCCCGCGCGGTGTAGCAGCCGGCCGTGTTGGGCAGGATCGCATAGCGCTCGCGCAGCAGCTCTAAGAGCCCCTCGCCGCCGGCGTGCAGGCTGACGCGCCGGATCGCCACGGTCACGATCTCGGCGCCGCTGGCCTCAAGCGCGTCCAGCATCACCTGGTGGTTGGGATACTGGGCGGTGCCGAGGATGAGGCGCGAGCCGAACGTCCTGCCCGCGATGGTGAGTTTCTCGGTCATGGTGCGGCGTTCTTCTCTTCTCCAGGGGCGGCGCGGCGCGGCTTCACCCGCCCGCGAGCGGCTGCACGATCTCGACCTCGTCGCCGGGGGCGATCGGCGTCGCCGGCCAGTCCGCGCGCGGGACGACGCGGGCGTTGAGGGCGACCGCGACGCCGCGGCGGGAAGGGTCGATCCCACAGGCCGCGACGAGCTCCTCCAGGGTCCGCTCCCGGTGGGGCCGGGCCTCGCCGTTCACGGTCACGCTCGCCTGCGCCGCGGCCTGCCTCATGCCGCGAACCGGGCCGGCGCGAAGGGCTTCACGTCGTCGGCCATCTCGCCGGTCAAGACGTAGTGGCTGATCGCCTGGGCGGTAACGGGGGCGAGCAGGATGCCGCTGCGGTGGTGGCCGGTGGCGATCACGAGCCCGTCGAGCCCGCCCGGCCCCAACAGCGGCGCGTCGTCCCGGGAAGTCGGCCTCAGCCCCACCCACATCTCCTCGATGGGAAGATCGTAGATCCCGGGCAGCGTCTCCCACGCGCGGCGAAGGATCTCGTATACCCCGCCCGCGGTGAGCTGAGTGTCGAAGCTCTGCTCCTCCACCGTGGCGCCGATCACCAGCGTTCCGTCTAGGCGCGGGGCCATGTAGGTCCCCGGCCCCCACACCACGTGGTCTATGAGCGGCGCCTCGGGCGGCATGCGCAAGCTCAGCATCTGCCCCTTCACGGGACGCACCGGCGGGCGGAAGCTCTCCGGCACGCCCTCGACCTCGCGCGACCAGGCGCCCGCCGCGAGCACCACCGCTTCGGCCGCCACCGTCTCGCCCGCCACCCGCACGCCGGTGACGCGGCCGTCCTCGCTCAAGATCTCCTCGACGCGCGCGTGCTCGCGCAAGCTCCCGCCGGCGGCGACGAACGCGGCCTTCAAAGCCAGTGCCGCCTTGCGGTTGTCCACCTGGTGGTCGTCCGGGCTCGAGACCCCGGCGACGACGCCCGGGGCCAGATGCGGCTCGAGTCGCCGCGCCTCCGCCCCGCTCAGCCATTCCATCTCGAGGCCCAAGGAGCGGTGGTAGTCGTACATGAAGCGGAGCCGCTCGGCATCGTCGCGGTCGAGCGCCACCACCAGGGTGCCCTCCGTTCTGTAGTCCACCGAGAGCCCCGAGGCGGCCTCCAGCTCGCGGGCGAACGCGGGCCAAAGCTCGCGGCTCTCCAGCATCAGCGGCAGCAGCGCCTCCTCGCCCGGCTCGGCCTCGACATGGGCGGCCAGCATGCCGGCGGCGGCCCAGGTGGCGCCGCGCCCGGCCTCTCCCCGATCGAAGATCGTCACGGGCCTGTCCTCGCGCGCCAGGTACCAGCCGATGGAAAGGCCGCAGATCCCGCCACCGATGATGACGATCATCTCAGGCCCCCTCCGGCGCGGACGCCGAGGCCGAAGGCCGCGCGCGCACCGCTTCCGGCCACGTGGCCGGGCTCTAGCGCAAGTGTTTTGAGGAAAGTAACCACGGTTCGTTCGGCGCTTCCTCCGCTGGCATTACCCAGCTCAGGTTCGATGGGTATGATCTCAGCCCCGTAACCGGAGCACCCCAGACCGATAGTCGCCGTCACGATGCGCGCGGACCCGCGCCTTGTCAAGGCTTGCGCCCCGTGCAGCGCTTGCGCCCCGGGCAGCGCCGCGGCCCCTGCCCGCTGTCGCCGCGGGGTGGTATAACCCGCCTCTGAGGGGCGAGGACGCCGCCAGCGGCGATCCCCGGAGGAATCATGCCGAGACGCTTCCCCAAACACGCGGCCGCGGCGCTCTCTCTCGGCGTCGCCCTTGCCTTGGCCACACCAACGCCGGCCCGAGCGGCCGAGCGCGACGAGCTCGTGATCGGCGTGACCCAATTTCCCTCGACCTTCCACCCCAGCATCGACGCGATGCTGGCGAAATCGTACGTGCTCTACATGACCCGGCGGCCCTTCACCGTCTTCGACCCGAAGTGGGAGCTCGTGTGCATGCTGTGCACCGAGCTTCCCAGCCTTGAGAACGGACGGGCCCGCCTCGAGGAGCTGCCCGAAGGAGTGGGCGACGGCCGCACACAGGGGATCGCCGTCACCTATACCATCCGCGACGGCGCGACCTGGGGCGACGGCGTGCCTGTTTCCACCGCCGACGTCGTCTTCACCTGGGAGGTGGGCCGCCACCCCTTGTCGGGCGTCTCCAACGCCGAGCTCTATCGCCGGATTCTCAGGGTGGACGTGCACGACGAGCGGAGCTTCACATTTCACGTCGACCGGGTGAGCTTCGAGTACAACGCCATCAACGACTTCAACCTGCTCCCCGCCCATCTCGAGCGCGCCCCCTTCGCCGAGCCCGCCGAGTACAGGAACCGGACCCTGTTCGACACCGACACCGCCAACCCCGGCCTCTACTTCGGCCCGTACCGGATCACGCAAGTGGTCTCCGGCTCGCATGTGGTGTTCGAGCCCAACCCGACGTGGTGGGGCAAGCCGCCGCAGTTTCGCCGCATCGTCGTGCGGGTGGTGGAGAACACGGCCGCGCTCGAGGCCAATCTGCTGTCCGGCGCCATCGACTACATCGCCGGCGAGCTGGGCCTGTCGCTCGACCAGGCGCTCGCGTTCGAGAAGCGCCACGGCGATGAGTTCGACATCCACTACAAGCCGGGCCTCACGTACGAGCACATCGACCTCAACCTCGACAATCCGATCCTCAAGGACGTCCGCGTGCGCCGGGCGCTGCTGTTGGCCATCGACCGCAACGGGATCTCGGAGCAGCTGTTCGAGGGGCGCCAGCCGGTGGCCCACACGAGCGTGAGCCCGCTCGACTGGGTCCACGTGGACGACGTGCGCACCTACCCTTACGACCCCGAGGCGGCCCGGGCACTCTTGGAGACGGCCGGGTGGACGGACGTGCGCAAGGGCATCCGCCACGACGCCGCGGGCGAGCCCCTGCGGCTCACCCTCATGACCACGGCGGGCAACCGCTCGCGCGAGATGGTGGAGCAGGTCCTCCAGAGCCAGTGGCGCAAGGTCGGCGTGGACGTGCGCATCCGCAACGAGCCGGCGCGAGTCTTCTTCGGCCAGACGGTGCGCGAGCGCCGGTTCTCAGGCCTCGCCATGTTCGCCTGGCTCAGCGCGCCCGAGAACGTGCCCCGCTCGACGCTGCACTCCGAGGAGATCCCCTCGCCCGGGAACGGGTTCGCCGGGCAGAACTACACCGGCTTCAGGAACGCGGAGATGGACAAGCTCATCGACCGGATCGAGGTGGAGCTCGACCGCGACGCCCGCGCCGAGCTTTGGCGTCGCCTACAGCAGATCTACGCCGAGGAATTGCCTGCGCTTCCCCTCTACTTCCGCGCCAGCCCCTTCATCCTGCCGAAATGGCTCAAGGGCGTCACACCCACGGGCCACCAGTACCCGACAACGCTGTGGGTCGAGCATTGGGGTGTCGAGGGTTTGCGGGCCGGGCCGTGAGCGAAACCGCAATCGCGGCCGCCGCCGATGGCCTCGTCGAGGTCCGCGATCTCGAGGTGACGTTCTTTACCGCCGACGGGGCTCTGCGCGCGGTGGACGGGGTCTCGTTCGACATCACCCCTGGGCACACGCTCGGCCTCGTCGGCGAATCGGGGTGCGGCAAGTCGGTCACCGCGCTGGCGCTCATGCGCCTAGTCCCGCTGCCGGGGCGGATCACCGGCGGCCACGTGCGCTTCCAGGGGCGCGACGTGCTGGCGGCGCCCGAGGCCGAGATGGAAGGCTTACGGGGAAACCGCATCTCCATCGTCTTCCAGGAGCCCATGACGTCCCTCAACCCGGTGTTCACGGTCGGCGACCAGATCGCCGAGGTCTTCCGCGTCCACCAGGGGCTTGGGTCTTCCGAGGCTTGGGAGCGCGCGGTCGGGATGCTGGCGCGCGTGCGCATCCCCGATCCGGCCCAACGGGCGCGCGACTACCCTCACCAGCTTTCCGGCGGCATGCGCCAGCGGGTGATGATCGCGATGGCGCTCGCGTGCCGGCCGGCGCTCTTGATCGCCGACGAGCCGACCACCGCGCTGGATGTGACGATCCAGGCGCAGATCCTGGACCTGATCATGGAGATCCAGGAGGAGATGGCCATGGCGGTCCTGTTCATCAGCCACAACCTTGGGGTCGTATCGCAAGTCGCGGACGAGGTGGCGGTCATGTACGCCGGCCGCATCGTCGAGCGCGCCGATACGCAAGCCCTGTTCGCGGCGCCGCTGCATCCCTACACGCGGGGCCTGGTCGAGACCCTGCCGCGGATCGGCGAGAGCCGCGAACGCCTACCCGCCATCGGCGGGGCCGTCCCGGACCCGAGAAACCTTCCCGCGGGCTGCCGTTTCTCCGACCGCTGCCCGCTCGCGGACGCCACCTGCCGCCAGAGCGAACCCGCGCTCGCGCCCTTCGCACCCGGCGCGGGCGGCCTGGTGGCCTGCTTCAAGGCCGGGCAATGACCGGCGCGGGCGGCCTGGTGGCCTGTTTCAAGGCCGGGCAATGACCGGCGCGGTCCCGGCCATGGCCCTCCCCACCGAGGCGGCCGCCGAACCGCTCCTCGAGGTGCGCGATCTCGTCAAGCACTTCCCCGTCCGGGGCCCCGGGCTCATGAGGGGCCCTCGAGCCGTGGTGCACGCGGTCAACGGCGTCGATCTCGCCATCCGTCCCGGAGAGACGCTGGCGCTGGTGGGCGAGAGCGGCTGCGGCAAGACGACGCTGGCGCGCGCCATGGCGCTGCTTCTGCGTCCGACCGGTGGGTCCGTGCGGTACAAAGGGGAAGAGCTTACCGCGCTCTCTCCGGCGCGGCTTCGGCCCTTCCGCCACCGCATCCAGTTCATGTTCCAGGACCCGTTCGGCTCGCTCGACCCGCGCATGCGGGTCTCCGCCATCATCGCAGAACCCCTCGTCATCCACGGCCTCGGCACGCGGCCCGAGCGCCGCGGCAGGGTTGCCGAGCTGCTCGCGTCCGTCGGGCTGCAGCCCGCGGACGGCAGCCGTTTCCCGCACGAGTTCAGCGGCGGCCAGCGCCAGCGCATCGCGCTCGCCAGGGCGCTGGCGCCGGAGCCGGAACTCGTCATCGCCGACGAGCCCGTCTCGGCGCTCGACGTCTCGATCCAGAGCCAAGTGCTCAACCTCATGAAGGACCTGAAAGAGAGGCTCGGCCTCTCGCTGCTCTTCATCAGCCACGACCTCGCCGTCGTCGACTTCATCGCCGACCGGATCGCGGTCATGTACCTGGGGCGAATCGTGGAGATCGGCCCGCGCGACGCGGTCGCTCGGGCCCCGGCGCACCCCTATACGAGGGCGCTCATGCGCGCGGTGCCGGAGGTCGCGGGAGATCGGCGGCGGCGCGGGGCGCAGGCCGCCGGAGGCTCTGCGCAGGGAGAGGTGCTCGGGGGCGACGTCCCGAGCCCCTTGACCCCGCCGACGGGCTGCTCCTTCCATCCCCGCTGCCCCTTCGCCGAAGACATCTGCCGCGAGACGCCGCCGCCCTTGGAGCCGGTGGCGGCAGCCGCCCGCGGCGGGCCCCCGCACCTCGCCGCCTGCCACTTCAAGGACGAGCTTTCCAAACTCGAGGCGGGCCGATGACGCGCTTCGTCTTTGTCCGGCTGGGGGAGACGGCGGTCGTGCTGACCATCATGTCCTTCCTGGTCTATGCGCTGATCGGGCTGATGCCGGGCGATCCCATCGACATCATGATCAGCTCCGACCCGCACCTGACCGCCGCCGACGCCGAGCGGCTCAGGGCGCTCTACGGCCTCGACCGGCCCATCGTCGAGCGATACCGAGACTGGCTCGAGGCCGCGCTCAGGGGCGACCTCGGGTACTCGCGAGTCCACGCCCGGCCCGTCCTGGAGATTCTTCTACCCCGACTCGCCAACACGGGCGTCCTCATGGGGCTCTCGTTCGTCCTCTCGGTGGTGATCGCGCTGCCGCTGGGGATCTATGCCGCGATGAGGCCCTACTCGCGGGCCGACTACGCGGTCAACCTCTTGTGCTTCGCCGGCATCTCGATCCCGGTGTTCTGGCTGGCGCTCATGCTCATCATCCTCTTCTCCGTGATGCTGGGCTGGCTGCCGGCGGGCGGCATGGGAACGATCGGGGCCGAGAGCCTTGGCGACAAGGCGCGCTTCATGGCGCTCCCGGTGCTGACGCTGACGCTCGCCAGCATCGGCGGCTACACCCGCTACATGCGCGCGGCGATGATGGAGACGCTGCGCCAGGACTTCATTCGCACCGCCCGCGCCAAGGGCCTTAGCCGCGCCCGGGTGGTGCTTAAGCATGCGCTTCGGAACGCGCTCATCCCCGTCGTCACCATCCTGGCGCTGTCCTTCGGGACGCTGTTCTCGGGCGCGCTCATCACCGAGACCATGTTCGCCTATCCCGGGATGGGCCGGCTCATCTACGACGCGATCATGGGCAACGACTTCAACCTGGCGCTCATTGGGTTGCTGCTCGCGACCCTGGTGACGCTGCTGGCGAATCTGGCCGCCGACGTGAGCTACGCCTGGCTCGACCCGCGCATCTCGTACCGGCGGGCGGGAGCGGTGCCGTGACCGCGGCGGGCGGGCAACGGCTCCCGCCTCCGCGGCCGCTGTCTGTGCTCCTGTGGCGGCGCTTCCGCGAGCATCGCCTGGCGGTTGCAAGCGCCTGGGTCCTGATCGGTCTCACCCTGCTCTCGGGCTTCGCGCCGGTCATCGCAACGGCGACGGGGATCGACGCCGGCGAGGTCGATCTCTACAACCGCTTCGCGGGGCCGTCTTTTTCCCACGCTCTCGGCACCGACGAGCTCGGCCGCGACCTCTTCATCCGGCTGCTCTACGGCGGCCGGGTCTCGCTCTTCGTCGGGTTCGCCGCGGCGTTGGCCTCGGCCCTCATCGGCACTGCGATCGGGCTCTTTGCGGGCTACTACGGCGGACGGCTCGACGCCTTTCTCATGCGCCTCACCGACGGGGTCATCGCGCTCCCGCTGCTGCCGCTCCTGATCGTCCTGGCGGCGGTGGACCTCGCCAAGCTCGGCCTGCCGGAGGCGCTGATCCAGTCGGAGGACGTCAGCCTCTACCGCATCATGGTCATCATCTCGGTGGTGGGGTGGACGACGGTGGCGCGCCTCGTGCGGGGCGCGACGCTTTCGGTGCGCGAGCGCGACTTCGTGCTCGCCGCGGTGGCCCAGGGAGCGGGAGGCGTCCGCATCGTGGCAACCCATATTCTGCCCAACGTGGTCTCGCCCATCATCGTCGCCACGACGCTGTCCGTCGGCAACGTCATCCTGTTCGAATCCGTGCTTTCCTTCCTCGGACTCGGGATCCAGCCGCCGATCCCGAGCTGGGGCAACATGCTGAGCAACGCCCAAGAGCTGATCTGGACGGCGCCCTCGCTCGCCTTCTATTCGGGGATGCTGATCTTCGTCACCGTGATCGCCTTCAACTTCCTGGGCGACGGGCTGCAGGACGCCCTCGACCCCCGCGCGGTCAGGCGCTAGGCCGTCCTGGAGGCGTGGGTCCGCAGGCAGGGCGCCGGCGGACCTGTCGCCGCCGGTTCGTCGGGCCGCCGTTCCCCCGATGAGCATTGGCGCGCGGAGCGATTTGCGGTAGCAAGACGTTGGGGCGCGGGGTTGATCCATATGCGGCCCGAATGGGAGCAGGCCTTGGGCCATGACGCCAAGCGGCGAAAAAATCCATCCCGTAATCCTGTCCGGCGGCGCGGGCACCAGGCTCTGGCCGCTCTCGCGGGAGCTTTACCCCAAGCAGTTTCTGCCCCTGGCCTCGGACCGCAGCCTCCTGCAGGAGGCCGCCCGCCGGGTGGCGGATACCGCGCGGTTCGCGCCCCCGCTCGTCATCTGCAACGAGGAACACCGGTTCGTAGTGGCCGAGCAGTTTCGAGAAATCGGGATCACGCCGCGCGCCATCTTCCTCGAACCCGCTGGGCGCAACACGGCTCCGGCGGCGGCGGTCGCCGCCCTCGCTCTCTTGGACCGCGAGGAGGGCTCTGAGGGGGAGGCGGATCCGGTCATGTTCGTGCTCCCCTCGGACCACATCGTCGCCGACGTCGGCGCCTTCAGGCAGGCGGCGGAGGCGGCCGCGCCGGCAGCCGAGGGCGGCGCGCTGGTCACATTCGGGATTCCCGCCAAGCACCCCGAGACGGGCTATGGCTACATCCAGCGCGGCGGCCCTCTCGACGCGGACGGCCGGCGCCTCGAGGACTGCTTCCACGTAGCCCGCTTCGTGGAGAAGCCGGACCGCGGCACCGCGGAAGGGTTTCTCGCCGCCGGCGGCTGGTTCTGGAACAGCGGCATGTTCATGTTTAGGGCCGGGCGCTATCTCTCGGAGCTCGAGCGCCTCCGACCCGACACGCTCGCGGCGTGCCGGGCGGCGGTCGCGGATGGCGTCCGGGACCTGGACTTCTTCCGCCTGAAGGCCGAATCCTTCGCCGCCGCGGCGCCCGAGTCGATCGACACCGCGGTCATGGAGCGCACGAGCGGCGCGGCGGTGGTGCCGGTGGAGATGGGCTGGCAAGACGCGGGCTCGTGGCCTGCGCTGTGGGCCTCCGGGGCGAAGGACCAGGCCGGCAACGTCACCATCGGCGATGTCTTCGCGCTGGACGCCAAGAACTCCTACTTCCACAGCGAGGGCAGGCTGCTGGCGGTCATCGGACTCGAGGACGTGGTTCTCGTCGTGACCGACGACGCGGTGCTCGCGGCGGGCAAGGACCGCGCCCAGGACGTGAGATCCCTGGTGGGCGAGTTGAAGGCCCAGGGCCGCACCGAGCCCCTGTCTCACACCCGGGTCTACCGTCCCTGGGGCTACTTCCAGCGGGTCGACGCCGGCGAGGGCTTCCAGGTGAAGCGCATCACGGTGAAGCCCGGGGGCAGGCTGTCGCTCCAGAAGCACCGCCACCGGGCCGAGCATTGGGTCGTGGTGAAGGGAACCGCCAGGATCACCCGCGGGGACGAAACCCTCCTGCTGCGGCAGAACGAGTCGGCCTATATCCCGGCGGGCGTCGCCCATAGGCTGGAGAATCCGGAAGAGACGCCCCTCAGCCTGATCGAGGTGCAGTCCGGAAGCTACCTCGGCGAGGACGATATCGTCCGCCTTGACGACGCCTACGGGCGCGATTGAGCCGTCGCGCCGGCGCGGGCCAAGCATTCGGGCTCCGGCCCCTGTGCCCCGTGGGCCCGCGCCGAGCGGTTTATTCCGCGGTTCCGGGCTTTGCGTTGCGGTCTAGGGCATAATCCGGTCAAGTTGAACTGACTGCGCCGGAGGAATTTTGTGCCGCGGGCAGGAGCGGGGCGAAGCACGTAGCGGTGCCACCGCGCGAGCTTTGCTACGAACCCGTGGCCGCGAAAGACCCCGGCCCTTCGGGTTGCGCCGGGGCG
>JAZGAE010000061.1:0-4315 GCA_036475545.1 Alphaproteobacteria bacterium
CGGGCCCGGCCCGAAGCAGGACGCAGCCCACGAAAGAGATTCGGTATATCCGCCCGGGCGCACTCGAGGCGGGCGTTCCAATCGCGCGCCCAGTCCCACGTCAACCACGCGGTCCGCTCAGATCCCCAAGCCAGCGGCGGCACCGGTTGGCCTTTCGCACCGACCGCGCCAGAAGCGCTGCCGTCACGCGGCGGCCTCGAATTTCGCGCGCTCGCCCCCGCTTGGCCCCGGACCCGTTGCAGGCGTTGCGGTCGAGGCGTAAGCTCTTGGTACGGCTTTGGAAATCCGCCCCCTTGTGGCGGCGCGCCAAGGGCATGAACGGGCCTTTCCTGCGACGACAAGGGGTGGCAAGGGGCTGTGGCGCGCATCGCCTCGCGGGGTGCGCGACGGAAAACAGGCATCGGCAACGCAAAGCATGACGACATCGAAAGGAGGCGGGCATGCCAATCGCAACGAGTCTCCAAAAATACCTAGCCGAGAAAGGTGCCGAGTACGAGGTGGTGACGCACACTCCAACCGTCTCCGCATCGCGGACGGCGCAGGTAAGCCATGTCCCGGGTGACCGCATCGCCAAGGCCGTGGTCTTGAAATCGGATGACGGTTACCTGCTGGCGGTTCTGCCTGCCTCGCACCACATCCAGCTCGGCGAGCTTCAACGCTGGCTCAACCGGCCCATCGGCCTGGCGACGGAAGACGAGGCGGCCGCCTTGTTCAGCGACTGCCAGCTGGGCGCGTTCCCGGCGACGGGAGGGGCCTATGGCCTCGAGGTCGTCATGGACGACAGCCTCAGCGCGCAGCCGGACATCTATTTCGAGGGCGGCGACCACGCCAGCCTGGTCCACGTCTCGGCCGAGCAGTTCAAGGAGCTGATGGCGGGCGCCAAGGAGGGGCGGTTCAGCCACCACGACTAGAGCATAATCCGGTCAGGTTGAACTGGCTGCGCCGGAGGAATTTTGTGCCGCGGGCAGGAGCGGGGTGAAGCACGTAGCGGTGCCTCCGCGCGAGCTCCGCGACGAACCCGTGGCCGCAAAAGACCCCGGCCCTTCGGGTGGCGCCGGGGCGGGCGCCCGCGGCGTTGCGCCGCTCGGCCGATGCCCCCGCATCGCCCTTCGCGCCGCGCCTGGCGGATCGCCTCGCCACGGCGCAACGCAGCCGACTCCACCTGACCGGATTATGCTCTAACGCCGGGCCCGGCAAGGATCGAGGCCAGGGGACCGGAACGAAGAGGGAGGCATCATGCCTCCCTCCGAAAGACGAGCGGGCTCGGTGAGCTTCGTCACCCTCCCGTGAATTTCTTTAGCAGCCTGGAGAGCCAGCCGCCGCGAAGTTGCGGACCCTCTGCCGGTTCCGGGCCGCGGGACTTTCACCCAGCGGCGAACGGGTGCTTGGCCGTACCCCTTTGCGCCAGGACGTCCTGGATTTTCGGCTCGCCGGCGACGGCGCGCTTGAGGGACTCCTTGGTGGCCTCGTAGTTGAAGTCCTGGATCTTCTGATCGTCTTCGGCCTCCCAGTGGATGAAGACGCCAACGCAGATGAAAATGTTTTCGACGTCAGCCTGCGGGATCGTGCCGTCCGCGACGCAATCGGTCACGGCCTGGGCGACCGCCGCCTGCGCCGGGCCGAACATCTGGACCGCCTGCTTCGCGTTCTTGATGGTGACCTTGTTGAACATCACCGTGGCCGGCTTGGCCATCAGGTTCGGCGCGAGAATGGCGAGAAGGCCATTCACGCCCTCCTTCTGGTTGGTAAGAGTGGTCACGAAAGCTTGTTCCGCGGCGCTGCCGCGCGGACCGATGATCAGGTCAACGTGGGCGATTTCGTTGCCGTCACCAACCAGCGATTCGCCAATGAGAACCCTGTCGATTGCCATAAGTAATCCTCCCCTATGTTCACGGCGCGTGCCTGATTATTAGTAGTCGGATCAAAAGAACTTGGACCGCAGATTCGCGAATCGGCACAGAAGGTCCACGGTTCCCAGCCCCATATCAGCCACCGTTACGGCCGACCAATATATCCGCAAGACGGACAGCGAGCAAGCTTGCAGCCGTAAGGTCCGCGCTTGTCCCAGGATTGACGTTCTCTGCTTTGAGCGCGGCGTCGAAGTCGAGGAGCGGCCGTTTCATCTCCATCGGGCGCCGGCACCTGCGAAATTCTCCCTCCAAGACCTCCGCCCGCCGGCGCACGTTTTCGGCCCGGGCGAGAGAGTATTTGCGGGCGACGTGGGAGTCTGGAAAACGGGCGAGGAACGCCAGGTAGGCGGAGGTCGCGGCCCACGCTTCGGCCTCCGGTGCGCCACCGGCAAGGTCGGCGCGCGCATCACGGATTCGCGAGACACCGACGGCGAAGACATCCTCGTAAGCGGCGGCGTACTGGCGCGCGATAAGGTCGCGCCCGGCGGCCTCCGCCATGGCCTCGAGCAAGGTTGCCGTGGGCGGGTCGCGCACATCGTGGCGCGCGCTCCGCCCCAGTCCCGCGGGCGCGGCGCGGCGAATGGCCTGAAAGGCCAGCTCCGCGTCGGCGACGGTGAGGCGATCCAGCACGCCCCGAACCCGCGCCCTGAGCTCGCCGCTCCCGGGTGCCAGCGCGGCATGGGCCAAGGGGGCGCACAGCAGCACGATCCCGAGATTGGTGTTGCAGCCCACCTCGGCCCACGTGGCCTCGACGGCGGCCAGGATCCGCTCGCCGACCGTGATCCCGGGCCGGCCCATCGCCGGTGCCGAGACGCGCGCGCTGGCCACGAAATCCTCGACCGTCATGTCGTGGCCGCCCGCGTGGACGCCCACGTTTCCCGGCTTGAGGGCCCGCACCTCCGTCAGGCAGGCGTCTTCGTACGCCCGGGCAACCAGCTGACCGCGAGATGAGGGCTGCGGGCCGGCCACCGTGCGCCCAGGGGCTTCAGACGGCCGCTGCGCACGGCCGGGCGGCGGGAACCCGGCTGAGGAAGTCGTCGATGATGGTCTGGGCGATGTCGATTTCGGTCACGCTCTGGAGTCCCTTCCAGGCGGGGATGCTGTTGACCTCGAGGACGACGAACCGGCCGTCGCGGTCGCGCATGAGGTCGACGCCGGCATAGGCCGCGCCGACCGCCCGGGTGGCCGCCACTGCCAGCTCGGCCAGCTCGCCTTCGGGCGAGGCGGCTTCGCAGGTCCCGGCTTGCGCCACGTTGGTGACCCATCCCCGCCCGCGGCGGATCATGGCGGCGATGGCGCGGCACCCGACGACGAGGACGCGCCAGTCGCGCCAGCCCGGGGCCGCGGTGTGGATGAACCGCTGCAGGTAGTAGACGCCGCCCACCCCGTCAGGCTCCGGGAGCTCGCAAGCGGACTCGATCAAGGCCAAGCCCTTGCCCTGGCAGCCGAAGAGCGGCTTGAGCACGATCTTCTCGCCCGCCGCGGTCTCCCGCTCCAGGATCCGTTGCGCGACCTCCCGCGACTCGGCCGCCCAGGTGGGCGGCGTGGGAACACCGGCCTGACGCAAGAGGAAGCTGGTCATCGATTTGTCCACCGTGCTCTCGATCACGCGCGCGTCGTTGTAAACCGGCACACTCATTCGCCCGAGCGCATGCAGGATGCCGAGGCGGAGCGTGATCTGCTCCAGCGTGCCTGCGGAAATCACGCGCGTGATCGCCCCGTCGGGGAGCGCCTCGTCGAACCCCGGAAGGCGCAACACGCCCGCGCTCCCCGCGATCTCGAAGGAGCAATCCTCGAGTGCGACCCACACGCCCTCCGCACCTCGGGCCGCGAGGGCCGCGGTCAATCGCTTCGCGTGCCAGTCGGGATCGGCGCCGAAGATCGCGACTCTTCTATTCGGCCTCATACCCGAACGACTTGTTGAGAAGCGCCTCATCCACCCGGCCGGCGTGGAAGCTGCGCCCCGTTTCCATGGCGGTGAGGATGACCCGGGCGGGGCTGAAGAGCATTCCGTCGATGGCGTAGAAGTCCCCCTTGCAAGCCTTGAAGACCTCCTCGAACGGCTTGCCGCAGTCGGGCGAATTCCAGCTCGGCAGGTCCGCGGCGAGCTTCGCCGCGTCGTCCTCGGGGCCGGTCACGAAGAGGTGCACGGTGCCGCCGTAGATGATGGCGTCATTGGTCCGTCCCATGGCCGTGAGGAAGTTGCTGGCGGGGGGCGGCACCGGCGCGCTTCCCATGCCGTCGACGACACGCTCGAGCGGGAACTTGAGCTCGTGAACCTTGTGGAGCGCGACCTCCAAGACCCGGCCCACCACCTGGAGGTTGCCGGCGAGGCTCGTCGTGGGGGTGAGAATCAGGGTGAGGTTTACCGGCGAGATGCCGCAGTCGTGGGTGACCTTCTCGAT
>JAZGAE010000062.1:0-4267 GCA_036475545.1 Alphaproteobacteria bacterium
ATGGCTTGAGAAATCGGTCCGCGGCCACTCGGCTCGCCAGGACCGCGGGTTGGCGAGCGCGGCGCTCACGGCAACGATGAGCCCAAGCGCCACCAGCCCCAGGCCGGTCGCCCTGCCCGGCACGATCCTTCCGGCACGAGACGTGCGTTCCATGACCCGCCATGGTTTCCCTCGCGGCCAGGGGTGACAAGTCACGACGTGTCAAATTTCGGTGATGGCGGCACGGTCCCCGCGTGCAACGGCCGGGTCAAGCGATCCCGCCCGCAGGCGGCAACGACCCGCGCGGACAAACCCTTTCGTCGGACGCGAGGCGCCCGATTATTCCCCGCCTTCACGAGAACCGCTCCGGCACTCGCCTCCGGGGAGAGGCGAGCGCCGACACGGCTCAGATCTGAACGGACGGCGCGCTCGCGCCATCCGATGTCCCGGCGAAGGCTACGCCTTCTTGGTCAAGGTATCGCCGAGCTTGGCGGACAACAGCCCGAACGCCGCTCCCACCGCTATCGAGACCGATACGATGATCAGCGGGTTCCCGAAGCCCGCGGCCGTAAGTGCGTCCATGTTCAGCGCATCGTGTTCCAGCATGTAGGCGAAGGCGCTCGCGTAGCCGAGCACGTTGGCCGGAATGGTGGAAAGCCACTCGACATGAGCGCCCGCGACGATGACGAACACGGTCACCGCCACCACGATGGCCGGCCACACCGCCCCCAGCGCCGCCACAGACACGCCGACGATAATGAGCCCTGCGATCCAGGCCAGGATGACGCCGAAGATTCCGCACACGATGGTGTTCTTCAGCGCTTCGGTGTTCCCTCCGGTGGCGAAGAAGGTCGCCCACGCAATGAAGATGACCCAGATCAGGATGAACCCACTCAACGGGCTTAGCGCCAGCCACGTAGCGACGCCGCCGAGCGCGCCAATGCTGATCGACAATGCGACGAGACTCGTCATAAGTGTTTCCCCCCTTTATTTCGTTCGGACCGAACCGAAACGCGCGAGACCGCGCTGGCCCCACGCAGCACGACCACGTTGGCCGCCAAATCCGCAGTCACGCGATACTATTAAGCGGATTTTACAATATTAGTATGCCATTACTTTAAGTTGTCGTCAACGCCGACAAAACAAGGCCGGGTTATCCACAAGTATGGGTTGTTATCCACAAGGTAACACTTTCGCCTTGGAAGTCGTTGGCAAAAAGTCCATGCCGTTCCCCGAGCCCGACCGGCCGACCCGAAGCCTTCGTTTGCAAGGACCGTGTGCGGTGCGTACTTTTCACGTCTGGGGATGCGCGGGGCAAAGCCCGGCACCGTCCCGTGGGGCCGGGGATGACGGAGAATAGGGTTCATGGTGGAAACCGTTTTTCACGCGTTCATAACGTTCTTCGTCATCGTCGATCCCATTGGAATCGGGCCGATTTTCGTCTCGTTGACCTTGGGCGAGAACGACGCCTATCGCCGCCGCATGGCTTTTCGGGGGACGGTGATTGCGACGGTGGTGCTGTTCGCCTTCGCCTTCGTCGGCGAGTATCTGTTCAAGGCGCTGGGGATTACGCTGGCCGCCTTCAGCATCGCCGGCGGGGTGCTGCTGTTCCTGCTGGCCATCGACATGGTCCTGGCGCGCCGCACCGGCCTGCGGTCGACGACCCTCAGCGAGGACCGCGAGGCCGGCCACAAGGAGGACATATCGGTCTTTCCGCTGGCCATCCCGTTGATCGCGGGACCCGGGGCCCTCACCTCGGTGTTGTTGCTGATGGCACGCAGCGAGCACGAGCCCCTGCTCCAGGCCGCAATACTCGGCGTGCTGCTTGTGGTGATGGTCTTGACCCTGGTGTTTCTGATCGCCGCAACCTATGTCATGAAGTATCTTGGCGTCACCGGGGTCAACGTCGTGAGCCGCGTCCTCGGCATCATCCTGGCGGCGCTCGCCGTTCAGCTCATCGTCGACGGAATTCGCGAGAGCGGATTGCTGGCCTGAGCGCGCCGCGCCGGCATGGCCCGGTCCGTCTCTCCCGCCGAGCCCCGAGAGGCAACCGCGGCTATGGTAATTTGTCACTTGCGCTTGCCGGGAAAGCGCGGCCAAAATGGCGGTCCATGCAAATAGGAACGATTCGCAGACCCCTATGGGTTGGCCGGGGAAGCCTCGCCTGGATGGCGGAGGGGGCGAATTGCCGCGCGATCGCCGGGCGCCGCCGGGCATGAGCGCCCTGTCGGCGCTTCAAACGGCGGCCGGCGCCGCGTCCGTCGCTTGTTTTCTCGTTTGGGGAACCCTTCCGGCCGCGGCCGAAAGCGAGGTGAACGTCTATTCGGGCCGCCAGGAGTTCCTGATCCGTCCGTTGTTGGACAATTTCACCGCCGAGACCGGGATCAGGGTCAACGTCGTCAGCGCCAAGGCCGACGCCCTTCTCGAACGGCTCCGCCGCGAAGGGGTGAACAGCCCCGCGGATGTGTTGCTCACCGTGGATGCCGGGCGGCTGATTCGGGCCAAGCAGGCCGGCGTCCTGCAGGGGGTCGAGTCCGCGGCCCTTCGCGCGGCCATTCCGGCCCAATACCGCGATCCGGAGGGGTTCTGGTACGGGCTCTCGGTGCGGGCGCGGCCCATCATGTACGCCAAGGGGCGGGTGAGCCCGGCCGAGCTCTCGACCTACGAGGACCTGGCAAACCCCAAGTGGAAGGGGCGGATCTGCGTGCGATCCTCCAGCAGCGTCTACAACCTGTCGATGCTGGCGGCGATGATCGCCCGCCTGGGCGTGGCTGAGACCGAGGCCTGGGCCAAGGCCTTGGTCGCGAACTTCGCCCGCTCGCCCCAGGGCGGCGACCGTGACCAGATCCGCGCCGTCGCCGCCGGCGAGTGCGACCTCGCACTGGCCAACACCTATTATCTCGCCGGGCTTGCCGCCTCGCCGAAGGCCCGGGACCGCGCCGCCGCGGCCGGCGTCGCGATCTTTTGGCCCAACCAGGACGGGCGCGGCGTGCACGTGAACGTCAGCGGGGCCGGTGTCACGGCGAGCGCCCGCCACAAGGAGAACGCCGTGCGCCTGATCGAGTTCCTGGCGAGCGACCGGGCCCAGCGGACTTATGCGGAGGTGGTTCAGGAATACCCGGTGACGCCCGGGATCGAGGTCTCCGGCACGGTCGCCGAATGGGGCGCGTTCAAGGCCGACAGCTTGCCACTCGCGACCTTGGCCCAGTACAACGCCGAGGCCATTCGGATCGCCGACCGGGTGGACTGGCGTTAAGGCCCGCGAACGGTCGAGAGGTGCGGCGCGGACCGCAGCACCCGCCGCGCCTGCGGCCCAGGCCCGGCACCTTCACATCTGCGACTGCATGTAGTTGTCGAGGCCGATCTTAGAGATCAGATCGAGCTGGGTCTCCAGCCAGTCGACGTGTTCCTCCTCCTCGTCCAGGATGTCCTGGAGCAAGTCGCGGGAAACGTAATCCTTCACCTTCTCGCAATGGGAAACGGCCGCGCGCAGGTCTGGCATGGCTTTGCGCTCCAGCGCCAAGTCGCATTCCAACGTCTCGGGCACGGTTTCACCGATCATCAGCTTGTGGAGCTTCTGGAGGTTGGGCACCCCTTCGAGGAACAGGATGCGGTCGACCAACTTCTGGGCGTGTTTCATTTCGTCGACGGACTCCTCCTCGACGTGGCCCGCGAGTTCGTCCAGCCCCCAGTTCTTATGCATACGGGCATGCAGGAAGTATTGGTTGATGGCGCTGAGTTCGTTGGTGAGGATCTCGTTGAGGTGCTGAATAACCTTCTTATCGCCCTTCATCACGCCCCCCCAGGCTGTGTGCCCCTGCCGGAGAACTATGGACGTGCGCCCAAACGGCGTCAATCGCTCCGGCCTCGGCGCTTGGTCCGGGCCACTCACGCGCCGTCGCCTCACGCGCCTTCTGCCGAGCAGCGCTGCCACCGAAAGCGGCGCCCGGCGCAAACCCGCTCCGGAGATGGTGGAATGGGAGGAGTCTTACCGGTGGAAAGAGGACGGAGCGATTGGTCGCTAGAGCATAATCCGGTCAGGTGGACTCGGCTGCGTTGCGCCGTGGCGAGGCGATCCGCCAGGCGCGGCGCGAAGGGCGATGCGGGGGCATCGGCCGAGCGGCGCAACGCCGCGGGCGTTCCGCCCCAAGCCTGGCCCGGCGCAACCCGAAGGGCCGGGGTCTTTTGCGGCCACGGGTTCGTCGCGGAGCTCGCGCGGTGGCACCGCTGCGTGCTTCGCCCCGCTCCTGCCCGCGGCACAAAATTCCTCCGGCGCAGTCCGTTCAAC
>JAZGAE010000063.1:0-2767 GCA_036475545.1 Alphaproteobacteria bacterium
GGAGCGGGACGTCGCGCCTTCAGGTTGCGGCCGTGTGGCGCGCTCCGCGCCCCACCGACCTAACGGCCGGCCGGGCACGGTCCCGAGCCGGGAAGAGGTGAGCTTACTTGACGCCGAAGTCTTTGAACCGGCGCCGGAACCTGGCGACCTGTCCGCCGGTATCGACGAGATGCTGGGTGCCGCCGGTCCAGGCGGGGTGGGTGTTCGGATCGATGTCGAGCCTGAGCGTGTCTCCGGCCTTGCCCCACGTCGAGCGGGTCTTGAAGGTGGTCCCGTCCGTCATAACCACGGAGATCTCGTGATACTCGGGGTGGATATCCTTTTTCATGGCCTGGTTCCTGCTCTGTAGGGGGCGCTTTATAGCGGAGGCCGACGACCGCCGCAAGGCTGTTGCTCCGCTTCACCCCCGCCATCCGCGCGGGGTCGTTCTTGGCCGGCCCTGGACAAAGGCCGGGCGCGTGTTGCCGATCCGACGCCATTGCGGTAGGGATAGTCGGCCACTGACCGTTGGGCCGCGCGGCCGCCGATGAAGTGACCGCGCGAGAACGGGAGACTGCCTCGAAGCCGCTCCGCCACGACGCCCGACGGGAGCAACTTCGCCGGCCCTTGCGGTGATACGGCGCTCGGTGATATCGGGGCCGTTCCGCCGGCATGGGAGAGCCCGGCAGCGATGATCCGAGAAGGCATGAGGGCGTGAGACGGAACGACATGGGTCCCGGGGCGCACTCGGGATCGGAACCGCCCGGAGGCCGTGAGCTCGGGCAGCTACGCCGCATCGTGCCCTTCGTTGCCCCTTACAAAAGGCAACTCTTAGGCGCCGCGGTGGCGTTGACGGTTGCCGCCGGCACGGTGCTCGCCCTGGGTGTCGGCCTGCGGCGGCTGGTGGACGAGGGGTTTCGGAGCGGCAACGAGGCGATGCTCGATGACGCGCTCATCGTGCTGCTCGGGGTTGTCGTTCTGCTCTCGGTCGCGACCGCCTGCAGGTTCTACCTGGTCTCATGGATAGGGGAGCGCGTCGTCACCGATATCCGCCGCGCCGTCTACGACCACGTGCTGCGCCTGAGCCCCGGTTTCTTCGAGGCGGCCCGAGTCGGAGAGATCCTGTCCAGGCTCACCACCGACACGACGCTGATTCAGGTGGTCGTCGGGTCCGCCGGATCGATGGCGCTAAGAAACATCCTCATGCTCGTAGGTGGGGTCGTCCTGCTGGTCGTGACCAGCCCCAAGCTGACCGGCTTGGTCATCGCCGTCATTCCCTTGGTCATTGCCCCCATCATCTTCTTCGGCCGGCGCGTGCGGCGGCTCTCGAGGGCGAGCCAGGATCGCATCGGCGAGGTCGGGGATTACATCGAGGAGACCTTGAACGCGATCCGCACGGTCCAGGCGTTTGGACACGAGCCCATCGACCGGAACCGCTTCGCCGACCGCGTGGAGCAGGCCTTTTCCACCGCGTCGCGCCGCATTTGCGCCCGTGCGCTCCTGACCGCGTTCGTCGTGCTGGTGGTCTTCGGCGCCGTCGGCGTGATCCTGTGGGTCGGAGGCCTCGACGTCTTCGCCGGGCGCATCAGCGCCGGCGAGCTTGCCGCCTTCGTCTTTTACTCCGTTCTGGTGGCGGCTTCCGTGGGAGCCTTGAGCGAGTTCATCGGTGATCTCCAGCGCGCCGCCGGCGCGGCCGAGCGGCTGTTCGACTTGCTCGGCACCCGGCCGTCCATTTCCGAGCCCGCTAACCCCAAGCCGTTGCCGGAGCCGGCGCGGGGCGCGGTTTCGCTCAGCGATGTCACCTTCTATTACCCCGCGCGGCCGACGCTTGCCGCCCTCAGCGGCTTCTCCCTCGACGTGGCGCCGGGCCAGAGATTCGCCCTCGTGGGCCCGTCGGGCGCCGGTAAGACCACCGTCTTCCAGCTCTTGCTCCGGTTCTACGATCCGCAGGAAGGGGCCATCACCCTCGACGGCATGGATTTGCGCCAGGTTTCTCTCGCGGGACTCCGCGAACGCATAGGGCTGGTGTCCCAGGAGCCGGTGATCTTCGCCGCGGATGCGTGGGAGAACATCCGCTACAGCTGCCCCGACGCTCCCGACGAGGCGGTCCGCACGGCGGCACAGGCGGCCGGGGCCGCCGAGTTCCTCGACCGCTTGCCCCACGGGTACGACAGCCAACTTGGCCCCCGGGGGGTGTTTCTCTCCGGCGGCCAGCGCCAGCGCATCGCCATCGCCCGGGCAATCCTGCGCAATCCGGCGGTGCTCTTGCTGGACGAAGCGACCAGCGCCCTCGACGCCGAAAGCGAGCGTATGGTGCAGAAGGCGCTCGAGCAACTCATGGCCGGGCGCACCACGCTGGTCATCGCCCACCGTCTCGCCACGGTGCTCAAGGCAGACCGCATCGCGGTGATGGACCGCGGGCGCATCATCGACATCGGATCGCACGAGGAGTTGATCGGACGCTGCGGCCTCTATGCCCGGCTGGCCCAGCTCCAGTTCGACACGAGCATGGCCGGCGGCGGGGCTGGCGACGAGACCGTCGCCGGTCCGGATTTCGCCTCGGATGTGTCCCGCACGGGGCCCAGGGCCGGAGCCGGCTAGAGCATAATCCGGTCAGGTGGAATCGGCCGAGCGGCGCAACGCCGCGGGCGTTCCGCCCCAAGCCCGGCCCGGCGCAGCCCGAAGGGCCGGGGTCTTTTGCGGCCACGGGTTCGTAGCAAAGCTCGCGCGGTGGCACCGCTACGTGCTTCGCCCCGCTCCTGCCCGCGGCACAAAATTCCTCCGGCGC
>JAZGAE010000064.1:0-18822 GCA_036475545.1 Alphaproteobacteria bacterium
GCGCCGGGGCGGGCGCCCGCGGCGTTGCGCCGCTCGGCCGATGCCTCCGCATCGCCCTTCGCGCCGCGCCTGGCGGATCGCCTCGCCACGGCGCAACGCAGCCGATTCCACCTGACCGGATTATGCTCTAGGCCTGTTCCGCCGCCAGCGGTGGCGCCTCGCCGGCGCCCGCCTTTTGGCCCTTGCCGAGGTCCCGCCCCGGCTCCGCCGGCGCGCGCCCGGCCGCGGGCCCGGCAAGGCCGTGCACGTCGCCGGAGATGACCCCGCCCGCTTGAATCTCGATCTCGGCGTAACGGATCTCTCCGGTGACCCGGCCCGTGGCGTGAATCACCAGGCGTTTGCGGACCGTGAGCTTGCCCTCGAACTGGCCGCTGATGACGGCGTTGTCGACCTCGACCGAGCCCTTGAATAAGCCGGTCGAGGAGATCTCGATGGATTGGCAGTCGGCGAGCTTGGCTTCGACGCGGCCCTCCACGATGAGCCTGTCGCAGGCGGTGATCTCGCCGCTAAGCGTAATGTCGCGGCCGACGATCAGCCGCTTGCTCTCGGTTGTTTGCGCCGAAGGTCGATCCGGCTGGCGCGAGGCTATCCCGGGAATGTCGAGCCGGCGGCGGGGGATCTCCGGGCGCACCGGCGGGTCCGGATTCGTGCTCTCGGGCATGACGCTTTCCTGCCTTGAAAAAGACTTCGGTGTCGATGGACCGGCGGCCCCGTCGGCGGCGCCGGCAACCGCCCCAGACGCGGATGGCGCCTGACCCACGGAACGCTTCTTGCGGCCGAACATGGTGTCGCGAAATCCCATTCGTGAACGCGCGAACAAAAATTCCGGGCCATGGCCCCGGTCTGCGCCGCCGCCGCGCCTTCCCTGTTGCGCCCTATGTTGCGTCGCGGACGCCCGGTTGGCCGGCTCGGCTGCGCATGTCCTCGAACAGGTGCACCATGAAGGCGGTGGCTACCACCGGCGCCAACAGATTCACGAGCGGCAGGCTCGAGAAAAAGGTGATCACCGCACCGGCGACGAGGAGCCGGCCTGCATGAACACGGCGCAAACCTTGCGCGGTTTCCGCGTTCATGCGCCGCAAGGCCACGAGTTCGTAATACTCCCGGCCCAGAAGATACCCGTTCAGGCCGTAGAACACAAAAAGATTGAGGGGGGGAAGGAAGAACAGGATCGCGTAGACCGGCAGCGCCAAGAGGTTGAGCAACACCGTGACCGCGGCGAACCGGACCGTGACCCAGGCCACTTCCAGGAGCGGTTGCGCTCTGGGCGGCGGCAGCTCGGGATAGTGGCGGGCCTCGACGCTGCCGGCGATCTCCTCGAGGAAGAGGCTGAGCGTCAGCCCCGCCACGCCGGGAAAGAGAACCAGGGCGAGCACCACCGCGGCGAGGCCCCCGAGCAGGTCGGTGACCGTCTCGATGGGGCCGATTTCGAACAGCCGGGTCTCCAGCAGCACGAACCACACCCCCGCCAGCAGCACCGCAAAAAGAGCCGCCGTCGCCAGCAGGTTCCACCGCAGCACGCGGCGGGTGCGGCTGTCCCCTAGCTGTCCTAAGGCCTTCACGATCGCGGCCAACACAACACATGCCTCCCGCCGAACAACGACCCTTGGCAGGCCCGGCGCGCAGCCCGGCGCCCGGTTCTCCGCGCCGCGCCGCGACGCTGCGGCCTTTTGGGGCCTCCGCGCGCCCGCTATACTGCGCCGCGAACCAGGCCCAGGGAAGGCCCGGCGTCGTTGCATGGGGTGAGCATGGCGGACGTCCCGGCAGCCGAGACAGACGTCGTCGCGATCGGCAACGCGATCGTCGGCCTGCCGAGCCACGCCGGCGAGGCCGATGCCGGCGGCTTCCTTTATGCGCCGGCCCGTATGCGCCGACCCGTGGCCGCGAGCCTGCCACTTGCGGGCGCATCGCCGGCGCCACGTGGGCTGAGGTCGTCGGCCATTTCGGCTCCCGGCCGGAGATCCGGCTGGCGGATCCGATGAAGGCAGCGCCGAGGCGACCGCCGGTGGCGGCTCTTAAGCCCCGCTCTCGCTTGTCCAACGGGCCCCCGGGGCCGCCGCCGTGGTAGGGACCCGCCTGGGACGCTGGCGCGACGCCGCCGCGCTCTACGCGGACCGGCGCATCGTCGCCATCTTCTTCATGGGGTTCGCCAGCGGCCTGCCGCTGGCGCTCACCGGCGCCACGCTGGGGGTGTGGCTGGCCGAGTCGCGGGTCTCGCTCACCACCATCGGGCTGTTCGCGCTCGTGGGCCTCTCCTACAACCTCAAGTTCCTGTGGGCGCCGGTGATGGACCGGGCGCGGATCCCCTGGCTCACGCGCAGGCTGGGCCGGCGGCGCAGCTGGGCGCTGTTGGCGCAGACCGCCCTCATCGTCGCGCTCATTGGGCTCGGCAACACCGATCCGGCGTTAGACGTGGAGCTCACGGTGCTGTTCGCCGCCATTGTCGCCTTTTGCTCGGCGAGCCAGGACATCGTCATCGACGCCTTCCGCATCGACTTGCTCGAGGATCACGAGCAGGGCGCGGGCGCGGCCTCCACCCAGTTCGGCTACCGCTTGGGGCTGTTGGCAGCGGGCGCCGGCGCGCTCTACGCGGCAAGCTTCGGCGGCTGGACCTTGGCCTACCAGGTCATGGCGGCCTGCGTGCTCGTGGGCGTGGCGGCCGTGTTGGCGACGCCTGAGCCCAAACGCGAGGCGGAAGCGGGCCTCGCGGCGGGCGTGCCGACCGAGGGCGTCCCCCTCGGCGAACGGCTCAAAGGGGCCGTCGTCGACCCGTTCCTCGATTTCGCCCGCCGGCCGGCCTGGGCGGCCATCCTTGTGTTCGTGCTCCTCTACAAGTTTGGGGACGCGTTCGCAGGCGTCATGGCGAGCCCCTTCTACGTGGATATAGGCTTCACCAAGATCGAGATCGCCAACGTCAGCAAGATTTTCGGGGTGGGGGCCACCATTGCCGGCGTCTTGCTCGGCGGCGTGGTGGTCTTCCGGCTCGGCATCATGAAGGCGCTGCTGCTGTGCGGGGTGCTGCAGATGCTCTCGAATCTCATGTTCGCGGTGCAAGCGGTGGTCGGCCACAACGTGGCCCTGCTCATCCTCACCATCGGGATCGAGAACGTCACCGGCGGAATGGGCTCGGCGGCGTTCGTGGCCTATCTCTCGAGTCTCTGCAACGTGGCGTTTTCCGCGACGCAATACGCCCTGCTGTCGTCCTTCATGGCCATGGGCCGGACCGTGCTGTCCTCGTCCGGCGGCTGGTTCGCGGAGCAGCTGGGGTGGGTGCCGTTCTTCCTCTTATCCACGGCGGTGGCGCTGCCGGGCCTGTTGTTGCTGCTCTGGCTCTTGCGCTTGGACCGGGCCGCGGAGCCGACGGCGAGCGAGAGCCCGGCGCAATAGCGCGGGGGCGAGGAGCCCATTGACCGGGGGCGGGCCCGGGGTCAAACTTTCCGGGCCTCGAGTTGCCGCAAGAGGGCGTCATGCTGGTCGGCGTGCCCAAGGAGATCAAGACCCAGGAACATCGCGTGGGCCTGGTTCCCGCCAGTGTCCGCGAGCTCGTCCATAACGGCCACGAGGTGGTGGTGGAAACGGGCGCCGGGGCCGGTATCGGCAGCGGCGACGATGTGTACGTGGCCGCCGGCGCCAGGATCGCGGACGCCCCGGAGGAGATCTACGCTGCGGCCGAGATGATCGTGAAGGTCAAGGAGCCGCAGCCTCACGAGCTCGAGCAGCTGCGCGAGGGGCAGGTGCTCTTCACCTACCTTCACCTCGCCGCCGACGCCGACGTGGCCAAGGGGCTGCAGGACTCTGGGTGCACCGCCATCGCCTACGAGACGGTGACCGACGATCACGGGGGCTTGCCGCTGTTGGCGCCGATGAGCGAGGTGGCGGGCCGGATGTCGGTGCAGGTGGGGGCGCACTGCCTGGAGAAGGAGCAGGGCGGCGTCGGGCTGTTGCTCGGCGGCGTCCCCGGGGTGCCGGCGGCGCGGGTGGTGATCCTGGGGGGCGGCGTGGTGGGGACCAACGCCGCGCGCATGGCCATGGGCATGGAGGCGAGCGTCACCGTCATCGACAAGTCGCTGCCGCGGCTCTATCAGCTGGACCTCCAGTTCGGGCCCAAGATCAACACCATCTTCTCGACCCTGGACGCCATCGAGACCCACGTCCGCGACGCCGATCTCCTGATCGGCGCGGTGCTCGTTCCGGGCGGCACGGCGCCGAAGCTGGTGAGCCGAGAGATGGTGGCCCACATGCGCGCCGGCTCGGTCATCGTCGACGTGTGCATCGACCAAGGGGGCAGCTGCGAGACCAGCCGCCCCACCACCCTTGCCGACCCGACCTACGTGGAAGAAGGGGTGGTGCACTACTGCGTCACCAACATGCCCGGCGCGGTGGCGCGGACCTCGGCCATCGGCCTCAACAACGCGACGCTGCCGTTCGTGATGGCCCTGGCCGGCAAGGGCTACAGGCAGGCGCTCGCCGACGACCCGCACCTCCTCGCCGGGCTCAACGTGCATCGCGGCCGCATCACCCACGAGGCGGTGGCCCGTGACCTTGGGTGCGAGTACCTGCCGGCGGCGCAGGCGCTCGCGGCGTGAGCCGCATCGAGGGAGTCACGCGGCCGTGTTGGCGCTGGGCGCGGCCGAACCGCGGGCGACGGCGCGCGACGCCGGCGCATAGGCGCCTGCGGAGACGGGCTCCGCCGATCTCGTGATGGATGCGCCGGGGCCGCCGGCCCCGGGTCCGGCAAGCCTATGAGCCGCCGCGGGGGGACGGCATGGTGGAATCGAGACTCTCCGTAATCGAAGGCGACATCACCCGCCAACTGGTCGACGCCGTCGTCAACGCCGCCAACCCGGACCTCAGGCCGGGGGGCGGGGTGGCCGGCGCCATCCACCGCGCCGCCGGGCCGGAGCTCTGGGAGGAATGCCGCGGGCTCGGCGGCTGCGCCACCGGCGAGGCCAAGATCACGAAGGGCTACGGGCTCCCCGCGGCCTGGGTCATTCACACGGTGGGCCCGGTTTGGCAGGGGGGCGAGAAAGGCGAGGACTCGTCTCTGGCGAGCTGCTACCGCAGCGTCCTTGAGATCGCCAGCGCGCGCGGGCTCGGCTCCGTCGCCTTTCCCGCGATCAGCACCGGCGCCTACGGCTTCCCGCCCGAGCGCGCGGTCCGCATCGCGGTCCGCGAGGCGGCCGCATGTCTCGGCAAGAACCCGGTGCCGGAGCGGGTGGTGTTCGTCTGCTTCGGGGCCGGGATGGCGGTGCGGTACCGGGCCGCCCTCGCCGAGCTGCCGTAACGGGCTACGCGACCCCCGGGTCCAGCGCGTAGCCGGCCGCCCGCACGGTGCGGATGACGTCGCGCCGCCCGCCGTCGTTCAGCGCCTTGCGCAGCCTTCTCACGTGGGTGTCCACGGTGCGCGGGCCGACGAACACGTCCCGTCCCCAGACCGCGTCCAAGAGCTGGTCGCGGCTGAACACGCGATCGGGATGCTCCATCAGGTGCTGGAGCAGGCGGAACTCCGTGGGGCCGAGGTGGATGGTGCGCTCGCCGCGCCTCACCCGGTGGGAGGCGAGATCCATGACGATGTCGCCGAAGCGCAAGGTCTCCTCGGCGATGGCGGGGTTGGCCCTGCGAAGCAGCGCGCGCACGCGGGCGACCACCTCGCTCGGGCTGAACGGCTTGCTCACGTAATCATCGGCGCCGGACTCGAGCCCCCGAATGCGGTCGGCCTCCTCGCCCTTGGCGGTGAGCATGATGATCGGGAGCCGGCGCGTCTCGGGCCGGCGCCGGATCTGCCGGCACACCTCGATCCCGGAGGCGAAGGGAAGCATCCAGTCGAGGATCAAGAGATCGGGGGGCTCGTCCTCGATCATGGCAAGCCCCTCCTCGCCGTCGGCTGCGGAAGAGACCCGGAACCCCCGGCTCTCCAGGTTGTAGCGCAGCAGCGTGACGATCGAGTCCTCGTCCTCGACGATCAGGATCCGCGCCGTCATGACTTGCCGCGTCCGCCACCCTTTCGGCCCGCGATGGCGACCGGCTTGGCGGGCGAGGCCATGCCCTCGGTCTCGCTGCGCTGGCGCTTGTACCAAGGCTTGCCCTCGACGAGGTAGTAGATGTCCTCGGCGATGTTGGTGATGTGGTCGCCGATGCGCTCGATGTGCTTGGCGATGAACAGGAGATGCGTGCAGGCGGTGATGCTGCGCGGGTCCTCCATCATGTAGGTCAAGAGCTCGCGGAACAGGCTGTCGTACATCTCGTCGACTTCGCGATCGTGCTCCCAGACCCGGATCGCCTTCGGCACGTCGCCCTCGACGTAGGCGTCGAGGACATCCTTGATCATCTGCTGCGCTTCCTTGGCCATGCGCGGGATGCGCGACACCGGCCCGACTGCGGGTGCGACGTTGAGGTCGATGGCCCTCTTGGCGATGTTGGCGGCGTAGTCCGCGATGCGCTCGAGATCGCTGGCGATCTTGAGCGCCGCCACGATGTTGCGCAGGTCGCCGGCCATGGGCTGGCGCAGCGCCAGGAGCCGCACCGTGAAGCTCGCCACCTCGTGTTCCAGGTCGTCGACCGCGTCGTCGCTCTCGATCACCTCGGCGGCGAGTTCGCTGTCCCGGGTCGCCACCGCCTGGATGGCGGAGGCGAGCAGGGATTCCGCCAGCCCGCCCATCTCCGTGATGGTGTTGTTGAGGTGGTTCAGCTCTTCGTCGTAGGCCTTGACGATGTGTTCCGTTTCCATGGGCCGACTCCTTCGACGGGCTCCGTTTCCTAACCGAAGCGGCCGGTAATGTAGCCCTGCGTGCGTTCGTCCCGGGGCCGGGTGAAGACCCGCTCGGTGGAGCCGTACTCCACCAGCTCACCGAGGTGGAAGAAGGCGGTGCGCTGGGAGACCCGCGCGGCCTGCTGCATCGAGTGGGTGACGATGACGATCGTGTAATTCTCGCGGAGCTCGTCCATGAGCTCTTCGATCCGCGCCGTGGCGATGGGATCGAGGGCCGAGCACGGCTCGTCCATGAGGATGATCTCGGGATCGACCGCGATGGCGCGCGCGATGCACAATCGCTGCTGTTGCCCGCCCGAGAGGCTCGTTCCCGGCTGGTCCAGGCGGTCATATACCTCGTCGTAGAGACCCGCCCTTTCAAGGCTCGTCGTCACGATCTGGTCGAGCTCGTCGCGGACCGCGGCCAGCCCGTGAATCTGTGGCCCGTAGGCGACGTTGTCGTAGATCGACTTCGGGAACGGGTTCGGTTTCTGGAATACCATGCCGATGCGCGCCCGAAGTTGCACCACGTCGACACCCGGGTCGTAGATCTCATCGCCGTCGAGGGTGACGGAGCCCGACACCACGCAGCCCTCGATGATGTCGTTCATCCGGTTGAGGCAGCGAATGAACGTGGTCTTGCCACAGCCCGACGGGCCGATGAGCGCCGTCACCTCCTTGACCGTGATGTCCAGGTCAACGTCCTTGAGCGCGTGGTTGTCGCCGTAGAAGACGTTGACGCCGCGCGCCTCCATCTTGGGCGCGCGGCGCGAAGGCGCCGCCTCGGCAACCGCGGCGCCCACCGCAACCTCGGCCGCCGGAGTCGGCGCGGTTGCGGGCGCTGGCTTCGCCTTGTCACTCACCTTTGTTGGTACCTGAACCGTCAATCCAAGCATCTTACCACCGTTTCTCGAATTTTTGCCGCAGGTAGATCGCCAGTCCGTTCATGGCGATGAGGAAGACCAGAAGGACCATGGTCGCGGCGGCCGCCTTCTCGACGAATCCGCGCTCGGGGGCGTCCGACCAGATGAAGATCTGCACCGGCAGCACCGTCGCCGGATCGAGGGGGCCGCGCGCGATGTCGACGATGAAGGCCACCATGCCGATCATCAACAGCGGCGCCGTCTCGCCGAGGGCCCGGGCCATGCCGATGATGGTGCCGGTCAATATCCCGGGCATGGCGATGGGGAACACGTGGTGCAAGACCGTTTGGACGGGGCTCGCGCCGACGCTGAGCGCGGCCTCGCGGATCGAAGGCGGCACCGCCTTGAGGGCCACGCGGCCCGCGATGATGATGGTGGGCAGCGTCATCAGCGCCAACACCATGCCGCCCACCAGCGGCGCCGAGCGCGGCAGTTCGAAGAAGTTGAGAAGCACCGCGAGGCCCAAAATCCCGAAGATGATCGAGGGCACCGCCGCCAGATTGTTGATGTTGACCTCGATGAGGTCGGTCAACCTGTTCTTCGGCGCGAACTCTTCCAGATACACCGCCGCCATGACGCCGATGGGGAAGGCCAGCAGCAGCGTGACCAGAAGGGCGAAGAAGGAACCGACGACCGCGCCCCAGATGCCGGCGAGCTCCGGCTCGCGGCTGTCGCCTGCGGTGAAGAAGCGCGCGTTGAACCGCTTCTCGACGAAGCCCCAATCGACCAGTCGATCGACCCAGCCGATCTGCGCGTCGCTCAGACGGCGCTCGGCCTCCGGCAGGTCCGGGCTGATATAGCCCTTCATGTACATGTCCACGTCGTCGTCGACGGGCACCCACACCGTCCGGGTCGCGCCGATGAGCGCGGGATCGTCCAGCACCATCGCGCGCAAGTCGTACGCGGCGCCGGAGCTGACCAGGGAACGCAGCGCCCGCTTGTCGCGGCGCTTCTTCACCTCTGGGAAGAGCTGGCCGATCGCGCGCTTCGCCAGCGCCGCGTAGTCGGCGCGGGCGAGCGTGCGCGCGTCGCGCGTGCCCTCGGGGTCGATGAGCTGCGGGTCGAAATGGATCTCGAGCCGGACCAGGTGCTGGGTGAACGCGCTGTACCCCTTTTCGATGATGCTGGCGAACAGAATGCCTAAGAAGGCGAGTGCCAGCGCCACCGAGATCAGGCCGTAGAGGCGAAAGCGCCGCTCGGCGGCGTAGCGCCGCTTGAGCCCGGCGTTGAGGCGATCCGTCACCGCCACTGTCTGCCTCCCGGGGGTCTCACTCATATTGCTCTCGGTACTTTCGGACGACCTGAAGCGCCACGACGTTCAACAACAGGGTGATTGCGAACAGCAGGAGGCCGAGGGCGAAGGCGGCGAGCGTCTTGGGACTGTCGAACTCCTGATCGCCGACCAGCAGCGTCACGATCTGAACCGTGACGGTGGTCACCGCCTCGAACGGGTTCGCCGTCAGGTTCGCGGCCAGTCCCGCCGCCATGACGACGATCATGGTCTCGCCGATGGCGCGGGAGACGGCAAGCAGGATGCCGCCCACGATCCCGGGCAGCGCCGCCGGCACGACGACCCGCCGAATGGTCTCGGACTTCGTTGCCCCCAGCGCGTAGGACCCTTCACGCAGGCTTTGGGGCACGGCGGTGATCACGTCGTCGGAGATGGAAGAGACGAACGGGATGATCATGATTCCCATCACCACGCCGGCGGCGAGGGCGCTTTCCGATGCCACGTCGAGACCGAGCAGGGCGCCGGCGTCGCGCACGAGCGGGGCCACCGTGAGGGCCGCGAAGAACCCGTAGACGACGGTCGGGATGCCGGCGAGGATCTCCAGCATCGGCTTGACGGTGGCCCGGAACCTGGGCGCCGCGTATTCCGCGAGATAGATGGCGGAGAACAGCCCGACCGGCACCGCCACCACCATGGCGACGGCGCTGATCAGCAGCGTGCCGGTCAACACGGGCACCGCGCCGAAGGCGCCTGAGGAGCCTACCTGGTCGGCGCGAATCGCCGTCTGCGGGCTCCATTTGAGCCCGAACAGGAAGTCCGTCACGGGGATGGCATCGAAGAAGCGCACCGCCTCGAAGACCAGCGAGAGCACGATCCCGATGGTGGTGAAGATCGCCACCGTCGAGCTCGCGACGAGGAAGACCTTGATCGCCGCCTCGACTCGGACCCGGGCGCGCAGCGCCGGCGAGACGAAGCGCCGGCCGATGGCGACGCCGCCCGCGGCCAGGCCGAGGACGACCACGGCGAGCGACGCGAACCCGATGCTCCTGAAGCTGTTGTAACGGTCCGCCGCCGCCCGAAGCTCCGGGTCGACCTCGCGGCTCACGATGCCGCCTGCGGCGAGGTTGTGGATGTCGTTGAGCAGAAGCTCGAGCCGCGCCTCGGGCAGCCTTTGGACCTCGGCGGGAAGACTCGCGACCAGCAGGCTCTCGACGGCGAAGGGCTCGAGAACGAGCCAGGCGAGGAGAACCAGAAAGGCGGGAACGCCGCACCATAGCGCGACGTAGAGGCCGTAATAGCCGGGCAGCGATTGAAGGCTGCGCGGATGTCCAGCGGCCAACGCGAGCGCCCGCCGCCGGCCGAGCCGGAAACCGATCGCGGTCAAGAGGAGCAGGGCTGCGACGAGCGTGAGGAGCTGCATGCCCAGTACCGTCCTATTGGGATAGAGGGTACTTGGGCGCTCCCCGCGAACAGACGCCGGGCGGCTCCCCGTGCATGGGGCCGCGAACGCTATGGCCGGCGGCCGGGTCGGCCCCGCCGCCGGTCCAGGGATTACATGGCGAGCGGCGCAAAACTCATCGCTGCCTGATGCCCTCTCCTGCGCTCCTCGTCGGCAAGCGGGATCAGACCCTTGTCCGCGAGGTAGCCCTCCGGACCCCAAGCCTTCTCGCTCGTGAACTCGGCCACGTAGTCTTTCATTCCCCGGATCGACCCGAGGTGGGCGTTCTTCACGTAGAAGTACATCGAGCGCGAGATCGGGTAACTGCCGTCGGAGATGGTCTCGAACTCGGGCTCCACGCCCTCGATGGCACTGCCCCGAACCCTGTCGCGGTTCTGGTCGAGGAAACTGAACCCGAAGATGCCCAGTGCGTTCGGGTTGGCGACCAGCTTCTGCACGATCAGGACGTCGTTCTCGCCAACCTCGACGAAGGCGCCGTCCTCGCGGATCGCGTGGCAGACGGCCCTGTACTTCTTCTCGTCCTTCTCCTTCAGCGCCTTGAGCGCCGGGAAGGTCTTGCAGCCTCCCTCCATGGCGATCTCGACGAAGGCGTCGCGCGTTCCCGAAGTCGGCGGCGGTCCCAGGACCTCGATCTTGGCGTTGGGGAGCGCGGGATCGATGTCGCTCCACTTCTCAAGGGGATTCGGCACCAGATTCTCGCCCTTGTCGTCGGCCGGCACGTCCTTGGCCAGGGCGAGGAACACTTGCCGGAGGGTCAACTCAACCGGTTCGGCCTCCTTGGATTTGGCGATGACGATGCCGTCATAGCCGATCTTGACCTCGGTGACGTCGAAGACGGCGTTGTTGGCGCAGTTGTCCATCTCGGACTTCTTGATGCGCCGCGACGCGTTGGTGATGTCGGGGTGCCTGACCCCGACGCCGGCGCAGAACAGCTTGAACCCGCCGCCGGAGCCCGTCGATTCGACCACGGGCGTCTTGAAGTCGGTGGTCTTGCCGAACTTCTCGGCCACGGCCGTCGCGAACGGAAACACGGTGGAGGATCCGACGATCCGGATCTGATCACGGGCCTTCGCCGGTGCACCCGACGCCGCCACGGCCAGGGCCGTAACGGCCGCCAACGCGAACCTCCTCACAATCACGGTCATGCCTCCTAAAACGCATGATTTCCGGGAGGCGTGCAGCCGCGCCTCCCGCGTCAAGCGGTAGGGCGCGAGCGCACGCCAAACCTCGTTTTAGCGACCGCGTGCGACAGGCATACTACGGTACTGTTACGGTTTTGTGACAACCGCGCGGAAGCGCATGCAGCCGAATCGCCCCGCCGGGGGATGCGAGCGAACCCGCCGCACAACCTGACCGGATTATGCTCTAGAAGTCGATTTGGCCGCGGACCTGGACGATGAACGGATCGTCGTCTCCGGGGGTCTCGCCCGAGGATGTGTTCAACGCGTTGCCGGTCGCGTTTCGGTCGGTATCCACCCAGATGGTATTCAGCATCAACCGGACGTACGGGTTGAGGTACCAGTTGAGCCCGAGGGTGACGTTGATTTCCTCGCCGCCGAGGATGTCCTCGTCGGTGAGGTCGATGGTGCTGTAGCGCACGGCGATCTGCCAGGCCCCGAGGCCGCCGTCGCCGAGGCTGGCCTTGGGCCGAAGGCGGCCGAAGTTGCCCCGTTTGGGGTTGAAGGGGCGCGACTCGCCGGTAAGAAAATAGCTCGCCTCGGCGTACCAGCCATCGAAGTCGACGTCGTCGAATCGGTCACGGGTGACACCGGTATGGGTGTATTCCCCCTGAAACGCGAACGGACCGAGCACGGCGGCGACCTCGGGCCGGACGATGTAAAAAGCGCGGGCACCCATGATCGTGCCGGTGGTGACGAACCGGACGTCGGTCACGTGCGATTCGGGCCGCTCGAGAAATCCAAGCGTGTCGTTGTTGGGATCGCCGTACACCGCGCCGAATCCGAGGTGGAGCGAGCGGGTCTTTCCCGAAAGCGGCGCGTAGGTCACCCGCCCCCCGGCATGCCAGGCCTCGTTGCCCTCGCTATCGACGTCGCCGCCGACCGCATCGCCGAACAGGCCCGCCCCCGCCGACCAATTGTCGCCGTGCGTCCAGCCGCCAATGCCGATCTTCCGGCCTGGCACGAAGGCGAACGAGAGCGCCCGCTCCATGAAGGTGATGTACTTGGAGCTCGTTTGTCCTTCGAGGCTGAACGGTATCTTGAAGTTGCCCAGGGTAAATACCGCGGGGTCGAAGCCGGCGTAGGCGATGTAGACGTCCTTGAGGCTGACGTCGTTGCCGCTGAAGTCGACCTCGACTTTGTAGTCCCAGTCCGTGAGCAGCGTGCCCTTGACGAGGATGCGGGCGCGGCGCAGCTCGGTGCCGTCGCCGAGCTTGGACTTGTCGTCGCCGTACCAGGCCGAATCCACCATGATCCGGCCGCCGATCTGGGCCGAGAACGCCCCGTCCTCGGTCTCGACCGCGATTCCGGGCTTGGTCGTGACCTTGACGGCCTTGCCATCGGCCGTCTTCTCCGGGGCCGCATTCCGGGCGGCCTGCGCCCGCGCGGCCTCCTGCTGGGCCCTCCTGACTTCGTTCAGCTGCTCCTTGAGGCGGCCGAGCTCGGCCTCCAGCCGATCCACCTGTTGCTGGAGCACCTCGACTTCGCCCGCCCAGGCCGTGCCGTTCACCAGAGCCACGGCAAGCAAGACGGCCGCGCCAGGACTCAGCCCGAACAGGCGGGACGCGTGATGCCCCATCGCTTGGTCCCCCGACCCCGTTTGTTGCCTTGATCCGGCCAGTCCCCTATGGCCTTGTTGGGCATCGTTAGGGTAGAACAAATTCACACTTGCGGCCAGCGGCCACTCGCCTTTCGCACGTGATGACGCGTCGCTGCGGGGGCAAGGGCGTTCGGGCCGCGCGACCTGATCGAAACCTTGCCTGATCGAAACCTTGAAGGAGAAGGCCCGGACGGTGGTCGTGGACGATGCGGGCGGCGGCGAGCCGCCGATGCTCGAAGAGCCGCTCGTTGTCAGCGCGCCGCTGGCAAGACGGGTGGCCCCGGACCTGTGCCGCAAGGATCCCGCTTCGGGCGAGGATTGCGCCTGGTACCATGGCTCGTGGCAATACTTTCGCGCCCTCGACCTGGTCACGGCGCCGTCGGACCACGCGGATTTCTTGCTCGACGCCCTTGGCTCCCTGGCGCGCGCGGACGGGTCCCGTCGCATACTGGTCTCGGGCGCGGCCGACTATTCCATGCCTGCCCACGTGCTGTGGGCCTACGCGAAGGAAAGCGCGGTCGCGGATGTCACCGTCGTGGACATCTGTGAAACGCCGCTGTTCCTCACGAAATGGTACGCGGAAACGAGGTCCGCGCGCCTCCAGACCAAGGCGTGCGACATCCTGGACTACGAAACGGAGCGGCCCTTCGACGTTCTCTGCACGCACTCCTTCCTTGGAAACTTCGCCGCGGACCAGCGGCGAGACGTCATCGCGAAATGGCGAGACCTCCTGAGGCCGGGGGGCAAGGTCATAACCGTCAACCGCGTTCGCCCCGCCAACGCGCCGGAGAAGGTTCGCTTCACGCGGGAGCAGGCGGCGGAGTTCCGGGAGGCGGTCCTGCGCGAGGCGCGAGTCAGGCGGGACATCCTCGGCGTCGATCCCGAGGAGCTGGCGAGCTGCGCGCAGACTTACGCCGAGAGCAAACGGACCCATCCCATCAGGTCGCGCGAGGAAATCATCGAGCTGTTCGAGGGCGGAGGATTCGCGATCGAGCGCTTCGAGTTGGGCGGCGTGCCTGGAAAGTTCGGCAAGCGGCCGTCCGGGCCGACCGCCCCGGGGGACGCCGAGTATGCGCGGATCGTCGCCTCACGGCTCTAGAGCATAGTCCGGTCAGGTTGACCGGACTATGCGCTAGCGCGCCGTAGCCTGCCGGCCCTCTCGGACAGATGCGGCCGAACGATGGCGGTCCGCCGCCCTTCGCCCCATCAGCGCGGGAACCAGGGCACGCGCTACGTCGCCACCTCGGAAAGGAAATCCTCGTATTTGCCGCCCGCGCTCCGCGGGATCTCGTCGTGGTAGGTGAAGGTGAGCTCGAACGGGCAGGGGAGCCGCGAGAGGATGTGCTCGCGCAGCTTCTGTTCCTCTTCCGGCGTCAACTCCCGCTCGGTCACGAACCTCGCTTCGATGGTCTCCAGGGTCTTCTGGACGAACTGATGTTGTCTAATGGGGGCAAGCTCGGCGAACTTCCTCGACCCGAAGGACGGCCAGTATCTCTCGCCGGTCGGGGCGACGAGGGTGTTTCGCACCCGGCCCACGATGCGCCTGAGCACCGGCAGTCCCCGGCCGCACGGGCAAGGCTCCCCCACCTCGGCATAGTCGCCGAGCTCGTAGCGGACCAAAGGCATGGCGAAGTTGTGCAGTGCGGTTACCACCACCTTGCCGACTTCCCCGGGCGCGCAGGCTCGACCGTCGTCGTCGAGAACCTCTACCAGAGCGACCTCGGACTGGACGTGGTAGTGCTCGTGATCGGGACACTGCAACGCGATGTATCCCACCTCCTGGGCGCTATACATGTCGGTCACCGGAACGCCCCATGCTTGACGGCAGGCGTCTCTGACCTCCGAGGAGAGAATCTCGGTCATGGTGAGGACATGCACGAGATCGGGGAACGCGATCCCGCGCTGCTCACAGTGCGTCGCCAGCTGCAACAGGTTCGAGGGAAAGGTGAGGAGGTAGCCGGGATTCTGCCGTTGCAGCCATTCGACCTGCTGCTCGACGCTGGCGGCGATACTGAGCGCCAGCGACGGGCCGGTGGCGAAGACCAAACCGGCGGAAGCCCCCCAACTCTTGGTCATCCTGCCCTGGGGGTAGTTGGTCGCAGGATTCTTGAACTTGCGGATGGCGGCGAATTTCTTGGTGAGATCGCGGCGGTGCCACAAATGGTTTCGCAGGGTGATGACCTGCCAGAAGAAGTCGGTTAGCTCGGTGATTAGTGTCGTGACCGGCGTGCCCGTCGATCCCGAGCTCACGACCGTTTGGGCTTTACCATGGCCCTTAGGTATCCGCCGGCTTTGCAGGGCGGCCCCCGAATCCTGAAGGTCCTGGCGCGTGAGGAGCGGTAACCGCTCCCACTCGTCGGGACCGATCGGCTGTCCCGGCCGGATGCCTGCCGCCTTGAGGCGTTGGCGCTGGAACGGCACGGTCTTCCATGCGTGGGCGAGCAGGACGCTCAGCTGTTGGAACTGGTGGCGCAGCAGCGTCTCGGGCGGCCACCATTGGCTTTCGGCAAGCTGATACTGGAGGGCCAGCCGTGTCACCGCCGCCGGCGCCGGCACGGCGGGCCACGTGACCCCTGGAAGGTTGGATGTGGGGACCCGCGGTGGCTGCATGCTTCTCTTTTCCCCCGGCGGCTCGACCGCTATCTCACCATGGGCATCCCGAGGCGGTGGCTGCGGCACCGCCCCGGTACCCCTGCAATAACAACAATGGTGGTCGAAAGGAAAGGCGGGGAGCTTTCGAGACGCCCAAGGCCCGGGATCCTTTCTTTCCGCTCCGGTGCTTGCGCGGCCCCCGCGGTCATGGCCATCCGATCGGATGCACGGGCAGCGGCACGCCGAGCGCGTTCATGAACACGCCATACGCGACGGCGAAGCAGAGCAGGGCGAGTCCTCCCGCCATCAGCCAGCCCTCGCCATGCAACTTGAGATACAGAAAGACGTAGAGCGGCAACCCCGCGAGGTAGCCCAGCAGATACAGGGCGGGAAGGACGCCGAGCAGCCAGAGCGCGCCAAAGGCGACGGGCTTCACGGCTGGAGGCGATACCTCGCGCCGCTCGTCGTCTGGCCCCGGACCGCCCTGGCGCCCGGCGGAGACCACCTGGACGATCCGCAGCCCGCACAGCGCGCACGTCACCAAGCCGACGATCAACGGAAACCGCATCACGGTGAGCGAGTACTGGAATGAAAAAAGCCCCAGGCCCAGGAACGTCCCTATGAAGAGGGCGAGGACGACGGGCACGAACAGTTCGTTGGTTCTCATGGCCCGCCGCCCACTCTTCCGCCTAGTCCCCTCAGCAAAGGCCAAGCCAGGCCCAGAACGATGAGGGCGGCGATCGCCAGCGCGATCGGTCGCGTGAAGAACCACGGACCATACGCCTGCAGCGAGATGTGCAGATAGGTCTCCAGGAGCGGCCCGAGGACGAAGCCCAAGAGGAGGGCCGGCCGGCTGTAGTCGAACTCCTTGAGAACGTAACCGAGGGCGCCGAACACGAAGACGAAGAGCACGTCCGCGGGATCGTTGCCCGCCGAGTAGGTGCCGAGTACGATGAGAACCAGCAGGAGGGGCGCGAGAACCGTTCCCCTCACGACCGTGATCTTGATGATCTGGCTTGCCAGGGCAAACACGAGCAGCGCCGCCACGACATTGGCCAGGGCGAGCACCAGGGCGAGCCCGACCGCGGTGTCCATGTGGTTGTCGAGAAAATCCGGACCCGGGTCCAGACCCAGAAGCAGGAAGCCGCCGAGGAGGACCACCATCCCCGCGCTTCCCGGAATACCGAGCGCGAGCGTGGGTATCAGAGCCCCGCCCTCCTTGGCGTTGTTGGCGCTTTCCGGCGCGATCACACCCTCGATCGCGCCGTTTCCGAATTGGTCCGGGTTGGCCGCCGTTTGTTTGGCCGCGGCATAGGCGACGAAGGTCGCCGTTTCCCCTCCCACCCCGGGCACGATGCCGACGAAGACGCCGATGAGGGAAGAGCGCAGCAGCAACCACCGGGCCCCGATGGTGGCCCTCACGCCCGCCCACACCTGCCTCCACGAAAGCTGGGCCGCCGAGTGGTCCGGAGCGATCGCCCGTCCGGTCGAAAGGGCCAGGATCTCCGGTATGGCGAACAGGCCGATGACGAGCGGGATCAACCGGAATCCGTCGAGCAGGTAATCGCTTTCCAGCCAGAACCGGGGCACGCCGGTGATCCTCTGATACCCGAAAAGGGCGAGAAAGATGCCCAGCCCCCCGGCGATGAGCCCCTTGACCATCGCGCCCCGCCCAAGGACCGCAAGGTAGGTAATGCCAAGGAGGGCCAGCAAGAAGGTCTCGGGCGAGCCGAACGACGTCACGATGGGTTGCAGGAACGGCAGCACGACCACGAGGGCCGCGACGCCAACGACCCCACCGAGAGCCGAGGAGGTGAGGGCCGCGCCGATGGCATAGCCGCTCTGTCCCTTCTGGCTCAGGGGAAACCCGTCGATGACGGTTGCGGCATTCGGCGGCGACCCGGGAATGCCCAGCACGATGGCCGTGACGGAGCCCCCGGTATAGGTGATCGCGTGCGCGCTGAGCAGAAAGGCCAGGCCGGCGAGAGGCTCCATGCCGTAGACGAACGGCAGAAGCACGGCGAGCGCGGTGATGCCGCTAAGGCCCGGCAGGATGCCGAAGACCAGACCGATCGGTATGGCGATGGCCATGGCGACCAGGACGTCGACGTCGAGGAAAAGGAGGAAGCCGCCCACGAGCGAGTCGAACATCGCCTGTTCAGCCCGCCCTCGAGGTGGGGCGCAAACGACCGCCGCCCGGAACCGCCCGGGTGGGGTCGGTGTCTATCCGGCAACGCATCGCTGGTCGCCGCCGCAAGCGGGAGGTTCCCCCTTCACGACCCGGCTCGGAACCGGCGTCAGTAGTACTTTTCCAACACCACCGACCTCACGCGGGCCAGTCTCTCCTCGCCGAGAGTGCTCAGCGTCTCCGCCACAAGCTCGCCCGATCGCTCGGCGGTGGCGTAGCGGATCACCCGTCCGATCTTTTCGCCTTCGGCCACCACGCCGGGGTCGGTCAGAATCTCCTCGAACGCACGCCGCAGAAACGCCACGCGCTCCTCGGGCACTCCGGGCGTGGTCGCCATGGCGCGGCCGATTTGCAACAGCCGCGAGTGGTAGTCGATCCACCACGCCGCGTCCTCGGATAGGCTCACTTCTTCGAATATGGTTTGAACGTCTGGAAACAGGGGAGACCGTTCGCGGGCGAGCACGACGACGGGGATCATCTTGCCGCCCTGGGCGTATTTCTTCGCCGAGCTCGCGGAAACGGCCATGCCGTCCGCCTCGCCCCGGATGGCCGCGAGCGCGGCCTCCTTCGAGCCCTTGTAGCCGGTGATGATGAGGGAGTCCAAGCCGAGCGCCTCGGAGGCGAAGGCGGCGGAGAAGGCCAGCGAGCCGGCCTTGTCGTCCGCCCCCCATTTGATCGTGCGGGGCGCCTTCAGCCCGTCCGCCAGCGAACGAAACGGCGAGTTGGCGCTCCACAGGAGCACGCGCTCCTCGGAAGTTACGCGGCCCAGCCAAACCACTTCGCCCAGATCGTACCGGACCCCTTCCTTTCCCAAGAGCTGGCCCACCGCGGCGGCCGGCCCGTTGACGATCATGAGGGTCAGGCCGTCGGGCTTGGCTGCCACCATCCGGTTGAGCGCAAGAA
>JAZGAE010000065.1:0-2053 GCA_036475545.1 Alphaproteobacteria bacterium
TATCAGTCAGTCTGACTTCCGCCAGGCCATCGGGTCGTCCTCGCGCATCACGCTTGTCGGACCCTACAAGTACATCTTGAGCCTGACGGATCTCCCTTGTTCGCAATGAAGTCCTCAGCTGCATGCCAGCGGTACGAACCCCGGAAGCACCCCGAGACACTCGCCATCTGCGTATCCCGGGATTCTGCCTTCCCCTTGGGATAACAGGTTCGGCTACTCCAACTGATTCCGATTTCGAGGCTAACACTCCGTTCACTTTCGTTCCGGCCTGCAAGCCTCCCTGTCTACGCTTCGAAGTGACCGTTACCGGGCACCACGCAAGACTCGGTACGCGGCTGCTGGCTAAGCTTTACCGAGGCGGCCATCCCAGGCCACCGAACTTCATGCGCATTCCAAGGCGCAATACCCCCGGGAGCAGACATTCCCAGTGGGGTCGCGAAATGACCGGATTTGACCCACAGCCGACTTCCGCGTCCGAGCCGGAGATGTCTGCTTGCAGGCCGAAGCAGAAGTTCCGGGGGCGGGCGACGTAGGGTCGGACGTGACAAGGCCCGTTATTCAGTGAGCGTTGGCGGCACCAACCATTGCGCGATGTCGTCCGCTATGGCGCGTCACTCCGGGACTCCGGGCATCTCGGAGGATTTCGACGGCTCGGTCAACTAACGCCTGATCCTTATAGAGGAACAGCAGTGAAATACGCTTGAGCGAATACTGAGGTTCGATCTGGAGCAGTGCCTGCACCTCTGCACGCGCGTCCTCGATGCGATGCAATTCGCCGTAGATTAAGGCCAGGAAGAGACGCGGCGCATAATTCTCCGGATAGCAATCGCTTGGTCGGGCCGCGCTCGGCCTCCTCGCGCTCGGCCTCACCTGGGCGCGGCCGCGCCGCCGGCCGGGCCTTTCCTCCCGGCCGCGGGCAGGGTCACGCCGCCCCGAACCCGCTTGACGACCAGCCCGAACTCGTGGGCGCCGGCAGGCAGCGGCGCGTCGGGGATAAAGACCCACTCGCCGAAAGCATCGGCCGTGGCCGTGCCGATGGGCGCGCCGTTGTCGAGCACGATGAGCTCGGCCCTCGGCGCCGCGCGTCCGGCGATGACGGCCGCGCCGTCGGTCTCGACCCGCACCACGTCGATCGAAGGCGGGGTCGTCTCCGGCGCCCGGTCGGCCTCGGCGCCCTCGTCGAAGGGTGCCGTAGCGGGGGCCGCAGCGGGTGCCGCAGCGGGCGCCAGGGCGGGCGTCGGGGCGGACGTGGCCGCCATTCCGACCGTTTTCTCCGGGGCCATTTTCTCCGCGACCGGGGGAGTCGCGCCGGGCGCTTCCTGGGCAGCAGATTCGTTCGGCGCCTCGACGCGCTCGGGGGTGCGGGCCTCGAAATCGAGCCACCCGGCCCGATGGGTGTGCCACCCGAGGCCGAGAATCGCGGCCACGACCAACGCGGCGGCCAGCGCCGGCCGCGCGCGGCCGCGCCCCGGTCGCGCCGGTTTCGGGTCATGCCCGATCCGCCATGCCGGGTCCACGCGCGGCGTGTCGGCCTTGGCCGACGTGGCGGCGGCAACCGGCGCCGCACCAGACTCCGGGCGCGCCGCCGCCTCGGGCGGGGGCTTGGTCGGGGGCTCGGCCGAAGGCGTCGCAAGGGGCGCGGCAGGGGGCGCGGCAGGGGGATCGAGCCTGACTTCGGGCTCCGCCCGCGGCAGCCGCGCCGGGTCGAACGACGGACCCCGCGCGCCTAGAAAATCGAAGGGCAGCAGGCTGGCCGCCGGCGCGGCCTCGGCTTCCCCGGCGGGCGCGGCCCCGGGATTGGGGATCGGCGCGGCCTCGGGAGTCGGGGGCGGCGCGGAGGTCCCCGTCGAAGCCTCTGGGTCCATCCCGGCCCCGGGGCGCGCCGACGAAGCGCCGTCCGACTCGGCCAAACCAGGTCGGTCGGCCAGACCGGCCGGAACCGCCAGCCCCTTGCGCGCGAGCCGAGGCCTGGCAGACGCAGCCTGGCGCCCGGTCATGCCGGGTCCCGCCTCGCCGCTCCGGCCAGGGCGTAAACCCTTTCCTCGCCGCCACG
>JAZGAE010000066.1:0-5885 GCA_036475545.1 Alphaproteobacteria bacterium
AGCTGTGCCTGTGGAGCCTCGGGATCGGGGTCGTCGGCCTCGTCATCCTGGGCACGCTGGTCAACGCGTTCATCCTCTAGGCGCCGCAGTGGCGCCCGAGCCGTTCAGCCGGAGAGCCTGGCGATGAAGGCGGACGTGGAGCTGGTGCTGGCCCATGACGGCGAGCGCTGGATCGCCCGCGGCGGGCCGATCCGGGCCTCGGGGCGCACGCTCGGCGAGCTGGACGCGAGCGTGGCCGAGGCTCTGCGCGCGGCGGGCGGCCCCGTGGGCCCGCGGGTCACCGTCTTCATGGGCTTCGATTTCGACACCCTGCCGCGCTGGATGCGCCAATACGCGGCGCACTACTTCAACCGCACCGTGACCGTGGAGGTGTGACCGGGCGCCGCGGCGCGCCCGGCAACGGCAAGGCGGAGCACGGGCCGGCGCAGGACCGGGACAGACACGGGGGGGGAAGATGACGGTCAATCGAAAGTGGACCTCGGGCATGGCCTCCACCGAGGACTGGTGGGCGGTCTGGCTCGGCCTTTTCATGTTCTTCGCAGGCCTCGCCTCCATCGGGGATGTGGATCTCGTCGGCTGGATGGCCAAGACCAAGACCTGGACCGATCTCTCCAAGTCCCTGGCTCCCGCCGGCAAGGCCTATGCCGACTGGACGCCGCTGGCGAGCCTGCTGATGACCTACGCGGTCTTCACCGTGCTCACAGGCATCGGCGCCGCCACCATGAAATTGGACGTGCGCAAGTTTCTCCTCGGCTGGACAACCCTCTTCGCCATCACCTGGGTGGTGTGGATCGTCGGCCACGAGGCCCACCTCGCCGCCCCCGTCAACAAGTGGGAGAAGTACGGCATCACCTGGGGCCTGTCCCTGGGCGGCGGCGCCTCCTACATCCTGGCGCTGGCGGTGGGCCTCGTCATCGGCAACTTCGTGAAGCCCTTGGCGCGGTTCCTCCAGGAGGCGGCAAAGCCGGAATGGTTCATCAAGACGGCGATCGTCTACCTCGGCATCAAGATCGGCGTCATGTCGATGCAGGCGGCCGGGTTCGCCTTCGAGTTGGCCTTGGCCGGGGCCTGCGCCACCTTCGTGGCTTACTTGCTGTTCTGGCCCCTCATCTACGCGCTCGCCCGCAAGGCGTTCAAGCTGCCGCGGCAATGGGCGGCGGTGCTCTCCTCGGGCATCTCGGTGTGCGGCGTCTCGGCGGCGATCGCCACCGGCGGCGCCATCCGCGCCAAGCCGGTGATCCCTGTCATGGTGTCCATGCTGATCGTCATCTACGCCATGATCGAGCTCATCGTGCTGCCCGGCTTCTACACCTGGGCCGCCCCCGATCAACCGATCGTCAACGGCGCCGCCATGGGCATGACCGTGAAGACCGACGGCGCCGATGCCGCCGCCGGCGCCATCCTCGACGAGCTGATGCGTGCCCAGGCGGCCCTCGCGGGCGTTTTCTGGGAGGAGGGGTGGATCCTCACCGCCTCGATCATGACCAAGATCTGGATCGACATGTTCATCGGGGTGTGGGCGTTTCTGCTCGCGCTCGTCTGGGTCTACAAGGTCGAGCGCGCCCCGGGCCAGCGCGCCATCGGCCCCTCCGAGATCTGGCTCCGGTTTCCGAAGTTCGTGCTCGGGTATCTGTTGTGCTGGTTCGCCTACACCGCGATCGCGCTCTTTTGGCCGGACGTGATGGAGGCGGCGCGCGTCGGCGCCAAGACGGTGGAGAGCCCGATGCGCAAGATGATGTTCATGCTCACCTTCGTCGCCATGGGCGTCATCACCGACTTCGCCAAGCTCAAGGGCATGGGCCGGCTGGCCCTGCTCTACGGCCTGTCGCTCGTATTCATCATCGCGCCGACCGCTTACGTGGTGGCGTGGATCTTCCACCGCGGCATGATGCCGCCGACGGTGGCGGGCTGATCCGTCTCGGGGTAGTTCGCCCGGCCGGATCCGGCCCAAGCCTACGGCCTCTGGCGGCACTCCGGGCGCTGGTTTGCCCTCGGGTGCCTGCGGGCGTATGTTTTCCGGTGCCGGTGGCAGCCCGTCGAGAGGCGGGCTAGGAACGCCTGGTTGATATGCGCGGGCTTCGGCCCCCTTCTCGCCAGGACCGAGGTCTCCGCCCTCCCGTCGGCGCTCACCCCGCGGCTAGTACCCGCTATCATAATAGGAGGGTACTAGGGACCGGCGAGGTCCCGCATGATGGCGTCGAGCGCGAAGTCGGAAATCTTGTGATCGGCGTGGGTCTCGTCGATCAAGACCTCGAAGCTGCCCGCCCCCAGCCGCTCGACCGCCGCGCTCACCGCCGGCTCGTAGAGCCGGGCGAGGGTGTTGCGGAAACAGCAGCGGTCGAACCGGTTGAAGACCTGAAGCTGGCGGCGGCCCTCGCCGGAGGCCCCGAGCACGAAGGCTTCCAGGTAGTTCATCGCCTGAAGCAGCGGCCCGTAGTACTGGGGCGGCGCCGACTGGTTGCGCTCGTAGCCCGAGCGCAGGTAGATCGGATATCCTCCGGCCACCGGGTAGCTGCGCCTGATGCGCGGGTCGACGGCCGCGGCCAACATCGACGTCCAGCCGCCCGCCGAAAATCCGACCATGTCCACCGCCTCGTAGTCGTAACGCCGTTCGGCATGGTTGAGCGTCACCACGACCGGCTCGATGAAATACATCATCGGCCGGTCCGCCAGGTCGAGGAGCCGGTGGACCGTCATATGGTACCACCCCAAGCGGCGAAGATAGAACTGGCCGCCGCCCCAGTTCTCCCCGTAGCCCAGGAAATTGAGCGCGATCACGGCGTAGCCCTCGCCGACCAGGCGCGCGATCACGTGGCGGGCGTCGTGGAAGGATCCGGCGTATCCGTGATGGTAGAGCACGAGCCTGCCATTGGCCTTGGCGGGGTGGAAATGGTAGGCGCTGGAGTGAACGCCGTTGTCCATGCGGATGCGCAGCCGGTCGATCCGCGCCAGATTCGGCAGCCCGGCGAAACGCTCGTCCGCAATATCTTCCTCGACCGTCTCGGGCAGCTTCCCGAGCGGCAGCCCCTCCCCGCCCCAGATTACGTCGACGGCAGCCGCCCGCACCCGCGCGGCGTCCTGTTCCGTTTCGATGGCGATGAGGGCGGCGGGATCGGTCTCGTAAAAGTAGGGGTGGATCTCCTCGAACCGATACTCGTTCGGGGCCTTCAACCGCTTATAGACGACCCGGACGGGGTCGTAGTAATGGGTGAGGTAATAGCCGACGCCTGAGAGGACGGCGATCACGGAGACGGCGACAACGAGATAACGTAGGAGCCGGCTTCGCCAAAGCCATGATGCGATAACGAGAGGCTTCATCGGACTCCGCTCGGGGCGTTTCACGCAGGGAGCGGCGCGCGGAAGAGCCGGGCGCCGGTGCGCATATCTGCCCTGTCGGCTGGCGAAAGGCAAGGGCCGCTCGAACGCTCGGCCCGCGGCAGGGAAGCCCGCCAGGGCGGCTCGTGCCTCGTCCGTCCTGGCCTGTTCCCGCGCACGCGCGTGAAGACGGGCCTCGCCTGGCCCTGCAGCGTCAGCGGTCCGGCGCGCCGTCGCCGGCCAGCCGCCTCGCCTCGGCCGATTCCGCCGGGCTCATCGCCGCCTCGACGCGGTCGCGCACGCGGGCGGCGCCGGGGTGGTCCTGGGCGGCCGCCCTCCCGAGCCACACATAGGCCTGGACGTTGTCCCGGGCCACGCCGGTCCCGGTGGCGTAGAGCAGCCCGAGGCTGTACTGCGCTTGAGCGAGCCCCTGCGACGCCGCGCGGCCGTACCACTCCGCCGCCAGGCCCGCATCCCTGGCCACGCCCTGACCACGCTCGTAAAGGTAGCCGAGGTTGAACTGGGCCTGGGCCAGCCCCGCTTCGCCCGCCTTGCGGTACCACCCCGCGGCCCGGGTGAGGTCCCGCGCCACGCCTTGGCCTCGATGGTGCATGATCGCGAGCTTGAGCTGGGCCAGCGCATGGCCCCCGTCCGCCGCCGCCTCGAACCATTCGGCGGCCTTGGCGAGGTCGCGGGGCACGAGGACGCCCTCTTCGTATTTGAGCCCCAGCAGGAACTGGGCCTTGGAATCGCCGGCCTCGGCGGCCTCGCGGTACCACCGCATCGCCTCGCCGTAGGTCGTCGCCGGCGACGGCTCCGAAGGGCCGGCCCAGGCAAAGCCCACCTGTCCGACGCAGAGCGCCAAAGCAAGGAGGACCTTCTTCATCAAAGACGTTCCCCTATCCGGGCGTCGCCCCGGCGTTTTCCCCCAGGGACCGGCGAACGGCGCCCGCCTGCGTCCCGTGCCGGCCCCCTCAGTACGGCGGCGGCCCGAAATAGCCGACCAAGCGATTCTCTTCCCCCGGCTGCGGCGAGCGGAAGCACTCCGGCTCGGCGAGCGTTGCGTAACAGTAGATCGGGGCAGGCGTCACCGCCACCTCGGGTCCGATCCAGCCGGCGCCGACCACTTCCTCATAGCTCGGCGCGAAACCTTGCCAAGGAGTGGAGCACGCCCCCACCAACACCGTCAGGACGACCGCAGCGAGCCTCTTGAGCATCCAGCCTCCCCCTCAACGGGCTGTTATTCGCCAAGACTATTACAAATCCACCGCCCTCGCCAGTTGCGGGCCGCCGGCTCGCGACCGCGGGCGCCTTCCCTCGTCTCCGGTCCGGGCGTTTGGTCTCCAAACCAGATCGAGCCGCGCGGCTCAGAGGCACTCGCCGAAGCGCACGAGCCCGCCCTGCGGCCCGCCCATGAGCTCGTCATCCCGCATCGCGAGCCGGCCCCGGACGATGGTGGCGACCGGCCAGCCGGTGACGGTGAGGCCGTCGAACGGCGTCCAGCCCGCGCGGCTCGCGATCCAATCGTCGGCGATGGTGCGCCGGGCATGCAAGTCCACCACCGTCAGGTCGGCGTCATGGCCCAGCGCGATCCGGCCCTTGGCGGCGATGTTGTAGACCCGCGCCGGCCCCGCGCTGGTGAGGTCCACCAGTCGTTCCAGCGAGAGCCGCCCCGCGTTTACATGGTCGAGCATGACGGGAACGAGCGTCTGCACGCCCGGCATGCCGGCCGGGCTCTCGGGGTACGGCCTCGCTTTCTCCTCCAGCGTGTGCGGGGCATGGTCGGAGCCGATCACGTCGACGAGGCCGTCCTGGACCGCCCGCCACAGGGCGTCGCGGTGGCGGGCATCGCGAATCGGCGGGTTCATCTGGGCGCGCGTGCCGAGGCGCTCGTAACACTCGGGCGCCGTGAGCGTCAGGTGCTGGGGCGTCACCTCGAGCGTGGCGACGGCGCGGTGGCCGGCCAACAGCGCCATTTCCTCGGCGGTGGTCACGTGGAGCACGTGGACCCGGCGGCGGGCCTCATGCGCCAGGCGCAGGAGGCGCTCGGTGGCGCGCACCGCCGTCTCCTCGTCACGCCAGACGGCGTGGAGCTGAACGCCCGCGCCTTCCCCCTCCACCATCGCGCGGCGCTCACGCAGCCGCTCCTCGTCTTCCGCGTGCACCGCGACCCGGCGCGCGCCGGCGGCCAGCACCCGGGCGAGCGTGTCGTCGTCCGCGACCAGCAGGCTTCCGGTCGAGCTCCCCATGAAGACCTTGATCCCGGCGCATCCCGGAAGACGCTCATGGTCCGCGAGGCGCTCGACGTTGTCGGCCGCGGCGCCGATGAAGAAGGCGATGTCGCACCAGGCCCGCCCCTCGGCGCGTTTGACCTTGTCGGCGAGATCGTCGCGAGTCGTGGTGCTGGGATTGGTGTTCGGCATATCGAAGACGGCCGTGACCCCGCCGAGCACCGCCGCCTTGGTTCCGGTCTCGATGTCCTCCTTGTGCTCCAGGCCCGGCTCGCGGAGGTGCACCTGGGTGTCGATGACGCCGGGGAGCACGTGGAGGCCCTTGGCGTCGATCACGTC
>JAZGAE010000067.1:0-4866 GCA_036475545.1 Alphaproteobacteria bacterium
GCCGCGCCCCCAGCTCGCGGGCGATGCGGCCGGCCTCGGCGATCACGGCCTGGTGGCCCAGGTGTACCCCGTCGAAATTGCCGACCGCCACGACCGCATGCCTGGCCTCCGGCACGACCTTCTCGAAATGTCGAAAGATGCGCATGCGCGGGGATCCTTGCCGCGGATCAAGCCGAATCCTCAATCACGGCCAAGTTATAACGCGGCGCCTCGCCGTTGTCGTGGGCGCACCCGCGTGTGCCACGCAACGGCGGGCCCGGCGCCCGAGACGCGGGAGATCCCCCGGCCGCTCCGCTCACGAAGACGTCTGGTCGGACCGCGACGGCACCAGCACCACCGCCTCGCCGTCGAGAACCGACTCGCCGCCGACGAAGCACTCGGTCCTGAGCACGGCCCGTTTCTTCTCCGGCAGCAGCTCGATGACGGTGGCGCGCGCCTTCACCGTATCGCCCGCCTTCACCGGGGCGAGGAACTTGAGCGTCTGGCTCAGATAGATGCAGCCGGGGCCCGGAAGCTGGTTGCCGAGGACCGCCGAGATCAGGGCCGCGGTCAGGATCCCGTGGGCGATCCGGCCCCCGAACATCGTGCCCTTGGCGTATTCCTCGTTGACGTGGATGGGGTTGAGGTCGCCGGAGACGGCGGTGAAAAGGACGATGTCGGCTTCGGTCACGGTGCGGGAGAAGGCCGCAGACTGGCCTACGCTGAGATCTTCGAAGAAATATCCCCCGAACATTTCGTGTCCGCCGCTGCCCATATCCATTCCTCTCCCCTTCCCGCGAACCCGACCCGCGACGAAACCGGAGCCCGGCTTCTATTTTGCGGCGCAATATAACCGCCGCCTCGGGCGGCGGCAAGATGCTGCACCGCGAAAGCGACCCCGCCCGCCTGCGCCGCGGCCGCCCGCTAGTGCGAGCGGGGGCCCTCGCTGAGTCCGGCCTTCAAGGGTCGGTTGCCCGGTGCGGTTACGCGGAGTCCAGGCGCCGGGCGATGTCGGCCGCGATTCCCGAGGTGGTCATGGACCGGGCCTCCTTGTCGCGGGCGCGCAGGTGTGCCTCGGTGGCGTCGCGCAGCCGGCGCGCGGGCCCGGCCACGCCCAAGTGGTCGAGAAGCTCGCAGCCGCTGAGCACCGTCGCCACCGGGTCGGCCTTGTCCTGGCCCGCGATGTCGGGCGCCGAGCCGTGAACCGGCTCGGCCAGCGGCGGCCCCTCGCCCACGGTAAGCGACGGGATGAGGCCGAGGCCGCCGGCGAGCGCCGCCGCCACGTCGGAAAGCAGGTCGCCGAAGTGACTGTTCGCCATCATCACGTCGTACTTCCGCGGATCCATCACCAGGTGATAGCCGGCCGCGTCCGCCAGCGCGCCGTCCCAGGCGATTCCCTCCGATTCCAGGACCTCCGCCGCGACCTCCAGGAACAGGCCCTCGGTCCGGCGCAGCACGTTGGCCTTGTGAACCACGGTCACCCGGCCGTTTCTGCGACGCGCCAGGCCGGCGGCGATGCGCGCCAGGCGTTCGGTGCCCAAGCGCGTGACGTGGTGCTCGGCGATCATGCCGGAGGGAGTCTCCCGCTCGACCGCGATGTAGAGGCCCTCGGAGATGTCCCGCACGATGACGAGGTCCATGGAGTTCGCCCGGCTCGAGCGGAAGTAGCGGATGCTGGCATGGAGGTTCAGCTCCTTGCGGAGCGCCAGGATCGGGCTTTCGTAGCTCGGCGGCGGAGGTGCGGGAGTGCCGGTGGCGCCGAAAAGGATGCCGTCGTGCCGGCGCGCCTCGTCGATCAGGTCGGGCGGCATCGAGACGCCGTGGACCTCCCAGTAGGCGAAGCCCGCTTGCCGGTCGGTGGTGCGCAGCTTCGGCACGACCGTTCTCAAGAGTGCGACCGCCACGGGCACGACCTCGCCGCCGATCCCGTCGCCGGGGATCACCATCAGCCGGGGGCTCGCCGGCGCCGAGGTCACGATACGGGTTCCTTGGGGGGAGCCGCGGCGTGCTCCCGTCCGGCGCGCGTGGCGCGCGCGGCGGGCCTGCGGCGGAGGGAGCGCGCGTACCGAGACGGGGATCGGAAGCGAGCGGTCACAGCAGCGCGTCGGGGTCTTTCTTGAGCAGGGGAAGAAGGCCGCCCGCGGAGAGAATGCGCATCACGTGCTCCGCCACCGGCTGGGCCTCGAGCGTCGGGCCGCCGTCGATCTCCACCACCCCGGAGGCCAGGTCGACGGTGGCCTCGCGGCCGCCTTCGAGGCGATCCAGCGCCGAGGGGTCCGGCAGCACCAGCACGCCGAGCCCGAGGTTGACCGCGTTGCGGTAGAAGATGTTTCCGAAAGATTCGGCGATGACCAGGCGTATCCCGCACCCCAGCAAGGCCTTCGGCGCCTGCTCCCGGCTCGAGCCGCAGCCCATGTTGCGGCCGGCGACGAGGATCGAATGCCCCTCTATCTGCTCGTGGAAATCGGGCATGACGTTCTCGAAGGCGTGACGCGCGAGCTCGTCCTCGGGAACGCGCAAATGCCGCCCGGCGATGATGACGTCGGTGTTGACATCATCGCGGTGGTCCGGGGGGAGCTTGAAGATGCGCCCGGTTACCTTCACGACGCCGTCTCGCGCGGAATCCGTCCCGTGAGAGCCGCGCGGGCGGCGGTGGCAGGCGAAGCGAGATAGAGCCGGGAGCTGGAGCTGCCGGCCCGTCCCACGAAGTTGCGGTTCTGGGTGGCCACCGCCACCTCACCCGCCCCCAGCGTCCCCAGCCGCCCCAGGCAGGCGCCGCACCCCGGCGGCAACAGCGTGGCCCCGGCCTTGAGCAGGATGCCCAAGGTCCCGTCGGCCATCGCGGCGTCGAGCACCTCTGCCGAGGCCGGGCCGATCAGCAGCCTGAGCCCGGGGTGAATCTGCTCACCGTCCAGCACGCGGGCCGCGACGCGCAGGTCCTCGAGCCTGCCGCCGGCGCAAGAGCCGATGAACACCTGATCGACCTTGGCGTCCGGGGCCGTGCCGAGCGGCGCGACCTGGTCGGGCCGGGACGGCAGGGCGATTAGGGGCTCCACCTGGTCCAGATGCACTTCGAAGTCGGCGCCGTCGCCGACGGGGTCGTGGGCCGCGACATCCGCTTGCGAGACGTCGGCGCCCCTGTCTTCCAGCCACGCGAGGCAGCGGGAATCGACGCCGACGAGCCCCGCCACCGCGCCCATCTCGACCGTGTGGTTGGCGAGCTTCATGCGGTCGGCGATCTCCAGCCCCTCGATGGCGGGACCCACGAACTCGACGGCCTTGCCGAGCGCGCCCGAGGTCCCCACGAGGCCGAGGATGTGAAGGATGAGGTCCTGGCCGCCCACCCCCGGCCCGAGGCTGCCTTCCAGGCGAATGCGGACCGTCTCCGGAACCTCCAGCCAGACATGGCCGGAGGCGAGCACACCGGCGACGTCGGTGGCGCCGAGGCCGATTCCGAGAACGCCGAAGGCGCCCGCGGTGCAGCTGTGCGAATCGCCGCCGACGAATACGGTCCCCGGCGCCAACAGCCCGCGCTCGGGCAACACCTGATGGGAGATGCCGACGCCTGCCAGCACCGGTATGCCGTACTGGGCCGCGAACGCGCGCGCAACGCTGTGCAGCTCGGCTTCCCGCTCGCTGGCCGGCGGATAGTAGTGATCGAAGACGATCACCGCGCGCTCCGCCCCGCGCAGATGCCCGATGCCGTGCCGCTCCAGAGCCCGGGCAGCGGTGGGGCCGCTGCCGTCGTGGGCCATGATGCGGTCGACCTCGACCGCGACGATCTCGCCCGGCCGGACGGGCCTGCCTAGCCGCGCCCCGAGGATTCTTTCCGCAAGGGGGTCTGGTGCCTGTTTTTCTTGCATTCCGAGATCAGCTCTTCCAGCACGCCGGGCCGCTCGCACTCCCCGCTTTCCGCCAGTTCCTTCACCCTGTCGAGGATGTAATTCACCTCGTCGTCGCTGAGGTCGTCGGCCGCTTCGCCCGCGAGATGGCGAATCGCCGCCCTGCCGGCGGTCTTGCCGAGGACGATCTGCCGGTGCTGGCCGACGAGGCTCGGGTCATAAGGCTCGTAGGTTTGCGGGTTGCGCAGAATGGCGGCGACATGGATGCCGGATTCGTGACGGAAGCTGTTGCTTCCCACCACCGCCTTGTTGGGCTGCATCCGCACCCGGGAACACTTCTCGACGAGCCGGGAGACCTCGACGAGCCGCCGGAGGTCGAGGCTGGTCTCGTATCCGTAAAGGAATTCCAGCGCCACCGCGCATTCCTCCAGCGCCGCGTTGCCGGCGCGCTCGCCGAAGCCGTTCACGGTGACGGACAGGCAGCGCGCGCCCGCCTCCACCGCCGCAAGCGCGTTGGCCACGGCGAGGCCGAAGTCGTTGTGGCAGTGCGCCGTCACGATCATGCCGCACGCCCGCATCACCGCCTTGACCGACCGCGTCATCACCTCCGGCGTGGCGGTGCCGACGGTGTCGGCGAGGCTGATGCGCTTGGCGCCTGCCGCCTCGCCAACGCGGGCGACGGTGGCGAGCCTGTCGTCGGGGGTGCGCGTCGCGTCCTCGAGCGCGATGCTGACGTAAAGATTCGCCGAGCACGCCAGTGCGGTGGCCTTCTCGATCTTGTCGACGATCTCGGGGAAGGTCGTGCGCAGCTTGTGCTCGAGGTGGATGTCGGACGCCCCGATGAAGATGTTGACCGCTTGGACGCCCGCCTCGACGGCGGCGTCGATGTCGCGTGCCAGGGGGCGGGCGAGCGAGAAGGTCAGGGCGCGCAGGCCGGAGCGGACCGTGGCCGCCATGTCCCTCTGCTGGGCCTTGCCCGAGGCGGCGAAGCCGAGCTCGATGTCGTCGACGCCGAGGCGGTCGAGGGCCTGGGCGATCTCGATCC
>JAZGAE010000068.1:0-3175 GCA_036475545.1 Alphaproteobacteria bacterium
CCTGCGCCGCCTCGGTCGGCCGCTTCGAAGGCCACGTCGCCAAATATATGGGCGACGGAATGCTCGTCTATTTTGGCTATCCCCAGGCCCACGAGGACGACGCGCGCCGGGCGGTCAGCGCGGGCCTCGGCATCGTCGAGGGTGTCGAGGGTCTCAGCCAGCGCCTTGGCGAAGGCAGTGACGTCGAGCTCGGCGTCCGGGTCGGCATCCACACCGGCCTCGTGGTCGTCGGCGAGATGGGCGGCGGCGGGACCCGCGAGGCCGAGGCCATCGTCGGCGAAACGCCAAACGTGGCCGCGCGGCTCGAAGACCTGGCGGAGCCGAACTCAGTGGCGATCAGCGCCGCGACCCACGGCCTCGTCGAGGGGCTTTTCGAGTGCGACGATCTCGGCCCGCAGCGCCTCAAAGGCGTCTCCGAGCCGGTTCGTGTCTTCCGGGTGCTGGGCGAGAGCGCCGCGCAGTCTCGCTTCGAGGCCGCGGCCGAGAGCGGATTGACGCCGCTAGTCGGGCGCGAGGAAGAGATCGGCCTGCTGCTGAAGCGCTGGCAGCAGGCCGCGGACGGCGAGGGCCAGGTCGTGCTGCTCTCGGGCGAGGCGGGGGTCGGCAAGTCGCGGATCGTGCGGGCGTTCCGCGAGCGGCTCGGGACCGAGCCCCACAGCCGGGTCCTGTACTATGGCTCGGCCTACCATCTGAACAGCGCGCTCTATCCGGTGATCGACCAGCTCGAACGCGCACTGCGCTTCGCCCGCGACGACGGGCCGGCTGAGAAGCTCGACAAGCTCGAGGCGGCGCTGAACGGTCTCGGGCTACCGGTGGCCGATACGGCGCCAATTCTCGTCTCGCTCCTGTCGCTGCCCTTCGAGGGGCGTTACGAGCCGCTCGAGCTCGCCCCCCAGCAACTGAAAGCGAAGACGCTCGAGGCCAGCATCGCCGTGATCGAGGCCATGGCCGCCCAGGCCCCGGTGCTGATGGTGGTCGAGGACGTCCACTGGATCGACCCCTCGACCGTGGAGTACTTGGACCTCGCGATTGAGCGGCTGAGCGCGGCGCGCGTTCTGCTCATCATCATCTACCGGCCCGAGTTCGAGGCGCCTTGGACGGGGCACGCGCACGTTACTGCCCACGCCCTCAACCGTCTCGGCCGCAAGGACGCCACGGCGATGGTAGCCAAGGTGACGGAGGGCAAGGCGCTGCCGGACGAAGTGCTCGACCAGATCGTCGCCAAGACCGACGGGGTGCCGCTCTATGTCGAGGAGCTGACCAAGACGGTGCTGGAATCGGGGGTGCTCGAGGATAAAGATGGCGCCTATGTGCTGACCGGGCCGCTGCCGCCGCTCGCCATCCCGGACTCGCTCAAGGATTCGCTGATGGCGCGCCTCGACCATCTCGCCCCGGCCAAGGAGGTGGCGCAGCTTGCGGCGGTGCTGGGCCGCACGTTCGGGCGCGAGCTCCTGGACGCGGTCTCGCCCCTCGGCGGTGCGGAACTCGACGATGTGCTCGGCCGACTTGTCGAGTCCGGGCTCGTTTACCGCCGCGGCCTCGCCCCCGCCGTCACCTACGAGTTCAAGCACGCTCTTGTCCAGGACGCGGCCTACCAGTCGCTCTTGAAGAGCACGCGGCAGCAATATCACGGGCGGATCGCGCAGGCGCTCGAGGAGGAGTTCCCGGAGACCGGCGAGATGCAGCTGGAGCTCCTGGCCCACCACTACACCGAGGCGCGCTTGATCTCGCAAGCCATCCCCTATTGGCAGCGGGCGGGCCGGCGCGCGGTCGAGCGCTCAGCCAATCTGGAGGCCATTGCGCACCTTACCAAGGGCCTCGAGCTGCTCCTGACCTCGCCCGACACGCCGGAGCGCGCCGAGCAGGAGCTCGCGCTGCAGATCGCTCTGACCGGGCCGCTGATCGCCGCCAGGGGCTACACCGCGCCCGAAACGGAACGCACCTCTGCCCGAGCGCTCGAGCTTTGCAAGCAGATCGGCGACACCCCGGAGATTTTTCCCGTATTGTTTGGCCGGCAGGTGTTTCATCTTGTGTCAGGCCGGATGGCGAAAGCCCACCAATTGGCGGAGGAGTTCCTACACCTCGCCGATGGCCAGCAAGACGACGCACCCCGCCTGGTCGGCCATCGGCTGCATGGATTGGTTTCGCTATGTATCGGCAACCTCACGGCCGCTCGTAGGCATCTGGAGCAAGCCGTCGCGCTTTACCAGCCCGAACGACACCGATCCCTGATCTTCCTTTACGGGCAGGATGTCAAGGTTGCGGCTCTGAGCAGTTTGCACTGGACCCTGTGGTTACTCGGCCATCCGGATCAAGCCTTGGAGCGAAGCCAAGAGGCGCTCGACCAAGCCCGGGCGCTCTCCCATGCATATACATTGGGATATGCGCTGGGCTTTATTGGGATAGTCGATACCCTGCGCCGCGATTGGCAAGGGGCACGGCGACACACGGACTCGGGCCTGGCGCTTGCCGCCGAGCATGGGCTTCCACATTGGACGGGAAACGCGCTACTGACGCTGGGTCGGACGCTGGCCGCGCAGGGGCGTGTCGCCGATGGTATTGCCTCCATGAAGGAAGGGCTGACCACATATCGGGCTCACCATGCGGCGGTCTTCGTGCCGATGTACCTGGTGTGGCTGGCGGAAGCCTATGGCGAGGCGGGGACTGCCGAAGAGGGATTGAAATTACTGGATGAGGCCGAAGCGGTCATGGAGACGGGCGGCGAGCGCTGGTACGAGGCGGAGCAGCACCGGATAAAGGGAGAGCTGCTGCTCGCCCGCTCGGCGCGGAACCGCGCCAAGGCCGCGGCCGCGTTCCGGCACGCCATCGAGGTCGCCCGTGGCCAGGAGGCGAAGTCGCTTGAGCTCCGCGCGGCCACGAGCCTCGCCCGCCTGTGGCAGACGCAGAAGAAGACAGCAGAGGCCCGCGACCTGCTCGCGCCCGTCTATGGATGGTTCACCGAGGGCTTCGACACTGCCGACCTCAAGGACGCCAAGGCGTTGCTCGACGAACTGTCTTAAGTCTGTTTATGGCTAGACTCGGAAGTCCAGCGGCCCGAAATTGACGTCCGCTTATACCCCAGCTTCCGACCGAGGGGCGCCTGTGCAAAGGTGGAAGCGGACCGCAGGCCATATCATTGAGATAGATCCCGAGTTTCGGATCTCCTCGTATGCGA
>JAZGAE010000069.1:0-31515 GCA_036475545.1 Alphaproteobacteria bacterium
GGCGCGACGAGATCTGGGGGGTCTACGACGGCGAGCGGGTGGAATGAGCGGCGCCCCGCCCGCCGGGAGACGCCCGCGGCGTTGCGCCGCTCGGCCGATGCCCCCGCATCGCCCTTCGCGCCGCGCCAGGCGGATCGCCTCGCCCCGGCGCAACGCAGCCGACTCCACTTGACCGGATTATGCTCTAGCCGAAGTCTTGGGCCAAGGCGGCGCGGACGTTCGCCGGCATGACCGCCATGTGCGCGTACGCCGGATGCTCGATCGCCACGACGATCCGGGTCCCCGGCGTGCGGAACCTCTCGATCTGCTCGGGGCTGAACGGAAAGTGGACGAACTGCACGGACGAGGCCTTGCCCCCGGCGATGGACCGGTCCATGTCGGTCTCGGGCACGCCGGCGATGGTCTCGCCGTCGAGGCCGATCGACACGGTCTCCTCGACGCCGCCAAGCCTGCCCAGGAGCTGCTGGCGGCGGGTCCGGTCGCCGATCTCGAACATGATCGTCGCGACCAGCTCCCGCCCCTTGGGGATCAGGGGGTTGTACGCCTCGAGCTCGCCCGGGATCTGGGCCTCGCCGCCCCGTTCGACGAACAGCATCTCGTGGACCTGATGCCACATCGTATCGAAGTTCTCGAAGTAGAACGTGGCGTCGGGGCCCACCGCGAGCCGGCGGTTCCTCTTGATCTCGGCGATGGCGCGTCGGCGTTCCGGGCGCACGCGGGTGTAGTCCTCCATGGCCATGATGTCCTCCCGCGTGAGGCAACGTTTCTCTGCCATGGCCATGCCCGCCATCCGGCGCCTCAAGTCCCGCCCTGCCCGTCGAGCCGGTAGGCCCGGGCGAACAGTTCGATGGGATGGTAGGAGCGCCCCGCCGGGGGCGCCGACTGCTCACGCTCCATCCCCTGGACGATGTGCTGTCCGGCAAGCGGGCATTCCGAAGCGAGATAGGGCGAAGGCGCGCCCCTTTCCTCGCTCTTCCTGCCCTCGCCGGCCGCCTGCCGCGCGACCGGCCGTCCCACCTTCAGCGCGACCTCGAAGTTCTCCATCATCATGCCCCAGGAGCCGCCGTGACCCGAGCAGCGCTCCACCACTGCGACGTTCGCCCCGGGGACCAGCCGCAGCATCTCGGCGGCCTTGTGGCCCATGTTCTGGGCGCGGGCGTGGCAGGCGATGTGGAGGGTCACCCCGGCGTCCAGGGGCTCGAGCCCGTCGGCCAGCCCCTCTCTCTTGGCGATGTCGACGACGTACTCGCTGATGTCGAACGTCGCCTGGGCCAAGCGCTTGACGCCATCGTCCTCGGGCAGGATCAAGGGCCACTCGAACTTCAGCATCAGGGCGCAGGAGGGTATGAGCGCGATCACGTCGTAGCCCTGCTCGATCCAAGGCTTCATCCCGGCCGCGACCGTGCGCGCGCGCTCGGCCACCTTGGCGATGTCGCCGTGCTCGAGTTGGGGCATGCCGCAACAGGTGGGGTAGACCACCTCCGCCTCGACGCCGTTTCGGGCCAGCACGGCGAGGGCCGCCATGCCCATGCCGGGGTTGTTGTAGTTGCCGAAGCAGGTGGCGTAGATCACCGCCTTGCGCCCGTGGCCCGGGGCCTGCGCGTTGACCTCCGGCTTTTCCCTGCGGGCGCGCACGGCAAGGCTGCGCCCGTGAAACCTGGGCAGCGCCGCCTGGCGATGGATGCCGACCGCCTTTTCCATGAGCGGCCGCGTCACCTTGTTGTCGGTGCGCGCCGCCCAGTTCGCGAGCGGCGCCACGGCGCCTGCCATCTTGCAGTTTCGGTCCGTCCGGGTGATCTGGCGCTGGGCGAAGCCGACCTCGCCGCGGGCGAACTCGGCCGCCCGGTACCGCAGCATGAGGTGGGGGAAATCGATGTCGAACTGGTGCGGCGGCACGTAGGGGCACTTGGTCATGAAGCACATGTCGCACAGCGTGCAGGCATCCACCACTTTCTTGAAGTCTCGGCTCGCCACCGAATCCAGCTCGCCGGTCTCGGACGAATCGACGAGATCGAAGAGGCGCGGGAAGCTGTCGCAGAGATTGAAGCAGCGCCGGCAGGTATGGCAGACGTCGAAGACACGGCGCAATTCCGCGTCGATCTTCTCCGGATCCGTGAAGTCGGGGTCGGTCCACGGGATGGGGTGGCGGACCGGCGCCTCGAGACTACCTTCTCTCATGGCAAACGCCGTCGGGCTCCGTCGAGGGAGGTCATGCGCCCTCGAGCCTTGGAAAAAACGTGGGCGCCGTTTCCGGCCCCTTGCCAGAGGCCCGTGCCGCCCTACTCGCCGATCTCGTCGAGGGCCTTCTGGAAGCGGCCGGCATGGGAGCGCTCGGCCTTCGCCAGGGTCTCGAACCAGTCCGCAATCTCGTCGAAACCTTCGTCCCGCGCGGTGCGGGACATGCCGGGATACATGTCGGTGTACTCGTAGGTCTCGCCGGCGATCGCCGACTTGAGGTTCAGGGTCGTGCTCCCGATGGGCTCGCCGGTGACCGGGTCGCCGACCGCCTCGAGGAACTCGAGATGGCCGTGGGCGTGGCCCGTTTCACCCTCGGCGGTGGAGCGGAAAACGGCGGAGACGTCGTTGTAGCCTTCGACGTCCGCTTTCTGGGCGAAGTAGAGGTAACGGCGGTTGGCCTGGGACTCGCCGGCGAACGCTTCCTTCAGGTTCGCCTCGGTGTTCGATCCTTTGAGTTCCATTTATCTCTCCCGTGCAATTCCCCCGCAGACGTTCGTCCAGCCCCGACCGGATCGCTGCGGCTCGATCCCCCTGCGGGGCATCCTCACTATGCCGCAACCACGAGTGCGTGTCAATAGTTTAGAACTGTTCCAGAAAATGCGGCAATTCGCCGCAGTCGTTGGCTTTTCAGCTTACTTCTTCGTCAACCGGACGACCAGGTCGACGCGCTTGACGGTGGTGCCGGCCGGGGGCTCGGGCAGGTTGACCACCCGGACGCTGTCGGTCGGGATATCCTCCAGCCGGCCGCTCTCCTCATGCAGGAAATGGTGGTGCTCGGAGGTGTTGGTGTCGAAGTACGAGCACCCCGAATCGACGATCACCTCGCGCAATAGCCCGTTATCAGTGAATTGGTGTAGGGTGTTGTAAACCGTCGCCAGCGAAACTCGGACGTTGGCCTCGCGCGCCTGGCGGTGAAGCTCCTCGGCGGTGACGTGGCAGTGGCCCTTGTCGAATAACATCCTCGCCAAGGCGAGCCGCTGGCGGGTGGGGCGCAACCCGACCCCCCTCAGGCGGTCGAGCGCCGGTGCATAGGGGCGCAAGACGGACATGCCCTTCATATGGAGCGTATCCTCTTCAGGTAAAGGGCGGATTTGCATACATTAATCGCTTTCTTTGAGAAAATCAAAACTACCTGGCCCCGTCCCGGCAGGGAGGGGACCGACCGGCGACGCGAGGCGCAACGCCAGGGACAACTCAGGGCTGTCCGCAGCGCCCGAAATGACGGGCGTTAGGGTCCCATCTCAAGGCGGAGCGGCGACGGTCGCAACGTTTTCGATCGCGAGCCGATTGTGGGCTTGTTTGGTGTGCTATATTGAATATCATCGCTGCTCGCGACGAGCCGGTCGCTGCGGGTTCAGGAATGTTGGAAAAGAAGAATAGTTACAGCTACCAGGATCTGATCAGGTGCGCCCACGGGGAGCTGTTCGGGCCGGACAACGCGCGCCTTCCCTTGCCGCCGCTCTTGATGTTCGACCGGATCACCAAGATCACGGAGGACGGCGGCAAGTACGGCAAGGGCGAGGTCGTCGCCGAGCTCGACATCCGTCCCGACATGTGGTTTTTCGACAGCCATTTCGAGGGTGATCCGGTGATGCCGGGATGCCTGGGGCTCGACGCCATGTGGCAGTTGATGGGCTTCTTCCTGGGGTGGATCGGCGGCCCCGGGCGCGGCCGCGCCCTTGGCGTGGGCAAGGTGAAATTCGCCGGCCAGGTGCTGCGGACCGCCAAGAAGGTCTCCTATCACATCAGCATGAAGCGCGTGATCATGCGCAACTTCGTGGTCGGCGTCGCCGACGCCGTGATGAAGCTGGACGGCCACCCCATATTCGAGAGCAATGACCTGCGCGTCGGCCTCTTCACCAATCCGGGCGGCCTTTTAGGGGAGAAGTCATGAGGCGCGTTGCCGTCACCGGCATCGGCATCGTCTCCAGCATCGGCAACAACAAGGAAGAGGTGGTGGGCTCCCTGAAGGAGGGGCGCTCGGGGATCGAGTTCTGCGAGGAATACAAGGAGCTGGGCTTCCGCAGCCAGATCCACGGCTCGATCAACCTCGACCTCGACCCGTTGGTTGACCGCAAGGTGCGGCGCTTCATGGGCGACGGCGCCGCCTACAACTACGTCGCCATGAAGCAGGCGATCGCGGACGCCGGGCTGGAGCCGGGCGAAATCTCCAGCCCGCGCACCGGCATCGTCATGGGCTCGGGCGGGCCGTCCACCCGCAACCTCGTGCTGGCGGCGGATATCCTACGGGAGAAAGGGGTCCGCCGGGTCGGCCCCTACATGGTGCCGCGGACCATGTCCAGCACGAACTCCGCGACGCTCGCCGTGCCGTTCGAGATCAAGGGCGTCAACTATTCGATCAGCTCCGCCTGTTCCACCAGCAGCCACTGCATCGGCAACGCCTACGAGCTCATTTCCTTCGACAAGCAGGACGTCATCTTCGCAGGCGGCGGCGAGGAGCTGCACTGGACCCTCACCGTGCTGTTCGACGCGATGGGAGCGTTGTCGTCCAAATACAACGACACGCCCGAGCGGGCCTCCCGCGCTTACGACGCCAACCGCGACGGCTTCGTGATTTCCGGCGGCGCCGGCGTGCTGGTCCTCGAAGAGCTGGAGCGGGCCAAGGCGCGCGGCGCGAAGATCTACGCCGAGATCGTCGGCTACGCCGCCACCTCGGACGGCTACGACATGGTGCAGCCTTCGGGCGAGGGGGCGGTGCGCTGCATGAAGATGGCGATGGAAGGCCTGGGCCGGCCGGTGGATTACATCAACGCCCACGGGACCGGGACCCCTGTCGGCGACGTCCAGGAGCTCGAGGCGGTCCGCGTGGCCCTGGGCAACGACATCCCGCCCATCAGTTCCACCAAGTCCTTGACGGGCCACTCCCAAGGGGCCGCCGGCGCGCACGAGGCCATCTACAGCCTGCTGATGCTGGAACACGACTTCATCTGCGCCTCTGCCAACATCGACGAGCTGGATCCCGCCGCCGAGGGAATGCCGATCGTGCGGGAACGCAAGGACGACGCCGGGCTCAACTGCGTGATGTCGAATAGTTTCGGCTTCGGCGGGACCAACGCGTCGTTGACCTTCGCCCGCCTAGAAGCCTGACCCATCGGCTCGGCGCCGAGCCCCGATTCCCGCCGGACCGGCACCATCGACGTCGCGGCAATCCCTAGGGGGAACCACAGTGCTGCAGCCCACCCGCGAGACAGCCGAACACGCCGCCCTCATGGCAGGGAAGAAGGGGCTGATCATGGGGGTCGCCAACGACCACTCCATCGCCTGGGGGATCGCCCGGACCTTGAAGGGGCACGGGGCGGAGCTCGCTTTCACCTATCAGGGCGAAGCCTTCGAGAAACGGGTGCGGCCGCTGGCCGAATCCGTGGGCGCGGAGGTTGTGCTTCCCTGCGACGTGGCCGACGACGCCGACATAGAAGCGGTTTTTTCGGAGCTCGGCGAACGCTGGGACGACTTGGATTTCGTGGTCCACGCCATCGCTTATTCCGACAAGGAGGAGCTCAGCGGGCCGTACTTGAACACCACGCGGGAGAACTTCCTCCGCACCCTGGACGTTTCTTGCTTCTCCTTTACCGCCGCCGCCCGCCGCGCCGCGCCCCTCATGCGCAATGGCGGGAGTCTGCTGACCCTGTCCTACCTGGGCGCCAAACGGGTGATGCCCAATTACAACGTGATGGGCATCGCCAAGGCGGCGCTCGAGGCCAGCGTGCGCTATCTCGCGATCGACCTCGGCGGCGCCGGAATCCGCGTCAATGCGGTATCGGCCGGGCCGCTGCGCACCCTTGCCGGGGCCGCCATCGAAGACGCGCGCCACGTCTTCAAATGGAACCGCGAGCATGCGCCGCTCCGGCGCAACGTGACGTTGGACGACGTGGGCGGCGCGGGCCTGTATCTGTTGAGCGACCTGTCGCGCGGCGTGACCGGAGAGGTGCTTCACGTCGATTGCGGCTACCACGTGGTCGGTATGCCGAAGCGGGATGCGCGCAGGGGGCCGGGCCGCGACTCCGATCCGGGCGCTTGAGGGCCCCCTCCCGGCCGGTTCGCCGCGGGGGCGGGGCCGAAGCTTGCCGGTGCCGTCGGCGGCCACGGCGAGCGGCCGCGCTCAGGCGGTCTTGGTCAGGTCCTCGCCCGTCTCCTGATCCACGGCCTTCATGCTGAGCCTCACCTTGCCGCGGTCGTCGAAGCTCAGCACCTTGACCGTGACCATGTCACCCTCCTTGATGACGTCGGTGACCTGCTTCACCCGGTGGGGGCTGAGTTCGCTGATGTGGACGAGCCCGTCGCGCGGACCCAAGAAGTTCACGAAGGCGCCGAAGTCGACGATCTTCACCACCTTGCCCTGGTAAATAACGCCGACCTCCGGCTCGGCGACGATGTTGCGGATCCAGTCGATCGCGGCCTCAGCCGCCTTGTTGTCGACCGCCGCGACCTTGACCGTGCCGTCGTCCTCGATGTCCACCTTGGCTCCCGTGACTTCGCAAATTTCACGGATCACCTTCCCGCCGGTGCCGATGACCTCGCGGATCTTGTCCTTGGGGATATGGATGATGGTGATGCGCGGGGCGTGCTTGCTCAATTCCTCGCGGGACATCGCCAAGGCCTTGTTCATCTCGCCGAGGACGTGGAGGCGCCCTTCGCGCGCCTGCTCGAGGGCGATGCGCATGATCTCGGCGGTGATGCCCGTGATCTTGATGTCCATCTGGAGGGAGGTCACCCCCTTCTCGGTGCCGGCCACCTTGAAGTCCATGTCGCCGAGATGGTCCTCGTCGCCAAGGATGTCGGAGAGCACCGCGTAACCGTCGGCCTCCTTGATCAGCCCCATGGCGATGCCGGCCACGGGCCGCTTGATCGGAACGCCCGCGTCCATCAGCGACAAAGACGCGCCACACACCGTGGCCATGGAGGAGGAGCCGTTCGATTCGGTGATCTCCGAAACGACGCGGGTGGTATAGGGAAAGTCCAGCTTGCTCGGAAGCATCGGGCGGATGGCGCGCCAGCCCAGCTTTCCATGGCCCACCTCGCGGCGGTTGGTGAAGCCGAACCGGCCAACCTCGCCGACCGAGTAAGGCGGAAAGTTGTAGTGCAGCAGGAAGTGCTCGCGATAGTCGCCCTCGAGCGCGTCGATGATCTGTTCGTCCTGGCCGGTCCCGAGCGTGGTCACGACCAGCGCCTGGGTCTCGCCTCGAGTAAACAGGGCGCTGCCGTGGGCCCGCGGCAGGACCTCGACCTCGCAGCTGATGGGGCGGATGTCGGTTGTGCCGCGTCCGTCGATCCGCTTGCTGGTCTTCAGGATGTTGCCGCGGACGATCTCCTTCTCGAGTTCCTTGAAAAGCCCGGGAACGGACTCCGCATCGACCTCCTCTTCGATGAAAGCCTCCAGGATCCGCGTCCTGACCTTCGCGATCATTTCCTGGCGGACCTGTTTCGCCGTCTCGCCGTAGGCCGCGCGCAGGTCCGCCTCGGCAAGCTCGCGCACCCGATCCCTGACCGCGTCCACCCCTTCCGGCGGCCCGGGTACTTTCCAGGGCTCCTTGGCGGATGCCTCGGCCAGCTCGACGATGGCCGCGATCACGGGCTGCATCTGCTCGTGGCCGAACATGACGGCATTGAGCATGATCTCCTCGGAGAGCTCCTGCACCTCGGATTCGACCATGATCACGCCCTGCGTGGTCCCCGCCACGACAAGGTCGAGCTCGGTGTTGGGCATTTCGTCGATTCGCGGGTTGAGCACGTACTCGCCGGCGATGTAGCCGACCCGGAGGCCGGCGATCGGGCCCATGAAGGGTATGCCGGAGATGGTCAGCGCCGCGGACGTGCCGATCATCGCGACCATGTCCGGGTTGTTCTCCAGGTCGTGGCTCAAAACGGTGCAGACGACTTGGGTCTCGTTGCGGAAATTCGGCGCGAACAGCGGCCGGATAGGCCGGTCGATGAGGCGGGAGGTGAGAACCTCCTTTTCGGTCGGGCGGCCTTCGCGTTTGAAAAAGCCACCTGGGATCTTGCCGGCGGCGTAAGTCCTCTCCACGTAGTTGACAGTGAGCGGGAAGAAGTCGAGTCCCAGCTTGGGAGTCTTCTCCGCGACCACCGTGCACAGAACCGTGGTGCCGCCGTAGGAGACCATGACGGCACCGTCGGCCTGGCGGGCAACCCTGCCCGTCTCCAAGGCCAGCTTGCGGCCGCCCCACATGATCTCCTTGCGCGTGACGTTGAACATTATCTCTCTATCCTTTCACATCGGACATCTCTGGTGCGTCCCGTCGCGGCGGGCGCCTCGTGGCGCCTCCACACCGCCGCCGAAGGGGCGCGGCGAGCGATCCCGCCAAAACAACGCCCATATCGGTTGCCAGGCCCGGTTCGGACGCCGTCCCGACCCTCGACACCCGAACCGGCGCGGCCCCAAGCCGGCCTCCGGGTACTTGCTGCGGCGGCGGGCACCTGTGGCCGATTTCCGCGCGCCTCGGGCCCCATCGCCGGCGCCCACTCGCCCCGACCGGGCCCTGGCAATGCCCGGGACAAGGAGAGCGGCTCCCTTAACGCCGCAGCCCCAATCGCTTGATCAAGCTTGTGTAGCGATCCTGATCCGTGCGCTTGAGGTAATCCAGGAGGCGTCGTCGCTGGCCGACCATGAGCAGGAGCCCGTGCCGCGAATGATGGTCCTTCCTGTGGGTGTTCAGATGCTCGGTGAGGTTGCGGATGCGTTCGCTCAAGATCGCGACCTGGACCTCGGGAGAGCCGGTGTCGTCTTCCTTGACGCGGTATTCCTTGACCAGCTCCAGCTTCCGCTCGGCGGCAATCGACATCGTCCTTATTCCTTCGGCTTACAGGTTGAAAACCCGCACCGGGCGGAGCTTCCCCTTGTCGAAACGGGCCACCGCCACCGGCTTGCCGGAAGACATGGCGCAAACGGACGTTCCTGGGTGCAATCCGTCGATGCGTTCAACGTCCGACGCCCGAAGCATCGGAACGGGCCTTCCGCTCCGCAGCCAACGGGCCTCGGTCTCGGTCAAGGCCAGTGCCGGGATGTCGACCAGCGCGGTCTCGATCGGGAGCAAGTGCTCGAATGCGCCGGCACTATGCCCCAGCGCACCAACAGAATCTAGAGAAATCGCCTGCCCCTCCGTGAACGGGCCGACGGCGGTGCGGCGCAGCGCCACGATATGGGCGAACGCCCCCAAGCTCTGCCCAAGGTCGCGCGCCAGCGCCCGCATGTACGTCCCCTTGCCGCATTCGACCTCGAAGGTGGCGTGATCGTCGTCGTCCATGCACACCAATTCGATCAGGTCGATTCGAACCACGCGCGGGGCGAGCGCGAAGCTCTCGTTGGCGCGCGCGAGCGCATAGGCCCGCTGGCCTTCCACCTTCACCGCCGAGTAAGTGGGCGGGATCTGCTCGATCTCGCCGAGGAACCGAGCCAACTCCGCCCTGATTTCGGCCTCGCCCGGGCGCACCGGGCTCTCCGCGGTCACCTCGCCGTCGGCGTCGTCGGTGTCGCGGGCCTCGCCCCAGCGCACCGTGAAGCGGTAGGCCTTGGTTCCGTCCATCACGTAGGCCACGGTTTTGGTCGCCTCGCCCAGGGCGATCGGAAGAACCCCGCTCGCGAGCGGGTCGAGGGTGCCGCCGTGGCCGGCCTTGGTGGCGCCGGTGAGCCTCCGTACGCGGGCCACGACCCGGGCCGACGTCGTGCCCTTCGGCTTGTCGATGACGAGCCAGCCGTGGATCGGCCGATCGGGCCGCCGTCTATTACTCATCGCCAGGCGACCCCTTCTGCCGTGTCGCCTCCTGCTGCGGTTCGCCGCCCCCCTCGCCGACCAGGTCGCGCGCGACGCTCGGCCTGCGGAGCAACGCCTCGACCCGGTTGGCCTGTTCGAACGACGTGTCCAGCTCGAAACGCAGCCGCGGCGTGTACTTGAGCCGCACGCGCCGCCCCACCTGCGAGCGGAAATAGGGCGCCGCGCGGGCGAGCGCCTTCAGCAAAGCCTCCGCGTCTCCGCCACCAAACGGCGTGACGAGCACCTCGGCCTCCCTCAGATCCGGGCTCACCCGCACCTCGGTCACCGTGATGGGCACGTCCCGCAAGTCCGGATCCGCCATCTCGCCGCGCTCGATCATGTCGGCGAGCACATGGCGAAGCTCCTCGCCGACCCGCAATTGACGCTGGGTCGGCGCCTTTCCGCGCAGTCGTGTCATTTCTTCCTCGGTGGTCTCAAGGGCGCGGGTACGCTCGGCGGCGGCAGCCCGCTGGCGCCCTAGATCGAGCGGGCGATCTCTTCAACCTCGAAACACTCGATGACGTCTCCGTCCTGGATGTCATGGTAGTTCTCGAGGCCGATGCCGCACTCGTAGCCTTCCTTGACTTCCTTGACCTCTTCCTTGAAGCGTTTGAGGCTTCCGATCGTTCCCTCGTAGATCACGACGCTGTCACGCAGCAGACGCACCTTCGCACCGCGGCGCACCAATCCTTCCGTGACCTTGCAGCCCCCGATCTTGCCCACCTTGCTGACGGCGAACACTTGGCGGATTTCGGCCGTGCCAAGGGTCTTTTCCCTTATGGTCGGCGCCAGCATCCCGGAGAGCGTCGCTTTGATGTCGTTGATGATGTCGTAAATGATCGAGTAGTAGCGGATCTCGACGCCGTCGCGCCGCGCCAGCTCGCGCGCCTGGGCGTTGGCGCGGACGTTGAATCCCAGGACCGTCGCATCGGAGGCAGCGGCCAGCGTCACATCCGATTCGTTGATGCCGCCGACGCCCGAATGGAGCACGTGCACCTTGACTTCCTCGGTCTCCAGCTTGGCGAGGCTGCCGAGGATCGCCTCGACCGAACCCTGGACGTCGCCCTTGACGACAATCGGCAGCTCCTTGGCCTCGCCGACCTGGATCTTGATGATCATCTGCTCGATGGTGCCGCGCCCGCGCGCCATGGCCTCGGCCGCGCGACGCTGGCGTTCGCGGTAGCTTGCGATCTCGCGCGCCCGAGCTTCGCTCTCGACCACGGCGAGGTCGTCCCCCGCCGAGGGCGTGCCGTTGAGACCCAGGATCTCGACCGGGACGGACGGCCCGGCCTCGTCCAGGCCGCATCCCTTGTCGTCGACGAGCGCCCGGACCCGGCCCCATTCGGGACCGGTGACGAAGATATCGCCGACCCTCAGCGTGCCCCTTTGCACCAGCGCCGTGGCAACCGGTCCGCGGCCGCGCTCCAGCTTGGCCTCGATCACGACGCCTTCCGCCGGACGATCGGGATTGGCCTTGAGTTCGAGAACCTCCGCCTGAAGCAGGATGGCCTCCTCCAGTTTCTCCAGGTTGCGGTGCTCCTTGGCGGAGACCTCGACGTCCAGCACGTCGCCACCAACCCCCTCGAGCACCACGCCGTGCTGAAGAAGCTCGTTGCGGACCCGATCCGGGTTGGCCTCCGGCTTGTCGATCTTGTTGATGGCGACGATGATCGGAACCTTCGCCGCCTGGGCGTGGTGGATCGCCTCGATGGTCTGATCCTTGACGCCGTCGTCCGCCGCCACCACCAGCACGACGATGTCGGTGACATTGGCGCCGCGCGCGCGCATGGCCGAGAAGGCCTCGTGGCCCGGCGTATCGAGGAATGTGATTTCCCGCCCCGACTGCAGCCGGACCTTGTAGGCGCCGATATGCTGGGTGATGCCGCCGGCCTCCCCGCTCACGACGTCGGTCTCCCGGAGCGCATCCAGGAGCGAGGTCTTGCCATGATCGACGTGGCCCATAACGGTGACGACGGGCACCCGGGACTGGAGCGCCACCCCTTCGTCGGGCGCCCCCTTGAGACCAATCTCCACGTCCGCTTCGCTAACGCGTTTGACCTTGTGGCCGAACTCGGCGGCAATGAGTTCCGCGGTATCGCCGTCGATCAACTGGTTGATGGTGGCCATCATCCCCATCTTCATGAGCGCCTTGACCACGTCGGCGCCGCGTTCGGCCATGCGGTTGGACAGTTCCTGCACCGTGATCATCTCCGGCACCACCACATCGCGCCTGACCTTCCCCACCGGCTCCGTCTTGGCGGCGCGGACTTTCTCCTTCTCCCTCTCCTTCTCACGGGCGCGCCGGACCGCGGCAAGGCTACGCATACGTTCCTGGGCGCCGCCTTCCAAGGCCTGGGCGATGGTAAGTTTTCCTTCCCGCCGGCGCCGCTCTTCGCGCCTCTCGGAGGCAGGCCGACGCGGCTCCGCCCGACCGCGCCGCGGCCGCGCTTCCTCTTCGGCCCCCGGTTCTGCCGTGGCCCGGGCATCCGAGAGGGGCTTTTCCTCCTCGCCGGGCTCTTGCCGCTTCACGGCTTCCTTGGCCAGCTTTTGGGCCTCGGTCTCCTCGGCGAGCTTGCGGGTGCCCTCCTCCTCGGCCGCCTGCCTGCGGGCCTCTTCCTCGTCGGCCTTGGTTTTCGCTTCCTCGGCGGCTCGGCGCTCGGCGGCCTCGACCGCCTCATGGCGGGCCTCTTCCTCCACCGCTTTGGCGTCGTGCAGGGCGCGGGCGCGTCCCTCCTTCTCCTCCTCCGTGAGCGCCCTCAACATCACCGGCTGGCGCAGCTTGGCCGCCCGTTCGGTCGCCGCGGACTCGGGCTCGCGCGCCGGCTCAGGGGCTTTCGCCGTCGCCGACTCCGGTGCTAACCCGCTTTCGATAGCGACCTCGCGCATGCCGCCGCCGTCGGCCGGGGCGTAGGTGCGCTTGCGCTTGACCTCGACCGTCACGGCGCGGGAGCGGCCATGAGAGAAGCTTTGCCGGACCTGGCCGGTCTCGACCGTCTTCTTGAGCTCAAGCCGTCCCGGCCTGGACAAGCGCCGGGTCTTGTTCGTTTCCTGTTCGTTGCTGCTCGACATGTAAAACCAGACTTCCTTCGTCTTTCGACCGTTCGTTAACCCTCAACCCTCCGGCGGGCCACCCGCCTCGAATCAGCCGCGGCGCGCGGGCCGGATTCGGCGGCGGCGCGAAATCCCGCGAGGCGCGAAGCCTCCCGCAACAGCCGCTCCGCGAGGCGGCCCGGGGCGAGCGCCGCATACGCCAACGGGTCGCGCCCAAGGGCGGATCCAAGCTCGGTCCCGCTCAACAGGGTAACCAGCGGCAGGTGCGGCGCCAGGGCATGCAGGCGGGTGGTACCTCCCGCCGCGCCCGCAGCCACCAGAACGGCGGCCTTGCCCGCCTTCAGCGTGGCGCGCACCTTCTCCGATCCCACCGCGACCTGCCCCGATCGTCGCGCTAACCCAAGGGTCTCCAGGCAGCGCTGTGCCAGCAGCGCCTCTACCCGGTCCGCCAGATCGGCCGGGGCTTCGGTGTGGCGCCGCGCCGCTTTGGCGAAAAGCCCTTTGGCGCAGGCGGCGTCCACTATATCGCGCCGCGCCGTCAACCACAAACCCCGGCCCGGCAGCGTTTCCGCCACGTCCGGGACGACCACGCCATCGGGTCCGAGGACGAACCGGACGAGCTCGTCCTTGGGCCGCACGTCACCCGTGACGATGCATCGGCGCCGTGTCTCGACGCGCCAGGAGTCTCGGCGGCCACGGCCACGGCCCGCCCCCGCGGCGCCAGCCGCCTCGTTCCCCGCCTCGGCCATGCCCGCCTCCCACATGGGCCAAACCACTCCGATATCAAGTTTCCGGCGCGGCAGGGGGCGGTTCCTCGCCCGCAGCCGGGCCCGCTGCCTCTGGGCCCTCCCCGGCCGCCTCTTCACCACCGGCCTCGGCGCCCGCTTCGCCGGAAACCTCGGTGCCCTCTTCGCCGGCGGTGGTCTCTTCCCCTTCGAACCAGTGGGCGCGGGCGGCCATGATGATCTTGTCCGCCTCCTCGCCGATCAACTTGATCTCGCCCAAAACCTCCTGCAACTCGTCGCTGGCGAGGTCGGCCAGATTGTCGAGGGTCTTGATCCCGGCCTCGCCCAGCTGCACCGACATCGCCGGCGTCAGCCCCTCCAGCGCCGCCACCTCTTCGGCCACGCCGAGTTCGCGCCAGCGCCGGGTCAATGCCTCCTGCTGCTCCTCGATGAAGGCACGGCCGCGGGCCTGCAACTCCTCGGAGATGTCCTGGTCGAAGCCTTCGATCTCCACTAGGTCCTTGATCGGCACGAACGCCACCTCCTCGACCGAGGAAAAGCCTTCAGTGACCAGCAAGTGCGCGATCACGTCGTCGACATCGAGCGCTTCGATGAACATCTGCGAGCACGTGCGGAACTCTTCCGAACGCCGCTCGGACTCCTCGGCCTCGGTCAGAATGTCTATGTCCCACCCGGTAAGCTGCGAAGCCAGCCGGACGTTCTGGCCGCGCCGGCCGATGGCGAGGCTCAACTGATCGTCGGGGACGATGACCTCGATGCGATGGGTGTCCTCGTCCAGAACCACCTTGGTGACCTCGGCCGGGGCCAGCGCGTTGACGACGAAGGTGGCGATGTCGGGCGACCACGGAATGATGTCGATCTTCTCGCCCTGGAGTTCGCTTACCACGGCCTGGACACGGCTGCCCCGCATGCCCACGCAGGCGCCCACCGGATCGATGCTGGAGTCGTTGGACAGCACGCCGATCTTGGCCCGGCTTCCGGGGTCGCGGGCGACGGCCTTGATCTCGATGATTCCGTCATAAACCTCGGGGACCTCCTGCGCGAACAGCTTGGCCATGAACTGCGGGTGGGCGCGGGAGAGGAAGATCTGCGGCCCCCGCAGCTCCTCCCGTACGTCGTAGATGTAGGCGCGCACGCGGTCGCCGCGGTGAAAGGTTTCGCGGGCGAGCAACTCGTCGCGGCGGACGATGGCCTCGCCGCGGCCTAGGTCGACGATGACGTTGCCGAACTCGACCCGCTTGACGATTCCGTTGACGATCTCGCCGCCCCGGTCCTTGTATTCCTGGTATTGGCGCTGGCGCTCCGCCTCGCGGACCTTCTGGACGATCACCTGCTTGGCCGTCTGGGCCGCGATGCGGCCGAAGTCGATGGGCGGCAGGGGCTCGCTGATGAAGTCGCCGATCTGGGCGTCGGGGTTGCGCTCCCTGGCCTCCTCCGGAGAGATCTGGGTGGCCTCGTTCTCCACCGGCTCCGCTACCTCGAGAACGCGGTGCAGGGCAATCTTGCCGGTGTCGCGGTCGATCTCGGCGCGAATGTCGTATTCGTGGCCGTATTTGGAGCGACCGGCCTTTTGAATCGCCAGCTCCATCGCCTCGAGCACCTCCTCGCGATCGATGCCTTTCTCGCGGGCGACGGCGTCGGCCACTTGAACGAGCTCCATGCGGCCATGTTCTGTTGCGGTTTCCATCCTTCTTCCGGCCTTCCTCCTTGCGTCCTCCGGATCCGTCAGGCCCCGCCGGCTGCGGCGAGCAATTCGTCGGTCAGGACAAGTTTGGCGCGGCAAATCTCCATGTAGGGAATCTCGGCCTCTCCGTCCGCAAGCGCGATCCGCACGGCATCCCCGCTAAGACCGAGAAGCTTGCCGCGGAAACGCTTGCGGCCGTCGATCGGGCGACGGGTCTCTATCTTGGCCTCGAATCCGGCGAAACGCGCGAAGTCGCCCCTCTTGACCAGCGGCCGGTCGATGCCCGGCGAGGACACCTCCAGGGAGTACGCCCCCGGAATAGGATCCTCGACGTCCAGCAGCGCCGAAATCGTCCGGCTGATGGTGGCGCAATCGTCCAACGTCACCGGGGCGCCGTCCTCGCGTTCGGCCATCACCTGAAGCACGCTCCGCGCTCCACCCGTAATCTGGACCCGCACGATGCCGTAACCCATCGCCTCGATCGCCGGCGCGATCACGCGTTCGATCCGGCCCGGCAGGTCGCGCTCTCTTGCCTGCCCCATCGCAGATCCGTGACAAAAAGAAGCAAGAACAAAAAAGTGGGCCAGTGGCCCACCATCCAAAAACCAACTCTTAGTCTGGTTACGTGAATGATGTCTAAGATTTATTCAAAATCCCGCGATATTCAAGGGGTTTTCTCCGCCGCCGTCACGTGGGCGCGGGCGCCCTTCTCTAACGCCGCCGCGGTCGCCGCCGCGGTCGGCCGGCGCGAGCCGCACGGGCGCCGGGACCGGCGGCGGAAGCGTAAGTAATAGCAGGCGCGGCCGCAACGGCGGGCCTTGGCCTCGTAGCGGGTCTCGGGCCAGTCCCCGGGCCGCTCGCGCCAGTCTTGCGCCGTTTCCGCGAGCCAGTCAAAAGCGGCGTGCGTCAGCGTCCGCTCCAGGATCCAACGGACGTACGGCCCATCGTCGCTCGCGAGACGTAGCTCCGCCCCGTCCTCGAGCGCGGCGGCCAAGAGTTCCAGGGTCTCGGGCGAAATGAACCGGCGTTTGTGGTGCCGCTTCTTCGGCCAGGGATCGGGAAAGAGCAGGAAGGCGCGCCCGATGCTCGCCTCGGGGAGCGCCTCCAGAAGGAGCCGTGCGTCGTCGACGAACACGCGGAGGTTGGCGAGACCGTCGTCGCGGACGTGGGCCAGTAGGCGCGCGACGCCGTTCACGAAAAACTCGCAGCCGATCATGCCGACGTCGGGACGGGCGCGGGCCTGCCACGCCAGGTGCTCGCCCGAGCCGAAGCCGATCTCGAGCCATACGTCGCGCTTGGGCTCGGCGAAAAGCGCGCCGGGATCGAGCCGCTCGCCGGCGGCCGGGGGCGCGATGGCGAGTCGCGGCAGCAATTCGCCGAGAAGCGCCCGTTGGCCGGGCCGCAACGGGCGTCCCCGGCGGCTGCCGGACGGGATGCGCTGGCGCTCGATCGCAGCCGGGGTCATGAACGGCAAGGCTCAGGCACCCCCGAATCCCGCCTTCAGGTCCTCGACCAGATCGAGGCGCTCCCAGGAGAACCCGCCGTCCGGGTCCGGGGGGCGACCGAAATGGCCATAGGCCGCGGTGCGCGCGTAGATCGGCCGGTTCAGGTCGAGGTGCTCGCGGATCCCGCGGGGGCTGAGGTCCATCAATTCCTGAAGGGCTTTCGAGAGCTTCTCCTCGGAGACTTCGGCGGTGCCCTGGGTATCGATGAAGACGGAGATCGGGTGCGAGACCCCGATGGCGTACGAAAGCTGTATGAGGCATCGCTCGGCAAGCTCGGCCGCGACCACGTTCTTGGCGAGGTACCGGGCGGCATAGGCCGCCGACCGGTCGACCTTGGTCGGATCCTTGCCGGAAAAGGCGCCGCCGCCGTGGGGGGCCGCTCCGCCGTAAGTGTCCACGATGATCTTGCGGCCCGTCAGGCCGCAATCCGCTTCCGGACCGCCGATGACGAACCTTCCGGTCGGATTGACGTAGAAGTGCTCGTCGTCGCACATCCAGCCCTCGGGCAGGACGTTCTCGACATGGACACGCACGATTTCGCGCACCTCGTCCTGGTCGATGCGCTCGCTGTGCTGGGTAGAGACCACCACCGCCATGGTCCGGACCGGCTTGCCGGCGACGTACTGGAGGGTCACCTGGCTCTTGGCGTCGGGGCCGATGTCGGGAGCCGCGCCGGAATGCCGGGCCTCGGCCAGCGAATGCAGGATGGAGTGGGCGTAATGGATGGGCGCGGGCATGAGAACGTCTGTCTCGCGGCAGGCGAAGCCGAACATGACCCCCTGGTCGCCCGCGCCCTCGTCCTTGTTGCCGGCGGCGTCCACGCCCACGGCGATGTCGGGCGACTGGGCGTGGATGTAGACGTTCACTTCGACGTGCTTCCAGTGGAAGCCCTTTTGTTCGTACCCGATCTCGCGCACCGCGTGGCGCGCGACTTCCACGAGGTGCTCCTCGGTGATCGATGCGGGGCCGCGCACTTCGCCGGCCAGGATGATGAGGTTGGTGGTCGCCAAGGTCTCGACCGCGACGCGGGAGTAAGGGTCGGCGCCGATGTACGTGTCGAGGATGGCATCGGAGATGCGGTCACAGACCTTGTCCGGATGCCCCTCGGAAACCGACTCGCTCGTGAAGACGTAATCCCGCTTTGCCAAAGCCGGCCCCCTAAAGATATGGCTCGCCCGACCGGGGCGTCGGTCGGGAGGCGGGCGTCAGCCCACTTCTACGCCCATAGCGTCTGGGTTCTTATTCGCGGGGATGATCCGCCTTAAACCGGCTGCCACCCCCCGCGCAGCTAGCACGGCGCGGGCTCATGTTGCAGCCTCTGGGTGTGTCGTCAAGAGGTTTCCGCGCCGCGGCGGGCCTCCGTCATCTCCGGGCGACAGCCACGCCTCACCGCTTGGAGGGCCGATCGCCGGCGTCCTGCAACCCCGCCGCGGCCACCGCCTTGACCAGATCGAAGAGCTTCTTGCGAACCTGCGGCTGGGCGATCCTGTAATAGGCGCGAACGAGCTCCAGGGTTTCGCGTTTGGCCAAGGGGTCGGGCTCATAGGGCTGGCCCGACGGCTCGGCGAGCCCCGGGGCGCCTGCCGCGCCGCCACCGCTGGGCAGCGCCGGCATGTCGTCGAAGAAGAACGACACCGGGACTTCGAGCACGCGGCTCAGCTGGAAGAGGCGGCTCGCTCCGATGCGGTTGGCGCCGCGCTCGTACTTTTGCACCTGCTGGAAGGTCAGGCCGATGGCGCCGGCGAGCTTCTCCTGGCTCATGCCGAGAAGGGTGCGCCGCAGCCGCACGCGGCTGCCAACGTAAATATCGACGGGGTTGGGTTTGCCGGTGCGCGAAAGCGGCGGTGAAGGTGGGCTGCGGCGGGCTTTGGACATCATTCTGGACCTGGCATCCTTTAGGATTTACCGAAACTCCCGTCCGCCGGATCCATCGGTTGCCGGCCCCGGGAAACGCACGCCTCGGTTGCATACAACCGTAGGCACCGGTGATCTATAGTGCATACGATGGAATGCGGTCAACCGCATCCGGTCAACAGGCGATGGGAAAGAGATCGGGCCCGTCCCGGGAGGGACGGCCCGGGGTCCTGTCAAGATGGGCGCGCGACGGCGCCCGCCAGCGCGGCGGCCGCGATCAGCAGGCAGATCAGCACCCAGTCGCCGAGGCGGGCGTAAATGGTGGCATCGGCGAGGGGAGCAGGCAGCCCGCTGTCGATCACGCCGGCGCGGCCCAGGCCGAGCACGGCGAGGACCCGGCCGTAGGGGTCGATAACGCCCGAAATTCCTGTGTTCGCCACCCGCACGAGCGGCAGGCCTTCCTCGACCGCCCGCAGCCGCGCGCTTTCGAAATGCTGGTAGGGGCCGGAGGATATCCCGAACCAGCCATCATTGGTGAGGTTGAGAAGCCATGCGGGACGGTCGTCCGCATCCAGCACCTCGCCCGGGAAGATGGCCTCGTAGCAGATCAGCGGGCTCACCGGCGGCAGGCCAGCAAGCCGGAGCGTGCGGGGACCCGGCCCGGCGGAGAAATCCACCGAGCCCTGTGTGATCTTGCTGACATCGAGGAAGGGGGCGATGTACCGGCGCAGCGGCAGGTACTCGCCGAAGGGGACGAGGTGATACTTATCGTAGGTGCCGACGATCGCGCCCTCGGAGTCCACGGCGTGGATGCTGTTCCAGACGCGGAACGGCTGTTCGCCCCGGGGCGTCACCCGCGGCGCGCCGGTGACGACGAGGCCGTCGGCAGGGACGGCGGCGGCGACGCTGGCGCGGCGCGCGGAATCCTGTTCCAGGAAAAAGGGTACGGCCATCTCCGGCCAGATGACGTGGGTCACCGGCGCGCCTTCCAGGGAACCGGCCGCCGAAAGCCGCGCGCCCGGGGCGATCGTCATGTCCAGGTAGCGGGCCAGGTGCGCCTCGCGCAAATCCGCCCGCCACTTGTCGCTCTGATCGATGTTGGGTTGAACGAGGCGCAGGCCCACGCCCGGCACCATGGCCCCGGCCCCCGCGGGCCCGGCATCGGCGAGCCGCGCTGCGCCCGCGATCCAAAGGCCGACGAGGATCGCGGCGGCGATGCCCGACGGCAAGACTCCGCGCAGGCGCGAGCGCGTAGGGTCGCCGAGGGTCGCGGGCATGCCCGCGCAGGCCACCGCCAGCAGGCTCAGACCGTAGACGCCCGTGATCGCGGCGGATTGGATCATGGCGTCCGAGACGGCCCAGGCGTAGCCGCCAAGATTCCAGGGAAAGCCCGTGAAGAGATGGCCGCGCAGCCATTCCGCGACCGTCCAGGCGATCCCCAGCGCCAGCACCCGGCCGGCGCCCTGCACCAGGCTCCGCCGCTTGGCCCACCACGCGAGCGCGGTCGCGCCTGAAGGAAAGACGGCCAAGACCGCCGCCAGCCCCGCCAGCGCGAACGGCGCCATCCAGCCGAACCGTTCGGCGTCGGTGAAAAACGCCAGCGCGATCCAGTAGATGCCGGTCAGAAAGTGGCCGAAGCCGAACCACCAGCCGATGGCCGCGGCGGCGCGCCCGTTGCGGCTGCCGTCGATCAGCCACATCAGCCCGGTGAAGGCGACGAACAGGAGGGGGAGCGCGTAGACGGGCGGCAGCGCCGCGCTCAAGGCGATCCCGAGGAGGGCGGCAAGGGCCCAGCGCCGCCACCCCTCGAGGGCCGACGTCCATTGGCCCATCCGGTGGAAAACGAGAAGCGACGGCCGCAGCGACTCGGTCATGCGACCTGGCGGCTTCCTCCGGCCCGGGCCGCCAATTCCCCGTCGCCGTGCTTGGCCGCGATCATCCGGGGCCGTTCCCGGCGCTGGCCGGGGCCGCGGGGAGATTGCGGATTCTCAGTTTGCGGACGCGGCGGGGATCGGCCTCGAGGACTTCGAATTCCGCGCCCGAGGAATGGGTGATCACCTCTCCGCGGCTTGGCACCCGACCGGCCAGCGCGAAGACTAGGCCGCCGATCGTGTCGATGTCCTCCTCCCGCTCCGAATCCGTTAAAAGGGGCCCGACGCGCTCCTCGAAGTCGGAAATCGTGGTGCGGGCGCTTGCGTCGACGGACCCGTCGGGGCCCTCGACCATCACCGGGATTTCGCCGGAATCGTGCTCGTCCTCGATCTCGCCGACGATTTCCTCCACCAGGTCCTCGATGGTGATGAGACCGTCGGTCCCCCCGTACTCGTCCACAACCAGCGCCATGTGGATGCGCCGGTGGCGCATCTCCAGAAGCAAGTCCAGGACCCGCATCGAGGGAGCCACGAACAGGACCTGGCGGAGGATGCGCGGCAGCTTGAAGGCCGTCTCCCGGCCGGTCCAGCCGAGCACGTCCTTGATGTGGACCATTCCCGCGACGTCGTCCAGCGATTCGCGATAGACGGGAATGCGCGAGTGAACCTCCTCGCTCATCAACCGAACCAAGTCTTCGAGTGGGGTGTCGATGTCGGCCGCGACAATGTCCGCCCTGGGCACCATGACGTCATGGGCCGTGATGTCGCGCAGGTTGAGGATATTGGTCAGGAGCACCCGTTCATGTGGGCTGACGGCCTGCTGGGTCTCAGCCCGTTCCTCGATCAGGTCCTCTAGGGCAGCCCGGAGCGTTTCTTCCTCCTTAAGCTTGGCCTTGTCCTTGGCCCGCAAGAGCCCGCGGATCCACTGACGAACGCCATCGAGGGGTGATCGGCCCGCACTCGCCCCGCCTTCACGGGGCTGGCTACTGCATGGTGTGTCGCTCATCGTTACCCGTCGGTCGAGTGGCCCCTCATGCGGTACTTGCCGCGGACCGCGGCGCATAGGGGTCACCGATGCCGAGACCGGCCAATACGGAGACCTCGAGCGCTTCCATGTCTCGGGCCTCTGGCTTGCTCTCGTGGTCGCAACCCAACAGGTGCAGCACGCCGTGCACCACGAGGTGGCACAGGTGATCCTCGATCCGCTTGGCTTGCGACTTCGCCTCCGCCCTCACGGTCTCATAGGCGATGACGACGTCTCCGAGGACCATGACGGCTCTCTCCGGTCCCCGAGCGCCCCCGGTTGGCCCACTCGGCCCCCAGATGGGAAAGGAGAGCACATTGGTGGGCTCGTCCTTGCCGCGATACTCGCGGTTCAGCGCTCGCACGAAACCATCATCCGCCAGCACCACACTGAGCTCGATCGCGCCCGCGCCGAGATCGGGGCCGCGTCCGCCCCGAACGCCGGTCCCGCGGCTCGCGACGGCGAGGGCGGCCTTGGCTGCGCGCCGGCATAAGGCGTCTATCCCCGGCATTGCCGTCTTCCACTCGGGCGATCGCACGTCGACGATTATTTCAACACTGGGCGTCATGGCGGGATCGAGCACCGGGCCCTTCGGGCGCGGCTAGGCCTTGTTCCTTCTTCCCACCCGTTTCGCCCTCCTCCGGCTTCTCGGGGTCCGCGCCGGCGCCGATGCTGCCCTTGAGCTCACGGGCCTCGTAGGCGCGCACGATCCCGGTGACCAGGGGGTGACGCACGACGTCGGCGTCCGTGAAATTAATGAAGGCCACGCCCTTCACCTCGCTCAGCACCTCGACGGCGTCGCGCAAGCCGGGACGCTGGTCCGACGGAAGGTCCACTTGGCTCAGGTCACCGGTCACGACCATGCGGGAATTCTCCCCCATCCGGGTTAAGAACATCTTGATCTGGCCCGGCGTGGTGTTCTGGGCCTCGTCGAGAATGATGAAGGCGTTGGAGAGCGTCCGCCCGCGCATGAAGGCTAGCGGCGCCACTTCGATGTCGCCCTCGGCCATGCGCTTCACCACTTGGTTGCCGGGCATCATGTCGTGAAGCGCGTCGTATAGCGGGCGCAAGTATGGGTCCACCTTCTCGCGCAAATCCCCGGGCAGGAAGCCGAGCCGCTCTCCGGCCTCGACCGCCGGGCGCGAGAGGATGATCCGGTCCACTTTTCCGTTCATCAGCATGGATACCGCCATCGCGACGGCGAGATAGGTCTTGCCGGTTCCGGCCGGGCCCAACGCGAACACCAGTCCGTAGTCCTTGAGCGCCCGCACGTACGCGGCCTGCCGCGGTGAGCGCGCCGTGATCTCGCGTTTGCGGGTGCGAATCGTGACCGCCCCGGTGGCGAACGCGCCGAGCGCCCCGCCCTCGCCCTCCGTCTCCGCGATGTCGGCGGCCATCCGCACGGCGGCGTCGACCTCCCCGGCGTCGACCTCCAGCCCCCGCGTCAACCGCTCGTACAGCGCCTTCAGCGCCGCCCGCGCCGCGGCGACGGCCTCGGGCGAGCCCGCGATGGCGAGCTGGTTGCCCCGCGGCACCAGGGACACGCCAAGCCTTTGTTCGATACGGGCGAGATGCTGATCATGCTCGCCGTAAAGCAACTGCAGCAGCCGATTGTCGTCGAACTGGATCTGGATCAGCTCTTCACCGCTCCTGGAGGTGGCGGGCGTCACGCCGGGGGCCCTCCCGCGACCGCCAGGCTTTCCCACGGACGCGCGCGCCCTGCGGCGGTCTGGAGATGTCCCGACAGGCTGTTGGCGAAGGCTGCCTCGATGCGGACCTCCGCGATGACGCCAAAGTACGAGTCCGGGGCCTCGACATGGATGGCCTGCATGTAGGGGCTGCGCCCGGCGAGCTGACCCGGCCGCGTGGCCCTCCGGTCGAACAGGACCGGCATGACGCGTCCCTGTGAGGCGGCGTTGAAAGCGGTCTGCTGAGCCTTAAGCAGTGCCTGGAGCTCCGCAAGCCGGGCCGCCTTCTCTTCTTCCGGAACCTGGCCGGGCAGGTTCGCCGCGGGCGTTCCGGGCCGCGGGCTGAACTTGAAGGAATAGGCCTGGGCGAAGCCGACGTCGCGCACGAGACGCAGCGTCTCCTCGAAGTCGGTGCGGGTCTCCCCGGGGAAGCCAACGATGAAGTCGGACGCAAGTGCGATGTCGGGGCGGGCGGCCCTGAGCCTGTCCGCCACCCGCCGGTAGTCTTCAGCCGTGGAGCGGCGGTTCATGGCCTCGAGCACCGTGTCGGAGCCCGACTGCACCGGAAGGTGCAAATACGGCATCAGCTTGTCCACGTCACGGTGGGCGCCAACGAGCTCGTCGTCCACGTCACGGGGATGCGAAGTGGTGTACCGAATTCGCTCGAGTCCCTCTATTTCGGCGAGGGCGAAGATCAGCCGGCCAAGCCCCCATTCACGCCCGACGACCCCGGGGGCCGCGCCATGGTATGCGTTGACGTTCTGCCCCAACAGCGTGATCTCGCGGGCGCCCCGATCCAGCAGCCGCCGGGCCTCCGCCACCACATCCGCCACCGGGCGGGAGTACTCGGCCCCGCGGGTGTAGGGCACGACGCAGAAGGTGCAAAACTTGTCGCAGCCTTCCTGCACCGAGAGATAGGCGGAGGGCCCCCTCGCCCCGGGTTCGGGCAGGAAGTCGAACTTCGGCTCGACCGGAAACTCGGTGTCTACGACGCCGAGCCTGGGACCGCGTCCGTCCCCGCAATCTCCGCGGCCCACCCTGTTGCGGTCGGCGGCGCGGGTGCGGTCGGCGGCGCGGGCGGCGCGCGCCACCATCTCCGGGAGCCGGTGGTAGGTCTGCGGGCCGAAAACGATGTCAACGCAGGGCGCCCGGCGCATGATCTCGTGGCCCTCGGCCTGGGCGACGCAGCCGGCGACCGCCAGCACCATCCCTTCCCCTTGCCGCGCCTTTCGGTCCTTGAGGCTGCGGAGCCGGCCGAGTTCGGAATAGACCTTTTCCGCCGCCTTTTCGCGAATGTGACAGGTGTTGAGGATGACCATGTCGGCGTCGTCCGGCTCGTCGACCGGCGTGTAGCCGAGCGGCGCCAGGACGTCCGCCATGCGGGCGGAGTCGTACACGTTCATCTGGCAACCGTATGTCTTGATGAAGAGCTTTTTCACCAAATTCGCAGTCCTGGCGGACCCTACGGCACCCCGGACCGGGTCGGTTCAAAAACCGGAACGGATCGGAAACCTTTCAAAGAATTAGCACTCAGCCCCCCCGTGTCAAGGCCGCCTCGGTCCGGCCCAGGGCGTCCGCGGGCGCCGCGGCAGCGCCGGCTGATCCTTGCGATTCCTCCTCGCCGGCCGGCCGGCCCGAGATCGCGTTCGCCAGCCCGTGTGCGATGACCCGGCGACAGTGGTCGCTCAGCGTCTTGCGCGAGTCGAACTCAGCGAGCGTCACCGGTGGGTGGAACTCGACCTCGACCGTGGCCGTGCCGAGGCCGAGCATCTTCCACATATGCGGCAAGAGCTCCATGTCGCCATACCAGGCGTAATAGGGGCGTAGGCCCCGCCCCAGCGGCAGGCCGTCGAGCCGCGTGTAGGCGACGGATACCGGCTGGACGGTGATCGGGCGCCCCCCGGTCTCCAACTCGGCCACGTTGAAAAGGGCACTCTTGAAGGGCAGCGTACGGTTGCCATCGTTGCTGGTCCCCTCCGGGAAAAGGATGAGGTTGTCGCCCGCCTCGAGCCGCCGGCGCAGCTCTTGGCTCTGGGCGTGGATGTCGCGGCGCGTACCGCGGTCGACGAAGACCGAGCGCTGGAGTTTCGCCATGAGGCCAAAGAGCGGCCAACCGGCGATCTCGCGCTTGGCTATGAAGGAACCGGGGATGAGGGCTCCGAGTACCGCGGTGTCGAGATAGGAGGCGTGGTTGGCGACGAAAAGCGTCGCCGGGACCCGCGCCATCCGGCCGTGGGTCTCCAGCTTGAGCCCGATAATGCGCAGGCAGCCGCCATGATAGACGAGCGGGATGGTGACCGCCAAGGGCAGACGCAGCGCCACCGCAGCCACCTGGATCGGGAGCAGCAAGAGGGTCCACCCCAGAAAGAGTGCGGAGCGGACGAGCGCGCGAAAGGCCGACCCCATGACGGTCAGGGCACGCGGAGCTCGCGGGCCGTTCGCGTGTAGTGCCTGACGTACTTCTCCGCGACGCGGCCCGTCTCGACGACGACGCAGACGTCGGTCGTGTTGAACTGATGGTCGATGACGGCGCCGTCCCCGACGAATCCACCCAGTCTCAAATAGCCCTTAATCAGCGGCGGAAGGTCACCCACGGCCTTGCGCGGGTCGATCGCTTCGGGGCCGAGCAGGTTCATGTCCACATAGCGGTCAGGCAATGCCCAGGCCCGCAGCCGGGGGGGCGCGAGATGATGGTGGTAGAGGTACGAAAGCGGCACGGCCAGCGCCTCGGGGTCCGTGCCGGGAAGGCTCGCGCAACCGAACATGAGGTCGATGTCGCGTTCGAAGACAAAAGCCGAGATTCCCCGCCACAAGAGCTGCATCGTCGCCCGGTTGCGGTAGGCCGCGTCGACGCACGACCTGCCGAGCTCCAGGATCCGCCCCGGGTAGCCGATCAGGTTGGAAATTTCGTACTCCGCGGCCGAGTAGAAGCCGCCGTGGCGGTTGGCCGCGTCGTGTTGCAAGAGGCGGTAGGTGCCGACTACCGCGGCAGGCCCGCAGCCGCGGCCGTGGTCGATCACCAGCAAGTGGTCGCAGATCTCGTCGAAGTCGTCGAAATCGCGGTGGCGGGCGGCCATCTCTCCGGTGGGAACGGCCGACATCTCCTCGTAGAAGACGCGGTAGCGGAGCGCCTGGGCAGCGTCAATCGCGGCCCCCGAATCCGCAAGCCGTACCTCCAAACGGCCCGCGCGCAATTCGCTCACCGCCGGATCTGCCGGACCCGACTGGCGATGAACCTCCATTTCCCAAACCTTGTCACACCGACCATGACGTGTCCGTGCCGATTGTGTCACTGCCGTGCGATGCGTCGCCGCAGGCGCCTCGCGAGCCGCGATCAATCGTCGCCGGATCTCTTCGCCCGCTGGCCGAGAGCGATGCCGTAGAGCTCGAGCCGGTGATCCACGAGCTCGTAACCAAGCTCCTCGGCCACCCTGCGCTGCAGCTTCTCGATTTCCTCGCTGCGGAACTCGATGATCTTTCCCGATTTCAGGTCGATCAGGTGATCGTGATGCGCCTTGCTGGCGGCCTCGTAACGGGACCTGCCATCCCCGAACTCGCGCCGCTCCAAGATGTTCGCCTCCTCGAACAGCCGCACCGTCCGGTAAACGGTGGCGATGGAGATGCGGGAGTCGATCTCGCTCGCCCGCTGGTGCAGGAGTTCGACATCGGGATGATCATCGGCTTCGGACAACACACGGGCGATGATTCGCCGCTGCTCCGTCATTTTCAGCCCCTTCTCGAGGCATATCCGCTCGATGCGCGAAGGCATGCCGCATCATCCCGTTTCAAATCATGCGCCGGGTCCAAGGATAATAGAACTACCCTCGCAAGCCTATCGCCCTGGCCCTTTCAGACCGAGCCCCTGGGCGCCCGCCGCCGCTTGCGGGCGATGGTCCCCAGACCTATCTCCTTGGCAAGGCGGCTGCGTTGCTTTGCGTAGTTGGGCGCAACCATGGGATAATCGGGCGGAAGCCCCCAGCGCTCGCGGTATTCGCCCGGCGTCAGATTGAAAGCAGTCTTGAGATGACGCTTGAGCATCTTCAGCTTCTTGCCGTCCTCGAGGCAAACAAGGTAATCGGGCGTCACCGACCTCTTGATCGGCACCGCCGGTTGCGGACGGGGCGCCGCTCGGGCTTCACGGCCCACTTGCGCGAGGGCGCCGTAAACCTGTTCGATCAACTTGGAAAGCTCGCTCGCCAGCAGCGTGTTCTTGGACACATAGCCAGCGGTGATCCTCGCCGTGAGGGCCAACAGGTCGCGTGACTCTGACTGATCGGGCATCGGGTTACCACCTCCGCTAGAATAACCAATGTTATATAAGTTCCGCATTACTTTTCTGCAATGACGACACGTGGCAAATAATAAAAACAACATCGTCGGCAACACAGATGTCGGCAGATACTTTCTCGACATCACGCAAGACGTCTGCCCGTTGACCTTCGTGAAAGCCAAATTGCTGCTGGAGCGCATGGAGCCCGGCGCCGTCGCCGAGATTCGCCTGAACTCGGGCGAGCCCCTGGAGAACGTGCCCAGATCCGTCCGCGAGGAGGGCCACGAGGTGGTGAGCCTCGAGCCCGAAGAGGACGGTGCAGAAGGGGCCAAGACCGTGTACCGGATGGTGGTCCGCAAGCGCTAGCTCGGGCGGGAGCAGCGGGCTGCCGCGCCGCCCCGGCGCCTCGGGCCCGCGGTTCAGCGCCGTTCGCCGCGCTTCGGGAGCTTGGCGTAAGAAGGGTGCAGATAGAGGGGCGCCGGTGCTTCGAGCCCGTCTCCGGGCGCCCGGGCGGGGCCGCGCGTTGCGGCGATCGCCGCCACCTGCGCCGCGTCCGGCAGCCCGAGCCCTTCGGCGAATCGGATGTCGGCCCGCCGGCCGAGCACGTCGCGAAGGCGGGCAGCGCCGTTTCCCGCGACCACCAAGGGGCCCTCCGGCAGCATGGCCGGCACGGCGCCGGGGAGGGCGGCGGAGACGGGAGTGTTTTCCGAGAGATCGGCGCCAAAGATCTGGAGATACAAATCCGCCCGCCCGGCGTCGAGCGCGACCAGCAGGCTGCGCCCCGCCCGCGCTTCCGCCTCCACGCCGTAGGCCACAGCCTCGAGGGTGGTGACGCCGACGACGGGAAGACCCAGGGCCAGCGCCATGCCCCGCGCCGCCGCCAGCCCGATCCTGAGCCCGGTGAAGGACCCGGGGCCCACAGTGACCGCCAATCGGTCGAGCTCCGAGAACGCGACACCGGCTTCTGCCACGGCTGCGATCACCATCGGCATGAGGGCCTCGGACTGGCCGCGGGCCATCGTCTCCATGCGGCGGGCGAGGATCTCGCCGTCCCGCCACACCGCCGCCGAACATGCGGCCAGCGCCGTGTCGAGGGCGAGGATCCTCACGGTCCGCCCCGTTCCCTCGGCGCCGGAGCCGCCATCGCGTGACGGCCAGGTGGCGCCGGGCCCTGGGTTCTCCGGCTTTGGCGCGCTAGGTTCGTCATGCTAGGAATAACGGCCCGCCAACCAGGGGACGCCATGCCGATGAGGCTCGTCGAGATCGCCGCGCCCGAATACGACGTCGAGCTGGAACTCGCCTATGCCACCGAACGCAACATCACCGGCCGGCCCATTTACCGGCGGGCCCTCTGCTACCTCCACGCCGACGCGGCGGACCTGCTGGCCCGCGCCATCATACTCGCGGCGCAGCTGGGATTCAGGATCAAGGTCTTCGACGCCTTCCGCCCTGCCCAGGCCCAGCGGGCGCTGTGGAACCATTGCCCCGACCCCGACTTCCTGGCCGATCCGCGCGTGGGCTCCCCCCATTCGCGCGGCGTGGCCGTCGATCTCACCCTCGTCGACACCTCGGGGCGCGAGCTGGAGATGGGCACGGGGTTCGACGATTTCACGCCGCTCGCACACCACGGCGCGGCCGGCCTTTCGCGCGAGGAGCACGAGAACCGCATGGTCTTGCTCGGCCTGATGACGACCGTGGGCTGGGATTACTACAGGAACGAGTGGTGGCATTATCAGTTGTTCCAGCCCAAGCGTTACCCGCTGGTGAGCGACGGTGAGGTGCCCGCGAGCTTGATGTAGCGGCGCCGCGCGGGCGGGCATTATGGTCAAATGACCCGGCACGCCTCTTCGAACTCGAGGCGCGGGCTGCGCGGCCGCAGCTTCGAGCCATCCCCGTATCCGAGGTTGCAGAGGAAGTTGGACTTGTAGCGTCCGTCGGGAAAGAACTCGGCGTCCACCTTGGCGTTGTCGAATCCCGACATGGGGCCGCAGTCGAGCCCCAGGGCCCGCGCGGCCACGATGAAATACGCTCCCTGGAGCGTTCCGTTGCGAAAGGCCGTGAGCGCGGCCTTTTCCTCGTCGCCCGCGAACCACGACCGGGCGTCGGTATGGGGGAAGAGTTTCGGGAGAAGATCGTAGAAGCGGCGGTCGTGCGCGACGATGGCGGTCACGGGCGCGGCCATGGTCTTCTCCACATTGCCCTCGCTGAGCGCGGGCTTGAGGCGTTCCTTCGCTTGGCTGGACTTGACGAAGACCACCCGCATGGGGCTGCAATTCGCGCTCGTCGGCCCCATCTTGGCCAAGTCGTACACCACCTGGAGCAGGCCGTCGCTTACCGGCCTGCCCCGCCACACGCTGTGGGTCCGGGCCTCGCGGAACAGCAGGTCCAGCCCGCCTTCGCTCAGGATCTCGGTCAACTCGCGCCTCCTTCGGCTTCGCTCACGGCGCGCCCGCGGGCGGGCCGTGAGCGATCTCGATTCCGGGCGTTGCACCCCGCGCCTAACCGCGCGCGTGGCGCGGCCCCAATTAATTGACGCCACGGGCCCGCCGTGGCAAGCCGCTTCGGCGACGGCCGATAGCCCCGCAATCTGGCCAAGGCAGGGCGACTGGACTATGGTCTGCGATCCAGCGAACCCTTGGACGGTGCCCGATTTGACGCCATCTCAAGCGCCCCGCCGCCGGATGCGGTGTCTGGCCGCTGCCCTCGCCGCGCTACTGTGGGCCTGGCCGGCGTGGCAAGCGCCGGCGGCCGACGGCGCGGTGGTGATCATGTATCACCGTTTCGGCGAACCGGACTTTCCCTCCACGAATATCCGTCTCGACCAGTTCGAGGAGCATCTGGAGGAGCTCGGGAGCGGCGACTATCGGGTCCTGCCGGTGCCTGAGATCTTGAACGCACTCGCGGCCGGGGCACCGCTGCCCGAACGGGCCGTCGGCATCACCATCGACGACGCGTATCTCTCCGTCTTCACGGAGGCTTGGCCGCGCCTGAACGCGGCGGGGTTTCCCTTTACCGTCTTCGTCGCCACCGATTCGGTGGACAGAGGCCGCCCGGCCTTCATGAACTGGGCCCAAATCCGCGAACTGGCCGCCGCCGGCGTTACGATCGGCGCTCACACCGCCTCTCATCTACACATGGTGAGCGCGTCCCTCGACAAGGTGGAAAGCGAGATCGCGCGCTCCGGCGCGCGTTTCCGGGCCGAACTCGGCGGGGCGCCCAAGATCTTCGCCTATCCCTATGGCGAGACGAGCCACGCCGTCCGTGACAAGGTGATCGAGGCAGGCTATCGCTTCGCGTTGGGGCAGCACTCGGGGGTCGCCCACGGCGGATCCGATTTCTTCAACCTGCCCCGCTTCGCACTCAACCAGACGTATGGCGACATCAGGCAGTTTCGCTTACGCGTGCGGGCGCTTCCGCTTCCGGTGAGCGAGGTCACCCCGTCCGACCCGCTGCTCAAGGAGAATCCGCCGCCGTTCGGGTTCACGGTCGACCCGAGCATCGCCAACCTGGACCGCCTTACGTGTTATACCTCGAGCGAGGGAAGGGTGTATCACGAACGGCTGGGCGAGCGCCGCGTCGAGGTGCGGCTCGAGGCGCCGTTTCCGCCGGGACGCTCGCGCATCAACTGCACGGTCCCCGGTGCGGAGGGTCGCTGGCACTGGTTCGGAACCCTCTTCTACGTGCCGCGCGGCTGAACCGCCGGCGATCCGCACGACGGTCCGGTGACTCACAGAATTGGGGAAAGCGCGAAACGGTCCGGGGATGGCCCCTGGGGCGGATGCGGCTCGCCGCCGCCT